>NZ_WKZJ01000020.1:371-18921 GCF_009679715.1 Faecalibacterium sp. BIOML-A1
TTGCCGTTCTCATCTACATAGGAGCCGTGCTTCTTCTGCTCTTCGGTCAAGGGCTGCCGCTTGAAATAGATTTCATTTTCGGAGATGCTCACGGTTTCGCTGGCCTGCTCCTTCGGGGTATCGTCATACAGCTGGGCGAAAAATGCCAGTGCATCTTCGGGTGAGTCTTCCTCCATGAGCTGCTCGAAAATCCGCTGTTCCTCTGCCGAGAGGTTATTCCATGCGGCTTCCAACTCCTGCTCGTTGGCTGCGTTGACAAAGGCTTCGATCTCTTTTTTCATGGTGCATCCTCCTTTGGCTGCGAAAAGCGTTTTTTCAAAAAGTATGGGTTTTCGTGAGAGCAAGAATCGTCCCGTGGCCACAAATTTTCAATTCTTGAAAATTTCCTGCCCCTTTGGGACAGCTTCTTGTTGGGGCGTGCCTGCCCCAAACCCTGCTTAGAGCGAGTACGGCAAACTAGAAGTTTGGGTTACGAGTGTCCATTCTCATCGCTTTCGGGCGGACGAACATAACGCAACATTTCTTCTTCACAGGCGCCAAATTCCAAATAATTGGCTTTTGCTTCGTTTAGAGTTATTCCGTGGTTTGAGTCGCTGGGGTCATCATCAGAAGCAATAAATGGATCGTTTTCCCAAAAGCAAACGGGGCAAATATACCCGCAGTCTTCTTCCGGTGGAACAGTATAGGTAAAATGCCCACAACATGGACATTGATGTTTTTTCAAATATGCTCACCTCTGCAAGTACTATTTTATCGAGTTTAGCTAGTCGCGCTATTTGGTATATGGCTCTGTGTCTTTTCCATCATATACAACGACCCTAATGTCAGCAGCTACACCAACATCCGCATGAATACCCACCGTATATTCTTTATCCGTAACATTCGTAAAAGAATAAAAACTGTTCGCCGGAATATTGTCAGATACGACTTCCTGTTCACCTTCGCAAAGCAAATGAACTACAATGTCAAAATCATTTTTATTTTGAATTGTTAGTGTACCTGTTTTGGATAAAACTTTTACATCAGAGTATGTGATTACATACTTAGCAGAAGTTGATTCTTCTGTACAGGTCACAGAGCAGTCCCACTGTATTGCTGCCTTTGCCTTTCTATAGGATTCCGAAGACCGGTATGCAGAAAATACAATAATTGCAGCTACAGCAAGAATCCCAATGATAACAGACACTATTGTTGCTTTTTTCTTCATAATCTTTGCCTCCGAAAATTTCGATTTACTGGGCTAAGCCGAGTATACCATACTCTCCGATGAAAGAACACCCCTATATAGGAGAACTTGGCCGTTTTATTGCGTACGTGCGTACCAACCTTCCGTACGCACGTACGCAGCGATTCGCCCGAAACGCCCCCTATACAACCGTTTCCCCTCGGAGAGCCCACTACACTTTGCAGACCACAGGGATGAAAGTGTCATAGTGGGTTATTACACTTCCGCAGAAGTGCCTTTTTCTCGCCGCAGACAACCGGGTATGCCTTTTGTGAGAGCTTTCTGTCCGGCGAATCCACATCGCCCACAGGCGATGTGAGCAGGGATTCCAAAGGGGCGCAGCACCCTTGGCACACGACTTTGGTACAAAGTCTAGTGTGTTACACCTTTCCAGAGGTGTATACGTTCCTGAAATGCAAAAAGCCCCATACCCAACACCTTAACGGTGCGGACATGGGACTTGATGCTTCCTCGGCCTAGCCGGGTACTCCGTAACCAATCCTGACAGGCAGTTGCCGTGTCATTTTTCGAAAACTGTTTTACGGATACCCAGCAGTCGGGAACGCTCTGTTTTTCTTTGCTGGTGGTGTGATGAGCTTGTTCCGCCTGTCACGCGGCAAACTCCATCTGGCCTTCCTCGCTGTTCCAGCAGGCAAGGATGGCCGGGTAGAATGCCCGCGCCAGACGGTCAATGACTTCATCGGGATAAGGGAAAGTATTTGTGGACTTTTTCTTTTTGTTCAAACGCACGCTCCTTTGATCGTCCTACCGTGGCAAAGTCGGGCGAGAAAATCAAAGTTCCAATTTTTATCAGGCGCAAGGGCGCGGAAGTTTTCCACCCTGCACTTGCGGCTGGTGGCTCATTGATGGCTTACAAGTGCCTGTCGTTATGCGATTTCTTTATCGTTCAGCATTTCTTCAAACTGTGCCATATACGCTTTGTGCTGCTTGAGGATTTTTAGCGTTTCAGTTTTGGCGTAGGAATCGTCCGGTAGCTTAGGCAAGTATCTCATCAAAAAATCAAAGTCCTGCTGAATCCGCCGGACAGCGACTTCCAGCGCTGAGTAGTTGATTCCAGAGTAGTGTGAGTAGCTCGACTGCGGAGCCGAACGGTCTTCTGGGTGCAGAATCTCGTGCACGATTTGCTTGCGGTTCGGAAAATCAGCTCTGGCGAGGCGGTGCATATCAGCATCACGGACTTTGAATTGCCCAGACAGAATTTTCTCCTGCATACCGGGCACCATCTGTTCCATAATCTCCACGCCACGCATGAACTTTTCAGACCGGGCAACGTAGGATTCGCTGACATTGTTCCGCTCCGCAATCTGCTTGCGGATGCTCACTTCCGCAGAGGTGGGAGGAATTGTGTCAATTTGACACAATTCCTCCTGAACAGGTTCTTTGGCAGCAGCCGTATACTGGTTATTGCCATTTCCACCGGGCTTTCGATGTTCCACACTGTACTGCTTTCCAATGAGGAACTTCTTCTGCTCCGGGGTTAAATTGCGCCGCCCCAGCTGATTCTTGCAGATCCATGCGAGGACTTCTTCTCTGCTTTCAAAGGGAAGCGGCATGGTAGAAAAGCAGATTTCGGGATGTTTCTGAAGAATTGTATAACGGTTGTGACCATCAACAAGGGTGTTATTCCAAACGATCAAAGGAGAGAGCAGCTTGCCCTCTTTCAGGATATTTTCTTCAAGCTGCTTAAATTCATCATCGGTCAGAGGAGGAATCTGAGACTGGAACTCCGGGTCGATTTTCAGATTGATCATACGCACACTCCTTTATCTCTCCTGCTGCGCCGGTTCTTCCTCCCGGAAAAAGGACGCAACATTCTGCTTTGCGGTTTTCAGTTTGAGCAGTTCCTCTTTAGCTTCCTTGTACTGCTCGTAGAACTTTGCCTTTTCGGATGCCAGCTGCGCATACTCGGCTTCCAGCTTTTTCGGGCTGGGCAGCTTGGTGAGGTCATTTGCCTTGAAATAGGCTGCTGCCGCCCGGTACGCTGTCAGTTCTGCACGATGCTGCTCCTCAAAGACTGCAGGTCGCTTGGCGGTCTTTAACTGCTGTGCGACGCTCTTGGTGCTGGCGTAGGCTGCGACATGATAGCGCAGCTCTTTGTTGGCCTTCATGCGACCTTCGAGGTCTTTCACCACCGCCAGCGAGTCGTGATACTTGGTTTCCAGTTCGGCGATGCGCTGGTTCAGGGCGTCCTCGTCGGTCAAGCCCTTTTTCTGCAGAAGATTCACGGTCTGTGCCATAACTTTGAGATTGTGTTTCGTGAGCCAACGCTTATAGCCGATGCCTTTGCCCTCGGTCATCCTCGACTGGATGTCGATCAGTTTCCCGATGATATCCTGCTTGAACTGCGCCTTGGGTTTGCGTTCAGCGTTTGCGTTCAGGGCAGCAAGCACTTCTGCCTTGTCGAACTTGTCCCCGAGATGTTTCGCTCGGATGAACTTCGTTCTGCCAGTAGGCAGATAGCTGAGCTGTCCACGGCTTTCCTTGACGGCAATACCATACTGCTGCATGAGCCTGTCGGAAAATTCTTCAAAGCTCGTGGCACGGTACAATACAGACGAAATCTGTCTCCGTAAAGTATCCTTCAAAGTTTTAAACTTCTTCTGCCGGGGCGGCTGTCCAGCTGCGGTAAGAGCTGCGTTCGCACGGTCAAGTTTCATTTGTCCGCGTCGCCTTGTCCAATACTCGGCCTCGCTCACGCGCTCTTTCGAGCCGTTGAGTAGGTCGATCTGGTACAGTCCAGCACCCTCGCACAGTTCCATGACCTCGACACGGAGGTGCCGCATGGTCTGGGCGGTGCTGGAGTGCTTCATGCCCTCTAGCCAGTCGCGGGGCTTCTGCATATAGGGCTTGCGCTCCACTTCTCGTGTTCGGACGCTGCCGATCACGATGTGGACATGGATGTTTCCCGAATGGTTGTGCCCATCCGGGTGAGTGCAGACGATGGCGGGATGACCGGGGAGGTTTTCTTCGCAGAATTTCAGGCCAAGTGCCTGTGCCTTTTCCATGGTCAAGCCGTTGTCGGCTGCATCTCGTGGGTCAAAGCTGATGATATACTGGTGACTTTTGATATCACCATGCTGGGTATTCTTACCATACTTGCGGTTTGCCAGCAGACAGGCCGTTGCAAACGAGAAATCGCCACACTCAAGGGTGTCGAGCAGGTAGGATTCCCGCAGCATGGGTCGGCCTTGTTCGTCCAGAATTACCTTGCCGGAAAATTCATCGTGCTGGTAAATGAGATACACTTCGATGGCGGTGTAGTCCGAGTTCTTAGAGCTGATATGCTTGAGCGTTGCCATACAGTTCACCCAGAACTTTCTCGGTGTGCAGCCGGAATGCGGTCAGGTCTGCAAGTTCGTCAAGGAGTTTCGCCCGGATCTGCTCGGTGTCCGCACCGCCGGAATTGAAGTGCCTTGCAAGCTGGTTGAGATTGCTGCCCACCTTGCTGCACTGGGCAAGCAGGGTGGAAACGGCGGTCAGGGTTTCTTCGCCACCACCGGCAACGATGACCGTTTTCTCGATTTTAACGTTGTGGATGGCGCGGCGGATAAAAGTGGAGAGGGAGAGATTCAGGAGTTTGCAAGTGAGTTCCAGTGACGTTTTTTCTTCCGCTGTCACACGGAACTTGATGACGTGCGTTTTGTTGTTCGGCGTGTCGTGGTGCTGGGAATTGCTAGGGGTCAGTTGAACATTCGTTTTGGTCATTGTACCTCCTGTCTGTTCGATAACTCCTCGGTGAAGTTATGTAAAGCACGACACGCCGTTCCATTCGTGCCGCAAGGCACGAATGATGAGCAGGGTTTGGGGCAGGCACGCCCCAACAAGATCACTTAGAAAACTCGCAAGAGTTTGAGAAGTGAAGTCCCGGATGGACAGGAAATTTTCAAGAATTGAAAATTTGTGGCCACGGGACGGTTCTTGCCCTCCACCGCTGCGCTCAAAACGCTCTATCAACAAATGTTTCCGAATTGTTAAGACGCAAAAATAAGTAGAGGGATTCTGCTCATGTATGTTAATCACCGTTTGCTCCGAACGAAGTTCCTGCCCCTGTTTGTGCAGCAGCGTTGACGAAAAGTCGGTATCACGTTCGGACAGCTCATGAAATTGTCAAGGTGCGTTTCCCGTAAAAGAAAAATACCGCCCATGCAGCATAGCGATGGATTTTGTCGGGTGAAGTAAGCGGCAAAATGAATCGGGTGTGTTGCGGGGCGGTAAAAATCTTCATGGAGAATAAACCCTCAACGTGCAGTCATTCGTGGCTAACACGGCGGAATTTGCGATAGAGAGTATCATGGATTGTGCGGTGTGTCAAGATGTTTTTGCAAAATTTATTGAGGTAAAGTGGTGAAAGTATGACACATTATAAAAACACACCAGTCCGGTATGGCAAGGACTGGCGTGTTCTCTTAGGAGAAGAACATGTAGAAGGTATGCATGGTATGGTTTAGGAGAAAAGTTGGAAAATATCAAAGGATCTCGAGGAGGGGTGCTTTTAATTCAGGTGCCGCCAGAGGGTAGACCGGCTGATGCCCAGCTGTTTGGCGGCAAGGGTCTGATTGCCGCCGCAGTCGGAGAGAGTCTGGTTGATGGCGGCAGAGATAATCTGATCCAGTGTTTTCCCGCTGAAGGGATTCTCCGCCGTGGGGGAAGCCTCCACATGATGGAGGGTTCGTTCCTTCAGCAAGACCTCGGTGACAGAATCGTTCAGGATGTAAGAGGAGGAAGCCAAGGCCGCCAGCTCGCTCAGCACTGCCTTGAACTCGGTGAAATTGTCCGGCCAGCTGTAATGGATGAGCTGATCCATGGCATTGGGGGCAAGACCGATGATCTGCTTGCCAAGGGTGGCGTTCAGGCTGTTTAGGTAGAGATTGGCCAGCGACGGGATTTCGTCGGCGCGGGAACGCAGGGGAATCACCGAAAGCCCCACACAGCCCATCTCGGAGGAAAAGCTCTGGATGGTGGGGGCCGGGGCGTTTTGCTGGGAAACGATGCAGGAGAAGATCATGAACACCCGGGTCTTCAGCGAGATCTGGTTGGAGTAATAGAGCAGCTCCTGTAGGTTCCGGTAGGCCAGCTTGCCGATGTCCTGAAAATAGATGGTGGTGTGGTTTTCCAGCAGGGGAGAGGAGGGCGAATTGAACAGAAACTCCCAGCCCTTTTCGTTCAGGGTGGCGCAGTTGATGACCACAAAGGGGTTCTTATTATAGGGGCTGTTCAGGTAGAGCGCCTTGGCGATTTGCTGCTTGCCAGTGCCCGGTTCACCCAGAATCAGCACCGGCTGGGCCGTGGCCGCCAGTGCCGAGAGTCGCTTTTCCAGCGGGCGGATGGCACCGCTGATGCTTAAAAAGCTGTCTTGGAACAGGTGCTGAACCTCGTTATGTTCATAAAGATAGATGCCCGCATTGATGGACTTACGGGAGAGGATCGTCTGGGTGTAGCAGAACACATAGAACTGCTCATTGGCAAAGGTCATGGCCTGGGCTGTGACCCGCAGGTAGGTCAGCTCGTCGGTGTACAAAAACTGCCGCACCGCCCCGGAACTCAGGTCGCCGATGCGCTGGACAAAGTAATCCCGGATCTTTTCAGGAACAGAGTCCTCAGTGGTATAGAACAGCTCCTTTTTCTCGTTGAACACCAGAACGTTTCCCCGCGCCTGCCGCACCGCATTCTGCAGCAGTGCAATCTTCCGGCGCATCCGGCGGTACTCCTTCGAGATGTCAATCGCATGTTCAAAAGCGGCATGCAGGCTTTCTGCGCCGCTGGTGATGAGAAAGGCGCTGTATCCCAGCTCCCGGGCGACGCTGTGGGTGACATTGTCGCAGATGACCATGCTGTAGCCGCCCAGCTTCAGCCGCTCCAGCGCCGAGCGCACCTCGGCCTCACTGTGAACGGTGACGATGTCCGTGTTGAAGCGCAGCAGGTCACACAGCGTATGGGCCGGCCCCGTGATGCTGGGAAAGCCCACGATGGCATACAGACTGTTGTAGTTCTCGGCCATTTTGATGGCGCGCAGGATGTCGTAAACCGAAAAGGTGATCTCGACCACCGGCAGGGTCGTTTCTTTCTTCAGCAGTTCTGCGGTGCCGCCGCGGGAGATCACAACGTCGTAATTCTCTTTGGAAAGGCGCTGCGCGATCTTGACGCCCTCCTCCAGGTCGCCGGTGTACGCTTCAAAGCGCACCGCGGGAAACTCTTCCCGCGCCACGCGCTCCATGGCGGCACGGATGCTCTCAAAGGGCGCGATCCCTAAAATGCGAATCTCTTCCAAGCAGATCCCTCCTCACGATGGGAAAAAACAGCAGATTTGCCCAATGCGTTCCAAAACGGAACGAGATGGGAGCTTTCCGAATAAAATTGTAACATAATGCAACGATGCACGCCAGACGGAAAAGCGGAAACGTTCTAAAATGAAACGATTTTGGCGAACAAAATTTGATAAAAAATAAAAATCGTTTCATAATGACACAAACAGAAATTGAGAACCGCCCGGCTTTTGGCTATAATAGGGCCACCGAAGCAAAGAAAAGGCAAGCAAAAGAGAGCGGTGAATCAGCAATGTTTACACTTTTGATATTGGCAGATGACTTTACGGGAGCGCTGGACACCGGAGTGCAGATCTCGAAGACCGGTGCCACAACGGTGGTGCTGACCGATCCCCATGCAGACCTTGAACGCTTTGCCGATGAAACGGAAGTCTTGGTGATCGATGCGGAAACGCGCCACATCCCCCCGCAGCAGGCAAAGGCGTGCGTGGCCTCCATCGCCCGGCGGGCATTCGCCATGAAGGTGCCCTGCATTTATAAAAAGACAGACTCCGCGCTCCGGGGCAACATCGGAGCCGAGCTGGAAGCGGTGGCGGAGGAAAGCCCGGACGGGCAGCTGTTCTTCGTACCGGCCTTCCCCCAGATGAACCGGACCACGGAGCATGGGCAGCAGCTCATTGAAGGAATGCCGGTAGCCCAGAGCGTGTTCGGGCAGGATCCCTTCGAGCCGGTGCGGAACTCCGATGTGGCAGCCATCATTGCAGAGCAGAGCGGGCTGCCCACCGTTACGGCGGAGCCGGGAGAACCCATCCGGCTGAAAGGCCCGGGCATCCAGATCTGCGATGCAAAGTCGGTGGAAGACATCCGCAGGACCGGCGAAGTGCTCCGGCAGAACGGAAAGCTGAGGGCGCTGGCCGGATGCGCAGGCTTCGCGGCCATCCTGCCCGGTCTGCTGGGTCTGGAACGGACCGGGGCAGCCCGGCAGCCCCGGTTGGACAAGCGGCTGCTGGTGATCTGCGGAAGCGTGAATCCCATCACCCTCTCCCAGCTGGACGAAGCCGAACAGAACGGCTTCCTCCGCCTGCGGCTGACCCCGGAAGAGAAGCTGGAGGATCACTACTGGGAGACCCCGGCGGGCAGAGAAAAGCTGAAAGCCATGGCCGAGGCGGTGAGCCGGAGTGACTGCATCATCATCGATACCAACGATGCCGACGGGAACCGCTCCACACGGCGGTACGCCGAACAGCGGCAGATGAAGGTGGAAGAGATGCGGCAGCGCATCGCGGACTCCATCGGCCGGACGGCAAAATACCTGATCGAAGCGGATGGGCCGGGAGCGGGCGGCACCTGCCGCACCCTGATGATCACGGGCGGCGATGTGCTGATCCAGACCATGGGCGAACTTGGCGTGGCGGAGCTTCATCCCATCTGTGAGATGGATCCGGGCGTTGTCCTTTCCAGCTTTACCTGCAGGGGACAAAAACGATATGTACTTTCCAAGTCCGGAGGGTTTGGCCCCAGCGACCAGCTCCTGCGGATCCTGAACAAACTGAATCGAACCATCGAGGAATGAACCAAAGCAAGGAGGACAAGACAATGCTGAAGCAGTACACATTGAGAATGCCGGGTGCGGTGTTCGGAGGCGAGAACAGCCTGGACAATCTGACCAACCTGGTCAAGGACACCGCAAAGGTGGCCGTGTTCACCGATAAGGGCATCGAAGCCACCGGTCTGGCGGATCTGGTCACGGCGAAGATCGGGCAGGCCGGCAAAGAATATGTCGTGTTCGATGAGCTGCCCGCAGAACCTTCCTACCAGCAGGCACAGGCCGCCATCGACGCCTTCAAGGCATCGGGTGCGGACTTCATCGTGGCTGTGGGCGGCGGTTCCGTGATGGATATCGCAAAGCTGGCTTCGCTGCTCAAAACTGATGAATACGGCGTCAAGGAACTGTTGGACACCCCGCTGCGGGCACACAAGTGTGTTCCGACCCTGATGATCCCCACCACCGCCGGCACCGGCGCCGAGGCCACCCCCAACGCCATCGTGGCGGTGCCGGAAAAGGAAGTCAAGATCGGCATCGTCAATCCGGAAATGATCGCGGATTACGTCATCCTCGACCCGATCATGATCAAGAAGCTGCCCCGCAAGATCGCGGCTTCCACCGGTGTGGACGCCCTATGCCACGCCATTGAGTGCTGGACCAGCAACAAGGCGAACGCCTTCAGCGATATGTATGCCATGTGGGCACTGGATCTGATCCTGAACAACATCGAAAAAGCCTGCGATGATCCCGAAGCCGTGCAGGCCAAGATCAATATGCAGACCGCAAGCTTCTACGCCGGCGTGGCCATCACAGCCTCCGGCACCACCGCCGTCCACGCCCTGAGCTACCCCATGGGCGGCAAGTACCATGTGGCCCATGGCGTTGCAAACGCCATCCTGCTGGTGCCCGTCATGCGCTTCAACGAGAGCGTCTGCCGTGAGAAATTCGCCGAAGCCTATGACCGCTGCGTCCACGGCGAAAAGACCTGCACCACCGTGGAAGAGAAGAGCGCTTACATTATCCACTGGCTGGAAGAAATCGTCAAGCATCTGGACATCCCCACCAGCTACAAGGGCTTCGGCGTGAAGCCCGAAGATCTGGACGGCCTGGTGGAGGCCGGTATGCAGCAGCAGCGTCTGCTGGTGAACAACATGCGTCCCGTCACAGCCGAGGACGCACGCAATATTTACCTGGAAGTTATTTGAACCGCGTGAACAGAAAAACATAAATTTACATGAAAAAGGAGAAAGCGATTATGAAGAACGTTCCTATGAAAGGCATCATCACCCCCATCCTGACCCCCATGAACCCCGATGAGACCGTGAACCTGGAAGTCCTCCGCCAGCAGATCGAGCGTCTGATCCAGGGCGGCGTCCACGGCATCTTCCCCATTGGCACCAACGGCGAGGCCTACGCACTGTCCTTTGACGAAAAGCTGGCCATCATCGAGACCTGTGTGGATCAGGTCAAGGGCCGTGTTCCCGTTTACGCAGGTACCGGCTGCATCACCACCCGCGAGACCATTGAGCTGAGCAAGCGTGCTGCCGACCTGGGTGCCGACATCTTGTCCATCATCACCCCCAGCTTCGCCGTGGCTTCTCAGAAAGAGATGTACGACCACTACGTGGAAGTGGCAAAGCATGTGGATGTTCCCATCGTGCTGTACAACATCCCCGCACGTACCGGCAACAAGCTGCTGCCCGAAACCGTTGCCAAGCTGGCAAAGGACGTTGATGTCATCATGGGTGCCAAGGATTCCAGCGGCGATTGGGACAACCTGCAGGCTTATATCCGCCTGACCCAAGATCTGGATAAGGGCTTCAAGGTCCTGTCCGGCAACGACTCCCTGATCCTGAAGTCCCTGCAGGCCGGCGGTGCAGGCGGCATTGCTGGCTGCTCCAACGTTTACCCCCATGTCCTGTCCTCTATCTACAACCTGTTCGTGGAAGGCAAGATCGAGGAAGCACAGGCCGCTCAGGATTCCATCGCAAGCTTCCGTGCCGTGTTCAAGTACGGCAACCCCAACACCGTGGTCAAGAAGGCCGCTGCTCTGCTGGGCAACCCCGTGGGCGAGTGCCGCCGTCCCTTCTCCTACCTGAGCGAAGAGGGCACTGAGGCCCTGCGCAAGGTGCTGGAAGAGAACAAGGCAAAGGGCATGGCCTGATCTGAAAACAGGAGGGAACAAGGATGGAGCGTCCTATCGTTGGTATTTCTATGGGCGACCCCTTTGGCAATGGACCGGAGATCACCGTGAAGGCGCTGAACGATCCGGAGGTCTACAAGACCTGCAAGCCGCTGGTGGTGGGGGATCGCTCTTGCATGGAATATGCACTGGCCGTGTCCCAAAAGGTCAACGGCATCGACCTGAAGCTGAATCTGGTGGAAAGCCCCGCACAGGGCCGCTATGAGTACGGCACCATTGATCTGATCGATCTGGGCATCGTGCCCAAAGACAAGATCCCCGATACGCTGGCAGAGGAGCACCCGAAGGCCTTTGACGTAGGCCCCTGCGCTCTGGGCGGCGAGGCAGCCTTCCAGTATGTGGTCAAGGTCATCGACTTGGCTATGAAGAAAGAGATCCAGGCCACTGTGACCAACGCCCTGAGCAAGGAAGCCATCAATATGGCAGGCCACCACTACTCCGGCCACACTGAGATCTATGCCGAGTACACCGGAACCAAGAAATACGCCATGATGCTGGCTCACCACGATTTCCGTGTGGTCCACGTTTCCACCCATGTGTCGCTGCGGGAAGCATGCGACCGGGTGAAGAAGGCCCGCGTGCTGGAAGTTATCGAGATCGCTGACAAGGTCTGCAAGGATATGGGCATTGAGCATCCGAAGGTGGCTGTGGCCGGTCTGAATCCCCACTGCGGTGAGAACGGACTGTTTGGCCGGGAGGAAATCGAGGAGATCAAGCCCGCCATCGATGCCGCCAAGGCCGAGGGCATTGATGCTATCGGCCCCTGCCCCCCGGACAGTGTATTCAGTCAGGCCATCGGCGGCTGGTACGATATCGTGGTGGTCATGTACCACGATCAGGGCCACATCCCCATTAAGACTGTCGGCTTTGTGTATGACCGCGAGAAGCAGTCTTGGAAGGCCGTGGAGGGTGTGAATATCACTCTGGGCCTCCCCATCGTCCGTGTCAGCGTGGACCATGGCACAGGCTATGCACTGGCGGGTACCGGCGCCAGCAACGAGCTGAGCTTGGTGAATTCCATCGCATACGCCGCAAGCTTCGGAAAAAACAGGACCTGAAGGAGAAACACTATGAAATTTGTTATGACGCAGTCGATCTGCCCGGAAGGCATCGAAAAGCTGAAGGCTGACACCAACGGTCAGGTCGAGATCATTGCAGAAGATAATCCGGACCCCAATAACTACTTAGACGACATGCAGGACGCTGATGCCCTGATCGTCCGCATCGCAAAGTGCGATGCCCATGCCATTGAGAACAGTCCCAAACTGAAGGTCATTGGCCGCACCGGTGTGGGCTACGACTCCGTGGACGTGAAGAAAGCCACTGAGCTGGGCATCCCCGTGGTTATCACCCCGGGTGCCAACAACCGCAGTGTGGCAGAACATGCCGTGGCTATGATGTTTGCCCTCTCCAAGAACCTCTACGAGGGTCAGGTGGAGACCGAGAAGGGCAACTGGGAGATCCGCGGTGCCCACAAGGCCTTCGAGCTGGAAGGCAAGACCGTGGGTGTCATCGGTCTGGGTGCCATTGGCCGCGAGACCGCAAAGATCTGTCAGGGCGTGGGCATGAAAGTGGCCGGTTACGACCCCTTCATGAGTCAGGACAAGATCGAGGCTCTGGGTGCTGAATATTACGCCGATTACAAGGAGCTGCTGAAGGTGGCCGACATCGTCACCGTCCATGTGCCCCTGACCGACCAGACCCGCGACATGATCAGTGCAGCCGAGCTGGCCACCATGAAAAAGACCGCTCTGGTCATCAACTGCAGCCGCGGCGGCATCGTGAACGAAGCCGACCTGTGCGCAGCTTTGCGGGCCGGCACCATTGCCGGTGCTGGCACCGACGTGTTCTGCAACGAGCCGCCCAAGCCGGATGATCCGCTGCTGAACACCCCCAACCTGATCGTCAGCCCCCACTCCGCCGCACAGACCCGCGAAGCCGTCATTAAGATGGCCAATATGTGCGTGGACGGCTGCTTGGCCGTTATCCGCGGCGAAAAGTGGCCCTTCGTGGCAGATAAGAAGGTCTACGATCATCCCAAGTGGGCTGATAAGTAATACGGGCTGTCGGGAGCCGCCCTGCCTGTAAAGAAAAATAGGGAGAACAGCTTATGAAATACGAAAAATACAATAAGGGGAAGAACGATCTGTTCAGCGGCATCGTTCTGGGCGGTTTTGCCATCGCCTACCTGATCGGTGCAGCGATGATCAAGATCCCAAAGATGCTTTCCGCATCGCTCCTCAACGCCTCGTCCGTGCCCAAGCTGTGGGGCGTGCTGCTGCTGATCCTCGGCATCGTGCTGATCGTCCGCGGCCTGCACGTGATGAAGGCGGAAAAGGCAGCGGGCAATGCACCGGAAAAAAAGACCGCATCGGATGCGGCCAAGGGCTTCTGGGCTGACAACCGCGCCGTCGTGGAGATGTTCGTGGTGCTTCTGGTCTACATCGCCCTGATCCAGCCGGTGGGCTTCCTGATCTCCACCTTCCTGTTCCTGTTTGCAGAGTTCAATATCCTGACCTACAAAGAGGACCGGAAGCTGGGCTTTTCCGTGGTCTTCGCACTGGTGTGCGCCGTGGGCATTTACGCCATGTTCAAGTACGGCTTCAAGATGCCGCTTCCGCAGGGCATCCTGAAGGGAATCTTTTAAGGAGGGAAGGTACAGATTATGTTGATGGAAGGTTTTTCCATGGTCCTGAGCGACCCGTTAAGCGTCGTTCTGGTGGCCGTGGGCACTCTGATCGGCACCATCTTCGGTGCCATTCCCGGTCTGACGGCTACCATGGCCGTTACGATCTGCCTGCCCATGACCTTTGCAATGAGTGACAGCCGCGCCATTGCCCTGCTGATGGCTCTGTACATCGGCGGTATTTCCGGCGGTCTGGTCTCCTCGATCCTGCTGAACATCCCCGGTACGCCTGCCTCGATGGTCACCGCCTTCGACGGCGCACCCATGGCCCGCAAGGGCGAGGGTGCCAAGGCACTTGGCACCGGCATCTTCTTCTCGTTCCTGGGCACCATTTTTGGTCTGATCGCTCTGATCATCATTGCACCGTATCTGGCTGCAGTGGCCATCAAGTTTGGTGCATTCGAGTACTGCGCTCTGTCCATCTTCTCCCTGTCGCTGGTCATCTCACTGGCCGGCAAGGATATGGTCAAGGGTCTGGCAGCTGCCCTTCTGGGCGTCATGTTCTCCACCTTCGGCATCTCCACCTTCGACAGCATCGTCCGCTACGATTTCGGCAGCGTGAACATGCAGTCCGGCTTCCAGCAGCTGGTGGTCCTGATCGGCCTGTACGCCATCCCTGAAGTGGTAGGCGTTGCCCAGAAGGTCGTGAAACCCAAAGTTATCATGCAGCAGAACACCACCGTGGATAAGATCCATGGTCTGGGCTTCACCTGGCAGGAGTTCAAGAGCCAGATCGGCAACTTCTTCATCGCAGCCGCCATCGGCACCGGCATCGGCATCCTGCCCGGCATCGGCGGCGGTACTGCCGGTATCATGTCCTACACCACTATCAAGAACCGCTCCAAGACTCCTGAAAAGTTCGGCACCGGCATTATGGACGGCGTCGTGGCTTCTGAAACTGCAAACAACGCTGCCATCGGCGGCGCAATGATCCCCCTGCTGACCCTTGGCATCCCCGGCGACGGCATCACAGCCATCCTGCTGGGCAGCCTGATCATCCACGGCATCGCCCCTGGTCCGCTGATCTTTGAGAAGAGCGGCGCACTGATGTACTCCATCTACCTGATCATCGGCCTGTCCTCCCTGTTCATGATGATCTTCATGCTGTTCGGCATCAAGGGCTTCGTCAAGATCCTTTCCGCTCCGCAGGGCCTGCTGATGCCCATCATCCTGTGCATGTGCTGTGTGGGTGCCTTTGGCTGCTCCAACCGCATGTTCGATGTCTGGTGCCTGCTGATCTTCGGCCTGATCGCTGTTGTCATTCGCGCCATGGAGCTGCCCATCATGCCCGTGGCCATCGGCTTCATTCTGGGACCCATCTTTGAAAAGAACCTCCGCCGTGCAGAGTCCTTTATGACCAGCGGCCCCGCAGAGCTGCTGCATCACCCCATCGCTCTGGTCATTCTGGTGATCACCGTTGTGATGATCATCTTCAGCCTGCGTTCCAACAAGCGTGCTGCCGAGCGTGAGGCTGCGGTTGCCGCTGCCGAGGAGCAGGAGTGATCCGAATACATACCAGACGCTTGTTGTGCAGCGTCTGTCAAGAAACACAAGAAGAAAGGAAATTACCATGAAAAAGATCTCGCGTCGTTCGTTCCTGTCCGCTATGGGTATTGTGGGTGCCGCTGCTGCCCTGACCGCCTGCGGCGGTTCTTCCAGCTCCACCGCTGCTTCTTCCTCTGCCGCTTCTACTGCCGGCAGCACCGCAGCCGCTGGCAGCGCCGAAAAGCCTGCCGATTACCCCAACGCTTCCATGAGCCTTGTGGTCGGCTTCAACCCCGGCGGTGACTCCGACCTGAACAACCGCCTGATGGCACAGTATGTGGAGCCTTCGTTCGGCCAGTCCATCGCCGTGACCAACATGGCTGGTTCCAACAGCTCCGTTGCTCTGACCCAGTATCAGAGCACCCCCACCGATGGCTACACCATTCTGGGCACCAACAGTGCCGCTCTGGTCAACAACTACGCTTCCGGCACCTGCCAGTACAGCTACGAAGACTTTGAGGTCATTGCAGTCTTTGGCCGTGCCCCCGGCGATATGCTGTTTGCCAACAAGGCTTCCGGTATCACCTCCATGGAAGACCTGCTGGAGAAGTCCAAGGCCAACCCCAACTCCATCAAGATGGGCATGTCCTCCGGCGGCAACACCCACGTCTACGCTCTGCTGCTGCAGCAGGCCGGCTTCGCGTGCAACATCGTTGACGGCGGCGATGGTTCCGATCGTATCGCAGCTCTGGTGGGCGGCCACGTGGATGTCTGCTTCGTGCCGTACCTGACCGCGAAGGAATACGTTGAGAACGGCGACGTTGTGCCTCTGTGCACCATCGGTGACCGCTGCTCCGCTCTGCCGGATACCCCCTCCATCAACGAGAACGGCTACGTGGAGAACAACTTTAACAACTACTACGTCTGGCTGGCACCCAAGGGCACCGATGCAGGCATCGTTTCCTATCTGGCTTCTCTGTGCGAGGACGTTGCGAACAACAACGAGAAGTACGCCGCAGATCAGCAGGCCATCAACTTCAACGATCCGTTCATCGTGACCGGTCAGGACGCAATCGACCTGCTGGCTGAGCTGCAGGACGTTGCAAACGAGAATGTCAAGGTTCTGGGCTGATCCTGAAAGATTGCGTTTCTCCTTATCTTGGTCATACCAGCATTAAAAAGCGAAAGAACGGCCTGAATTCTGTACTGCACAGGATTCAGGCCGTTCGGGCTTATTGTGTGGGAGAGTTTGTACGCCTTTACCAACATTTTCGTCCGGCAAAGCATTGGTATGATGTGGTCTATGTTTTCACCCTGTCCGAAGTAAAGGAAGCGGCACATTTTTCCAAAATGTGGAATCCGATATAATCGTCTGATAGCGGTAGGTTTGAACTGGTGGAAGAAATAGTTTTAAGTTGTTGTTAAGCTGTTATTTTCCCTATTGCAATCCGTTGCAAAGTATGGTATATACATTATACGAAACGTTGCTCTGATGAACGTATTACCGTTCAATGATGTATAAATGGAGGTGCTTGCCATGACTGCTGTGATCTATGCTCGTTATTCAACTGACAGCCAGCGCGAGGAATCCATTGAAGGTCAGATCCGGGAATGCACCGCCTATGCGGAAAAGAATGGCTTCACGGTGGTGAAGCATTACATTGACCGTGCCGTCTCCGCAAAAACGGACAACCGCCCGCAGTTCCAGCAGATGATCAAAGACAGCGAACGCGGCATCTTTGATGTCATCATTGTCTGGAAGCTGGATCGCTTTGCCCGGAACCGCTACGACAGTGCCCGGTACAAGACCCAACTGAAACGCAATGGTGTGAAGTTAGTATCGGCAACGGAAGTCATTTCGGCTGGCCCGGAGGGTATCATTCTGGAATCGGTGCTGGAAGGTTATGCCGAATACTACTCGGCTGATCTGTCTGAAAAGGTTGTGCGCGGCATGACCGAGAATGCTCTCAAGGGTATTTATAATGGCGGCACGATTCCGTTCGGCTACATGATCGATGAGACCCGGCATTACCAGCCCGACCCGCTGCTGGCTCCGTATGTGGAGCAGACGTTCCAGAAGTATGCGGACGGTGCGACCATGACTGACCTGCGGGATTGGTTAAAGGCGCACAACATTAAGAACTCGATGGGCGGGGAGATGTCCTACAATACGATTCAGCGGATGCTGAGTAATCGCCGGTACATCGGCGAGCTGCGTTTACGAGATGTAGTACAGCCCAATGCAATTCCGGCACTGGTATCAGAGGACTTGTTCAACAAGGTGCAGGAAAAGCTGGCGAAAAATAAAAAGGCCCCTGCCCGTCATAAGGCAGAGGAAAGCTATCTGCTTACCACCAAGCTGTACTGCGGTAAGTGCGGAGCGCTGATGTTTGGCGAAAGCGGTGTCAGCCACACCGGGAAAATGTACACCTACTATAAGTGTGCTGCTACCAAGAAGAAAAAGACTTGTGATAAAAAGGCCGTGCGGAAACAGTGGCTGGAAGATCTGGTGGTCAACGAGACCATGAAGCTGGTAGAAGATGACGCTTCCATGAATGCCATCATCGCCAAGGTCATGGAACTGCAAAATCAGGAAAGCACGGATTTGCCCATCTACGAAAAGCAGTTGAAGGAAACGGAAGTCGGCATCACCAATATGCTGAACGCCATCCAGATGGGCATTCTGACCAGTTCCACCAAGGAGCGGCTGGAAGCGCTGGAAGAACAGCGGAAAGAGCTGCAAGCCCACATTGCAGAAGAAAAGCTGGCAAAGCCGAAGATGAAAGAAGAATTCGTCCGGTTCTGACTGCTCCGTTTCCGTAAGCTGGATATGACCCAGCCGGAGCAGCGGCAGGCACTGGTGGATACCTTTATCAATGCCATCTATCTCTACGATGATAAGGTTCTCATTACCTTTAACTATAAGGAAGGCACAGAAACGGTCGCTTTCGGGGAAGCCGTGAAAGCAGAGAAAAGTTCGGATATGAGTGCGCGAGGTGCACCAGATATTGAACGTCAAATCGTAAGATTTGACGTTCTTTTTTGTTATGTAACCCCGAAAATTCGGGGTCTGCACGGTCAATGCACGGTTTTTGCACGGTTGGTGTTTTCATAGGAATCC
>NZ_WKZJ01000021.1:0-12119 GCF_009679715.1 Faecalibacterium sp. BIOML-A1
GTAGCGTGTCCTGCGGTGCCCTGAACGGCCTTCACATCGCCGCCAGAGATCATCAGCTGATAGGTGGCACTGGAATGCCGCAGACCGTGGAACACAATACGAGGGAACTCCGGGTGTGCATCCTGCCATTTGAGGAACTTTTTGCGAATCAGCACAGGCTCCACAGCCAGACCGTTGGGCAGACGGAACAGCATTCCGCTGTCATGGTAGCGTGCCGGATCTTTCATCTCGTCTGCCGCCAGCTGATTCAGCCACTTCTTCAGTTCCTCTTTCAGAGCAGAGGTCATGAAGATGGTACGGCAGGAGGACGCCGTTTTGGTGCTTTTCAGGATGAGAGAAGTGGTGCTGCGTTCCAGCTTGTCCGGGAATACCTTGATGATGCAGCCGTCGTCTACCTGATTCAGGGCTTCTTTACGCACTCGCTGCATGGATTTGTTGATACGGAATGTTCCGATGCCGTCCGCAGCGTCAAAGTCAATATCCTCTGGGGTCAGACCTACGATCTCGCCCTCTCGCAGTGCGCCCACCAGTGTGAGGTGGACTGCCAGATGCAGGATAGGGTCATCCATGCTGTCCAGAGCCGCCCGCATTTCCTCTACCGTCCAGATGGAGCGCTCCTGCGTGGACTTCTTGGGGCTGTCCACGGGAACAGGACTTTTGACAAGAATGCCCCATTCCACGGCGTACTGGAACGCTGTGCCCAGCAGCCGATGCACCTCATGGATCGTCGTGCCGGAAAGGAACCGCTGTTTCTGCTTTTCGGTCAATTCCTGCTTCTTTCCCTCGATATACGAACCGCAGGGCGTTTTGCTCAGGGTCGTATAGAGGTTTTCCATGTGGTAGGGCTTGAGTTTCTGCATCTCCATGCTGCCGATATAGGGGATAATAAGGTTCTGAATGGTGGAAAGATTGGATTCGTAGGTTTTGGGGGCCCACTTGTGCTTGCTGCACTGCTTGGGCAGCCAATCCATGAGGAACTCTGCTACCGTCACAGAGGACGGAATCAGGAAAGTACCAGCCGCCAGTTCATGCTCGATTTGCTTTTTTCGGTTTGTTGCCTCCTCTTTTGTGGGAAAACTCTCCCATTTGTCGCAGCTCTTGCCGTGCTCATCTTCATAAGTGTATCGGACGCTGTAAGAGTTGCCGCGCTTCGTAATATATGCCATACTGTTTGCCTCCTTATCAAGCTGCCCGGTAGAGCCACGCATCGAAACTGTCTTTCGGTACACGGATGCTTCCGCCTACCCGCAGGACACGGAATTCGGTGGTGCTGTTGCACAGGTTGTAAGCAGAGCGCAGGCTGATGGCCAGCATTCGTGCGATCTTTTCCACCGTGTACACCAGCTTCGTGGTTGCTGGGCTGTCAGTCGGAGACTTGACGGCATTGGTTTGAGTGACCACCTCCATTGTAGTGAGATTCGAGTCCTTTTGCAAGAACTTATTCGTATAATCGGAAGATTGCACAGGGACGGTCATAGAATTACGGTCAAAATCCATAAGCATTTCTCCTTATATTGTCATATCATCTAAAAATTCAGCTTAAAGTTCTACATCTTGCCCACGCCTGCGGTTTCGCTGCTGCACATTCATGGTGAGCTCCTGCTTGGGGGCAAGAATCTTTTCCAGAAAGCCGCACACCAGTTCGGGCGCACGGTGGAGAGCGTCCAGATAGGGCTTCACTTCATACCAGAGTTCATGATACTTTTGACCCCAATGAGCAGCTTCCTTCTTGGCGGTGGAAAGTTCTTCTTTCAAGCGGCGGTTCTCCACATCCATCATATAGCCGTGGTCGGCCTGTTTTTCAGCTTGGAGAATTCTTCTTCGGTCAGTGAGTAGTTACCGAGAAAGGTGCGCTTGCCGATATAATCCAGATCGCGCGCATGAATGAGGGCTTCTTTTGTGAGCGTGGCCTTTTTCTGCACAGCGGCAAGTTCCTTTTCGGTCTTGGAGAGGGTTTTGTTGGTTTGGGTGAGGTGCTGCTCTTTCTGGTCAATCTGGGCGGTCAGGCTGTCCAGCCGTTCCTGCTCCCGTTGAACTTTGAACTGGGTGACGGTCAGGTGTTCTTCGGTGCTGCCACGTTCGCCGCGCTCTATATCGGTGTACCCGGCAGCGCGCATAAAATTGAAGAAGTTGTCCTGCAAGACGCTGTACGACTTCTTCAGGATAGGCTTGCCGTTTTTTTGCAAAACAGGCTTTCCCGATTCGTCCAGCAGAGGTTTGGATGCCCACTTCTTGCTCCGGCTGACCTGCATGACAGTCTCCTTGACGGTGCCGACCAGTGCCTTGTCCTTGCAGCGTTTCGACCAGAGGATCTGCTTTTCCACCACAGGCACATAGACCACATGAAGATGGTAGTGGTAGACCTCCCGGCCTAATGCTTCGGTCATGGCGCGGTTGATCTCATCGGCGTGCATGACTGCCGAGAGGATATACTGCTCACCACCCACGATCTGAACGGCTGCTTTGTAGGCATCCTCATAGAACTGCTTGGCGAACTCATAGCCGCCGTGGTTGTCAAAGTAGGCCGAGTTGACATCAAAGACAAGCTCACAGTAGTGGGTGGCATCCGGTTTCAGGCCGCGCGTGGAGATGGTTCCGGCGGCTTCCAGTTGGGCGAACAGGTCGGTGTAGCTGGCGGTAGGCTTTTTGAAATGGACGTTCCATGCGGTGCGCTGGGGGATAATATCGGGGTTCCGATAGCTGTCCTTTTCACGTTCATTGTGCTGCTGGGTGTTGCCAACGGCCTTGTCCGAAACGGCGAGATTTCGGACACTTGTGCGGTCAATACCATCATTTCTTGCCAAAGGGCATCCCTCCTTTTGGGGTTCAGAGGAAGGTGACGGGAACGAAGATGCACTTCTTCGGAAGTGTAATAACCCACTATAACACCTTCATCCCTATGGGCTGCAAAGTGTAGTGGGCTCTTCGAGGACTCTCCGAGGGGGAACGTCTCCTGCGGGAGAGTTAATCGAGTTCACGTTTGCGAAGCAATGAAAGCCCCAGTGGGGCTTTTAAGTGACCGAACGGTCTTGCGCCAGCAAGATGGAGGGGCCTCGCCCCGACAAGTTCGCACAATGCGAACTTGATTGCTCCGTACGCATCCGAAAAAATCGCGTACAGAGTTCAAATAACCTGTACGGTTCGTACGGTGTACGGAAACCCGAAATATAAACGATAACACGCCTTAATTTATCTCGATTTGCCGTACGGGTGCGTACAAGTACAGACCGTACAGGTTGTACGAACTTCTTCCATGAAAAAATGCACTTTTTACGGGCAGGGGTGGACAAGCGGCTCGATGCATGCAAAACCGCGCACCCTGCGGCCACCGGGCAGGGCGGTGTTATGTGTTGCACCAGAGTATCCCCGTGTGGGAACTCTGGTGTTTTTTGCTTCCTGCCTGAATATACGGAAAATTTTGCAGGAAAGGCGCAAAAGCGGCAGAACTGCAACGGAAAAAGAAAAATGCCCTCACTGGTTGCAGGACTGCAACAGCAAGGGCGGAGAGGTAACCGTATATTGAACAAAACGGCAGAGCGTATTATAATGAGGAAAAAGATCAAAAAGGAGGGCCGACCACATGGCACAGGAATATCTGCCCGCACCATCCAACATCCGTCTTGCGGACTTGATGAAAGAACACAACATCAGCCAACCGGAGCTTGCCAAGGAACTCGGCTGCTCCAAAAGCACCATCAGCCGCTTCATCAGCGGCGCAAAAGGGACGCTGACCCATGAGCAGGTGCTGAAAATCGCAAGGCTGTTTAATGTGTCCACGGATTTCCTGCTGGGAGAAACCAACATCCCCGACCGCAAAAATTACGACATTGCCGAACTGGGCTTGTCCGTAGAAGCTGCAAAGAACCTCTACACAGGGCGTGTCAATACAGAGGTGGTCAATCTGCTGCTGGAAAATGCCCGCTTCGCAGAGCTTACTTACCGCATAGCGCAGTATTTTGATGATACTTTTGCATCCGGCATCGCAGCACAGAATGCCATGCTCACGACATTGAGCACCCTGCTGCGCACAAAGGTCAAGACCCCGGAAGCAGCCAAAGCCGCAAAGGACATCAGCCTTCGGAGAAAGCCGGTGTACCAGGGCGACCTTGATGATATTGAAATGTACTTCATGGCGGCAATCAAGGAAATCAAAAAGGGGATCGGGAGCCATTACGCCGAACAGGAAGCCATGAGCAAGAAAGTGGCAGAGAAGATGTTCACTGAATTGACCAAAGGGCAGGATGTGCAGCACCCAACGATTACGGCAGAGCAGTTGACAGATGCAATGTTGGACAGTGTTTCGGGCATGGAAGGAGCCACGCCAGAAGCACTGGAACAGCTGCGGAACGGTCTGTTGGGAATCTTGCAGTCTGCCGCAGAGCAGGAAAACGCCCATGAAGCAGACGAATGAACGGCTTTGTGCGCTGGCACAGAAAGGGGACGCTACCGCACTGGACAGCCTGATCGACAACAACAAGTCCTTTATTGGCAAGGTGGCGAATGACCTTTTTCGCAGCATGAATTTGGCACAGGCTGGCCTGAACCTTGACACGGACGATTTGAAACAGGCGGGCAATCTGGGCTTATGGAAAGCTGTGCCGAAGTTCGATGCAGCGCGCGGCATGAAGTTCCTGACCTATGCGGCTCCTGCCATCCGCAACGCCATGATGGACATGGTGCGGGATGCCTTTGCCGCTTTTGAGCAGCGGATGGTAACGGAGGACAAGGACGGCGTCTGCTACCAGCGCGTTTCGCTGGACGATGTTCTGCCGGGAGAGGAACAACTACGGCGCATTGAAGCCATAGCCGACCCCTACGCCATGCAGCCGCAGAGTATTATGGAAGAACAGGAATCGCGCCGGGAACTGTACGATGCTCTGAAACGGCTGAGCCAGCGGGAGCAGACCTATCTTCTGTACCGCTATGGCTTCACCGATGGCGAGGAACATCCGCTAATCGGCACGGCGATATACTTTCACCTGACGAAAGGCCGCGCCAAAAAGACCGAAGAACAGGCCATGGATAACCTGTGGCTGGAACTGCCGTGGTGGTTTTTATGAATGGGCAGAGAGGAATTGTGTCAAATTGACATAATTCCTCCCGATAAGAGGGATGTGAGCGAAAATGCTGGCAATGTATCTGGCAGTTCTGGATGACCGGAGCAGCGAAGAACAGTTTATAGATGTATATAATACCTACAAACGGCTGGTCTACCATACCGCTTACAAAATTATGGGCGATTCGTATCTGGCAGAAGATGTACTGCAAGAGGTGTTTTTGTACGTTGCCAAAAATTTTTCTAAAATTCATCGAGAAAACTGTCACAAACTCGCTGCTTATCTCGTTAGTTGTAGTAGAAGCCGTGCATACGATATGCTTCGCAAGCAGCGAGAAGAACCGCTGGAGGAAGTCCCGGACGCACAAGATGACGCCCCGGTGCCGGATGATGCAGTAGTCAGCACCGATAACATCCAACACCTGACAGAACTGATTGGGCAGATGAAACCGATGTACCGTGATCCTCTGCGTCTTTTGGCAATGGGCTATACCAACCGGGAGATTGCCGAATCGCTTGGACTGACGGATGAAGTGGTTCGGATGCGGCTTTTCCGTGGAAGAAAACTATTGTGGAAGGAGCTGAACAGCCGTGAGTGAGCGGACAGAGATTTCTTTTGATGCAGCTTTGATGATGGCACTCCGTGCAGATGCACAAAAAGAACTGGACGAGCTGCCAAGTCCGGCGCAGCTTAAAGAACGCTACCCGGACACGTCCCGATGGGATGCTCGCCTGCAAGCGGCGTTGCATAAACGCCGCCCGGTGCTGAAACGAGTGCTTGTTGCAGCCATGACGCTGGTAATTTTAACTCTCGGCGCGCTTGCAGTAAGTGCAGACTTCCGCAAGGCAGTCTACACGATGATTCAGAAGTTCTTGCCGATTGAGATGCAGCTGACGTATCAAGTGGACGGCGAACCGTTGGAACGATTACCGGATGGATACAGCGATCATTATGTGCCGGACGGCTTTGAAATGGACGATGCGCAGAAATTTGAACGAGCAGAAAACTTTTTACATGTTTACTCGTCAAAAGAAACAGAGGAAAGCTACACTGTCCGTTGTTCAATTATCCAGCCGGGGCAGCAGTCCCTATTTGATAATGAGCATACAGTGTACGAAACCGTAAAGGTCGGAGAAGCAGATGCAACTTTGGGAACGAGTGCAAGCGAAAACGGAGACACCGTTTATATTTTAAGCTGGGAGCAAGGAGGCGTTTCAAACACGATTATGGGAAACATTTCACGAGATGAGATTATGAAAATTGCTGAAAACGTATTTTAATATGAAACTCCATGCTATTTGTTAGAATCAACAAATAACATGGAGTTTCTTTGTATAAGCGTACAAACATAACGAAAAGCAGAGATTTTTTCAAAAAAGTTGTCACAAACATAAGGCGAACTACGTTGACTAAGCAAAAGCTCCTATTAGGAGCAAAAAATTGGAGGTGTATTGTCTATTTATGATGAGAAAAAAAGAAAAAATAATCACAACGACTGTGACCTTGATTTTGGTGGTCATACTGATTTGTATAAAAGTCACTCACTTTGTGATAATAGAACGTCCATTGAAACAATGCAGGATAGTATCAGCATACCATCTTACAGTAGACACTAATGGTGCTCAAATTGACCAGTCTTGGCTATTTGAAAAGGATGACCTGACATATATAGATATTGCCAAAACTTTTGAGCAGACATATTTTGTCACTGATTATGCTGGTGGTTCTGGTGATAGCGGTGCACTCAATGAACTCACGATAGCTTTTGGTGAAACAATGGACGGAATGCCAGATATTCGCATAACGGTTTCTGAAAATGGCTACATTCAAATCAATGGTAAAAGAGCATATCCGCTTTCTCTTAAATATGCAGGCAAGAGGCTTTACGTACATCTTTTGGGGTGCTTACAGGATGGAGCCGATCTGCAGCAATAAGAATGACTAAGCAGAAGTTCCTGTGGAAGGTAAATTAAAAACTACGGAAGCTTTACGCTGAAAGCTGTAACTTTAAGCAGACCGGAAAGCTTATAATGAGGGTAGAACAGAAATATGACCAACGAAGATACCACTGATTTTGACGAGCACTTCGCTAAAATTTCGTCCTATATTGTGGACACATTGCACGGCGTTCCACTTGAGATGACCGAGGATGAAAAAGAACAATTTCGCATACAGGTTATTTCAAATCAGTATGCAGAACGGTTGCTAAGTGAAGCCGAAAAGACAGAAACGTATAGAGGTTTATCAAAAATTGATATTCTCCATACAGTTTCTATCCCTCAACTGGCTAGAACAATCCCACTTAAAGGTTTGAATCTCAGTTTAGAAAAATACAGAATGCCGGATGGTGTAATAATAGAGGTTGAGAGTTCGTCACATTATTTGGGGTCATTTAGTGAGAAAAATGATTCTTCCACAAATTGGATAGAAAAGATCATGGAGGGTGTCGGTATTCACTAGATGGATTCTCAAGAAGCATAAACAGCCCGCTATTTGCAGAGAATTCTGGAAGAAAATTGAAGAAAGCATCCTTCCGGCAACAGCACCCCGGACGTTTGTGAACTCTCACAACAGAGATCAAGAACCAATCCCTGCTTTGCGCTTACACCGTTTTGGTGACATTTTTTCTCCGTCTTGCTACAATATTGTGGATTTTTTCTATTTGTGCTTTGCTATTATCAACATCTAAAATGGAAACCGTGATGGAGGTGATTCCAATGCAGATAATTTCCTTGAAAACAAATTGAATGCTTTGGCAAACGGTGGCCAGTTCTCCATTTCCTACGACATCACGATTCCGTAATAAAAGCATTAGATAATGGGTATAAAAGCCACGATTCTTTAGAGTCGAAAGAAAAGAATCGTGGCTTTGTACGTTTGAATTAAGGAGCAAGCCAAATGAATAAGAAATTGGAATTTTTTAGCAGTATGGCGGTTGCCTTTATAGTTTTGATATTGGTCTTTCTTTGCATTCGTTTTTCAGGTCAGGGAAAATTTGCTACACATGGAGGAACCAATCCGTCTGATGTAAAATGTATTTATACTTCAGTTTGGCCGGATAATGAATACACTAGGCTTATTTGTGAGCCGGAAAGTGGAACGATAGAATATATATTGGATGGTTCTAATGCTGGGTATTATGCAATCTTTTATAATAATATCTCTGAAGAAGAAATACAAAAATATATTGACCAATTGAAAACCTTAGGATACGCTGAAGAGGCATCGGCTTCAGAAAGCGTTTCGACAGGCGTTTTGCTAAGAAAAGATGAAACATGGATAAGCATTGCATACTCAGAGGGAGGATTTGGAATCCGGATTTCAGTAGAAAAATCCTGAATAAAAGAGATGCTGGGGAATCCCGGTTATCCCTATGATGCAGTGGAAAGAAAATGGATTGCTCAATATTGGAGGCTCCAACCACAGCTTCTTTGTTGAAATGTTAATCAGTTAGATACCGCCAGACGGTTTATTTAGAACGAGGTTAAGTTGGAACAGCCGATGCCACACTCGGAACAAACAATAGCGGAGGCCGTACAAGATATGTGCTAGTATGGGAGAAAGATGGCATATCACATACGATCATTGGAAAGATACCGCGTGAAGAGATTCTAAAAATTGCAGAGAGCATTTCCTAACTGGCTGAATTTTTGCCCACACGCTTGTAATTATTTACAAATGTGTGGACACTTTTTCGTTGAAGCGTCCAAAGCTGACAAGATTTTGAACTTTTTTCAAAAAAGCTGTCACAAACGCAGTGTGAGCAACGTTGACTAAGCAAAAGCTCCTGGGGGAGTGTGCAAAATGGAGGTTATTCATTAATCAAAATGACGAAAGAAGAAATCATTTCCATGCTATCAAAGGAATTGAACAGTGAATGGACGAATGGAGTCACATGTTTGATGGTGGAAAATTCCGATAGCTATATTCCAGTAATAGTTCATCACAATAAAAATGAACTTATTGTTGAAGTAGGAGAACAAGACAAGAAGATTTACCGCATCGGACGAAATGAGCTAAATAAAACATCTTAGTCATCACCAAAAAAATCATTGAAATCAGTCACAATTTGACGCATAGAATATGAATTCAAACTTGATATGAGGTGATTCCAATGCAGAAAAAATAGAACACATATTTCGAAAATATTGCTACCATCAAACTGTCAAAGAATACAAGTCAAACGGTTCTTTGATTCGTTCTAAAACGGATTACTATCAGGCTATTGGTGGTTAAGTCACTCCGTTTGTAAGGAAAGGGTTGAAAATGGATTTTCTTAAACAAAAAGGGCCATTAGCAAGAGAATTCTGCAACACGTTGATTTACATTATTTCGTTAGTGTCATTAAAGCCTTCAAGCCTTCAGAGGGTGTTGACAGAACTTCAATGGAATGGGATGTGGTTCTTTTCTCTGGCATTTTTCGCTGTCATCTTTATGGAAATGCTGTCCGATTTTTTGCTGGTTACAGATCGCTGCACTGCATGGAAAGCATTAAATGGAAATGTCAGCGAAGCCGAATTTCACAATCTTCAGCAGATTGTCCTATGCGAAAATCAGAAAGTTTCCATTGAGAAGAAACTTGCAAGTACGATACTACTGGTTCTGATGATATGTGCAACTGCTGCATTTGTGTGGTTTACCTTTTTGGTATAAGGTTTTGTTATGAAAGAGATAATTATTATACCACATATTGGAATTGGACAATTAAAATTAGGTATGGCACCAGATGAGCTAGAAAAAACTCTTCTGCAAATGAAGAGACAATGGTCGAATTCTTCTAATGAAGCAATGCAAATGGAACGTTGTGCGGAAACCGATGACCCTAATTTGATAACCGGACGATATATGGATAATGATTCGTTCTTTCTAGTGCAGTATCGGAACGGAAAAGCTACTGAAATCGGCATCCAGAGAGATCTGTCTAAAGTTGCGTCAATAAAACTGTTCGGAATGGACATGTTTAATACAACCGCCGAGTGTATTATTGATAGCTTAATGAAAAAGGACAAAGTTATTTGCAACGAAAAGGACTTGCAACTTGGGACGGAATATATTTTTCCCAAAAGTGGAGTCCGACTCTGGAGAGAGCGAGCATTTCATCCCAAATTGTTGAAAGACCCGTTATACATGGAAGAAATGCAGGCGGTATTAGAAGACGAATACCAGTATCAGTATTTTCAGATGGTCACCATAATAGATTGAACTACTAACTAAGAGCCCTCTATTTGTAACGACTGCAAGTAGAGGGCTGTTGATCTGTTTGGAATATTTCAATTAAAGGTCAATCTTCCAGTCTGCCATGGTCGCAGCCAAGTGAAAGGTAGTGTTCAATCTCACCACTCAGCACAAGCTGGGCGTACTCCAATGGCTTATTGTAGAGCAGCCAGTCCAGTTCTGCCCGCTGTGCCGGGGTGTTGCCGTACTCGTCCTCAATGGCAATGCAGTCGATGGCAACAGCAGAGCCGTCCGCAAACTGGGCTTCCACCCGGTTGGTGTCCATATTGTAGTGGCAAGAAAGCAGTTTGTTCATAGTCGTGTCCTCCATGACTTGATTTTGATGTTCGGCCACTCAAACCAATGCCGTCAAGCCGGTGGGGGATAGAGCGATTTTATTTGTCGGGGAGTAAGTGCACGGTTTCTGCACGGATTTTGCACGGTTTCAAAACGTGCAGAAGGTGCTTTTCGTTACAAAATCCGACAAAGGGTGCAGAAATTACTGGGTGAAAAATCACGTTGTCTTGATTAAAAATAACGATGACTCGAAACTTCCATAAATTGAGACGAACCGGCGGCTTGCTCTCTTAATCAGTGGGCCCAGGGTTCGAGTCCCTGGAGGTGCACCACAACAACAAAATCCGAACTTTTTTCCAATAGGAGAAGGGTTCGGATTTTTTGTTTTCTTTGGAAAACAAAATGAATCCCTTGCTTCCATCGAAAAACGTCCTAGACCTTATCACAAAAAAGCACGACAGACCACGGTAAGAGTGCCGTAAGGCAGAAAGGACACGAACCGGGATGGGAGAAAAATTTCCATTGACTGTACCGGGGTTGAGGATGCACTGGATGTGACCATGGCGCAGCAGACGGAACTGGACTACCTTATCTACAATGACCCACTGGGCTATGCGGATTTGATTCTGAACGGCGACCCGAAGGAATATTTGAAGAATGTGGCTGGAAGCCATGGGCTAGAAGATTAAGGGCAAAACAAAAAACAGGGTGCGCCCCTGAATAGGACGCACCCTGCCAAAAGCCACAGACAACAGCGATATGTACAGCAGGGCGTTCCCCGTAGCAGAGTTCCCATAAAACAGTATTTGCAAAAGCTCCCGAAATGGGGAAGATTTGGCGTGACTTCGGTCACGCCTTTTCTTTTGCTTCCAGTTCATCCAGAGGGATGTACCCCAGCCCATCGTACTTGATATGGATGTGCTGCACCCGCTTTCCGCTGGACTTATCCGGGGCATCCACATAGATGGCCGACACCAGTTCACGGAGAACATAAGGGGTGAGTTCTTCAATATGAACGTACTTGTGCGCTTTCTGGACGAACTTTTCAATATTCTCGATCTGCTGTTCCTGTACTTCAATTTCCTGCTGGATAGAGAGGGCTTCCTCTTCCAGATGCTTCTGTTCGGCATCGTAGCTCTGGCTCATCATGTCAAAGCGTTCATCGCTCAGCTTTCCGCTGGCGTTATCCTCGTAGATTTTCATGAACAGCCGTTTGAGGTCTGCAATCCGCTTCTCATTCCGGGCAAGCTGCTTCTTCAGGACGGTCAGCTTTTCGGTGCTTTCCACCCGAAGCTGCTCCTCCATGACCTTGCGGAAGTAGTCCTCATGACGGAGAATGTAGTCCGTCACCCGCTGAACATGACTCAGTACACGTCCTTCCAGAACCTTTACCCGGATGAAGTGTCCCTTGCACTTGCTCCCGTTCTTCTTGTGCAGAGAGCAATCAAAGAAGTCTTGACTGAAGTCCCTGTTGTTGGACGAACCATATTGCATCTTGGAACCGCAGTCAGCGCAGTAGACCATACCGGAGAAAATGCTGCTCTTGCCTGT
>NZ_WKZJ01000022.1:0-11284 GCF_009679715.1 Faecalibacterium sp. BIOML-A1
TGACAGTAGACTACTGCTAATGGAATAACAGGTCTGGTCATAGCCAGACAGTTGATTTAAGCGACTTCGTGTCGCACATAGAGGTAGGCGTCAAATGTCGATTCCGTGACGTAGTTATAGACGTAGACTTGTTTGTTTTGGTTGCCTTGGCGGATGATTCTGCCGTTGCGCTGGGTCATATCAGACGGACGCCAGCCTACATCCAGATGATGCACTGCCACAAGAAGCGTCTGGACATTTGTACCGGCTCCCATTTTTGCAGTGCTGCCCAGCAGTACACGCACCTGTCCGCTGCGTACCTTGGAGAAAAGTTCTGCTTTCTTGTTCTCCGTATCTGCGTTGTGGATGAACTCGATCTCCTGTTCGGGCACACCGGCGTTGAGCAGCTTGGTGCGAATATCATCATAGACGTTGAACGAACCGTCCCCCTTGGGAGTAGACATATCGCAGAAAATCAACTGGGTCAGCTTCTGCTCCTTGGTGTCGTTCCAGATGCGCAGGACGTTGTTGACGCAGGCATTTAACTTGCTGTTGGGGTCATCGGGCAGAGCGGAATTCATCAACCGCTGGTCAAGACCGATTTTGCGGCCATCCGACGTGATTTTCAACATATTATCCACAGAGGGGTCAACAGAACCGCTGTGGACTTCGGCTGCACGTTCGCTCAACGCCTGCACCATATCCTGTTGGATTTCCGAAGGTTTGACCACCACCGTCTCAAATTTTGCATCAGGCACCGGGAGATGAAGCTGATCGCTGGTCTTGATATCAGCCGCTTCTTTGAACATCGCCATCAGTTCAGGAAAGTTGAAGAACTTCGCAAAACGAGTGCGTGCACGGTATCCGGTGCCTTCGGGCGCAAGTTCAATGGCCGTGGTCGTCTCACCGAAGGTGGATGCCCACGCATCAAAATGGGTCAGCCCTTTCTGCTGTAAGGTGTTGTACTGAAGATAACGCATCAGGGTATACATCTCGGTCATGCTGTTACTCAGGGGCGTACCCGTTGCAAAAATCACGCCACGGCCACCGGTGATTTCATCCAGATAGCGACACTTGCCGAACATATCGCTGGATTTTTGTGCCTCGCTCGTACTCAAACCTGCGACATTACGCATTTTCGTGTACAAGTAGAATGTGCAGCACCTCTGCGGCTGCGAAGCAGTCCGCAGAGTAGTCTGCTTTGTTGTGATCCGAAACAACCTCGGTGCTTGCATTTGCCTTAAAAGCGTTGTTGGGTAAGCGGATGGCTCCCAGCAAATCAGCACGTTCCGCCATGTACTTGCGGGCACTGCTGTCTTTGCTGTCCATCGTGAAACGGCTGGTCACGAAAGCAATCACGCCGCCCGGTCGGATCTGGTCGATAGTCTTGGCGAAAAAGTAGTTGTGGATAGAAAAACCCAGTTTGTTGTACGCCTTGTCGTTGACTTTGTACTGACCGAAAGGGACATTACCTACGGCAAGGTCGTAAAAATCTCGGCGGTCGGTGGTTTCAAAGCCAGCAACCGTAATGTCGGCCTGTGGATATAGTTTTTGGGCGATGCGTCCGGTGATGGAATCCAGTTCCACACCATACAGACGGCTGTCAGCCATGCCAGAGGGCAGCATACCGAAAAAGTTGCCAATACCCAAGGAAGGCTCCAAGATATTTCCAGACTGGAAGCCCATCTTTTCCACAGCATCATAGATGGCGCGAATTACCACCGGAGAGGTATAGTGGGCATTCAGAGTGGAAGCGCGGGCGGCGGCATACTCCTCTTCGGTGAGCAACCCTTTCAGTTGGGTGTACTCGGCAGACCAGTTTTCCTTGTTGGGGTCAAAGACATCTGCAAGACCGCCCCAGCCTACATACTGCGAAAGCACCTGCTGCTCCTCGGCGGTGGCACCGCGATGCTCCTGCTCCAAAGTGCGCAAGGTCTGGATGGCTTCAATATTGCGGGCGAATTTCTGCTTGGGGCCTCCGACACCCAAATTATCATCCGTGATGTGAAAATTTCCTGCGGCTTCCGGCATCGGTTCAGCGTTCAGGGCTTCGTCTGCGGCAGCAGCATCCGGAAAGGTCTGCCACTCGCCATTGACCTCCACAGAGATAGGCAACTTGTCCAGTTCCTCATCAGGTGTAGGTTCATCCCGCCGCAGACCGTCCTCGAATTGCTGCTTGTTGAGTACCTCGTTATCCCACGACTGCCCATGCGCGCTGGTGTCGATGCGCACATCGGTTTCGCCAACATAGCCGATTTTGCCTTCGATGGTTCGGGTGGGAAGGTCAACAACAACTTCGTCACCGACCTTGTAATCAACAGCCTTTTCAGGAGAAACGTCAATAATTTCATCCTGCTGCTGTTCATACAGTTCCCGGATATTGGGCAACCGTTCAACCCGGAAGATGGGCTGTCCGCTGTTGGTCAAGTCCATGTCCTGCAAGCTGACGGATTTGAACATGAAGTTGACGTGATCCACACGGAAATCCCGGCCATCTAGCTTGATGATGATGCCGATCGGCAGATAATCTTCCTCTCGCAGATATTTTGTCTGATGGTGGGTACCATCTCCGCCCTGTCCGGCTAGATAGATGCTGTTGCCCTCGGCCCACAGCTTCTGCGATTTTGCTACCCACTCTCTGCGCAAAAAGCCGGTCACTTTGACTTTTCCCAGCGCATTTTCCTGTGACAGCAAATTAGAACGAAAAACTTCCTTTACAGTGATTGCATCTTTGTCATAGAACAGAAAGTATCCGCCCAGTTCAAAGCCAATCAGGGTATTGGGGTACTGCTCTTTCAGAGCATTGTATTCGGCAGCGGCATCACCATCCAGCATTGGGAGCTGTCGTTCCGCTTCCTGCACGGCGGCACGATGCTCTTTTTCCTTATCGGTCAGGTAGCGGTCAGACTGAATCATCAGGTCGATGTATTTCTCGACCTGTGTCCAGCTTAACGTAACCTTTTGATGATCCGGGTAGTGGTCAAATTCAAGTCCTTTTCCATCATGATTTACAAAACCGCTGCTGCCATCCAGAAAATCCTGCGAATGTCCGCCGATGCCGTACTCTTTCGCCAATGCTTTAGCGCGGAGTTTGCGGTCGGGCTGTGTCTGGTACAGTTCGATGATTCGCTGCTTGCCATCCTGAAAACCGGAACCATGCTTGCGCAGTTCATTCTCAATTTCAGCCTGCGACAAAACAAAAGCGGAGGGCGATTTTTCGCTCTCCGCTCGGTCGATATGTTCAATTTGCTGGGCTTCGGTGGGGATGACGGCATCCAGAAAACTTAGCTGTAGATCAGTTCCGTCCGAATCACTTCCTCGACCTGCTCCTGTAGGCTGTTCATGTGCTGTACCCACGCCATCTGATTCTTCTCCTTGTCCGGGGCCGGGTTCTTCGCCAGCAGATCGGCCATCAGTTGCTTCTTCATCGCTGCTGCGGTCTGCTCCAGTTCGGTCAGGGTCGGGTACAGGCTCCCGTTCAGGAGCATCGTGTGGTACAGAACCGGGTGCTGCTGTTTCAGAAAGTTCAGGCGCATCCTGCCGTACTTGCCCAGCGGGTTCTTCGGCTGATGCAGGGTCAGGTTCGGGAGAAGATAATCCCCGGTCTGCGTATAACTCAGATTGCTGCTCATATTTATGCTGGCTCCTTTCATTGTTTCGGCGGCGAATGGTTGTTTTGACTGCCCGCTCGACGGTGCGCAGGACTTCGCGGCTGATGTCGCTGACTGCGGCACCGAGTGTGTAGACAGTGTCCGGGGTAGAAAAATCGTAGATGGCCTGAAAACTGTCTTTGTCAAAATAGCCATCCGGTTCAAATCCACAGCGTTCCAGCAGCGTGTAGGTGACGCTAATGGCGGCGGCAGACTTGAACTGCATCTCCACCCCGGCTTCATCATAATCCATCAGCAGCGAACCGTCAACGATGGCGCTGATGTCCTCGCTGTTGTTGTCCCAGTAATCCGCCACCAGTTTCCCGGCAACATCCGCAAGCTGCTGGCTGACACGCTCTCCGCTGATGCCGTAGGTGGCGGCGAGCATTTCTGAAACCGGCTGTTTCAGGTCATCGTTGTACTGCCACAGGTCGGGGTCACGGGAATTACGGCGCACCCCGGTGTCCGACACATCGAAAACGTAGTGCAGGCGCTGGAATCCGCTGGATTCATCCAGCAGGGCGATGCCCTTAGAACCGCGCCGGACATAACGGTTCATCCGGTTGTTCCAGATGTCATAGTCGGCGCAGGCGGTGGCATCGGGCCGCTGGGCGTAGATCATCAGCTGGTCTGCAAAGGGGTACTTGTACAGCCGGGATGCGGTGGTCAGATAGTCCGTCCAGCTTTCCCAGTATCGGGTCAAGCCGTTGGCCGTGCGCTGAGCAAGGGCAAGATATTCTTCGGTTTTGCTTGGCATAGCGGTCCTCCTTTTTCGGATTTTAGGGTATAAAAAGAGCGGGCAACCGTTTTATGGTTGCCCGCAGAGGGTATGTAATAGTTTGATTATCAGGTGCCGTTATCCTTTATGAATTTCATGATGCAGCAGCCCATTGCAATAATTGCGAACAAAGTGTTCAGACCGAGGGTGCCAGAACCCAAAAGGCCATCAAGGAAGCCTCCGACAAGCCATGCTCCCACAGTAAAAATCGTTGCCCAACCGTAACCCATAGAAATTACTCCCTTATAAAAATCGCTTTTACAATTTGAATGGAATCGGTTTTCCAGAAACGATTCCGAAGAAATATAAAAGCCCAATCTCGATAGCCGCACAGATCACCAACAGAAGATTTGCAAGAGTTTTGCTGTTGCTCAACGTTTCAATACTTTTTCGGTATTGGACAAAGACCCACATTTCAGAGGTGAAAAACAAAATGTAGAGGAGGCTGCTCCGAAAAAGAGCCATCATATTCGATAGCGCATAATTGATAAGAATAAGATTTATGGAATGAATAGCAACATCCAAAATCTTTGTGATTTTTCGTTTCATACACAGACACTCCAGCCCTACAGCTCGGTTTCCACTGCAAGCTGCTCCTGCTTCTCTTTTTCGTCAGCGATTTGGACATCAACATCTTCGCGCATCTTTTTCAGAAGTGCGAGGACTCGCTTGATTTTACCTTTGGTATTCTCCACTCTGCTCTGTGCCTGATTGATGTGATCCAGAACTGCCCAGTCTGCAAAGAGGCCGTCAAAGAAGAAATCTGCAAATTTCAGAAAGCTGTCCACCGTAACCTGAAGGTCTGCGGTGATCTCAACATCAGCAAGCTCAGTTTTGAACCGCCGCAGTTCCACTTGAAGCTGTTCGATTTGTTTCTGCGCATCGTCCAGTTCCTCATACTTGGCAAGATCGGCCATCAAACCGCCGCCCATTACGTCCCATGTACTCCAGCCCTCGGCATTGTGGAGGGTTTCGAGAACTTCGTTGACCGTATGCAAGGCAGTCTTTCCTGCGTTGATGGCTTCCAGCAGCTCCCGCTTTTGAACTTTCAGTGCGGCAATGCGGCTTTCGCTTTCCGCAATCTGCTGTGCGGCAGGGTGGGCAGAGACTTTGATGCTTTTGATTTTTTCGGAAAGAGCAGCTTGATACTGACTTTCGCAATCGGACAGCCGTGCCAGTCTATTTTGAATCTGCTTCAAGTCGGCATCAACGGAAGAAAGATCATGGAGAGCCGCATCGTACTTGACGCGGGCTGCATAGGCTTCCTGCCGTTCTTTGTCCAGCTTTTCATCCATTTTTCCAATCACTTGATAGAAAAATGCGGCAAGGCTGTGTCCCTCCAGACGGTCCACATCAGCCTGCTCTGCCAGCTTGGATTTTTCCAGCTTTTTCAGGCAATCAGCAAGCGTATCTCTCTGGGCGGTCAGTTCTTTCTGCTTTGCTTCACAGTTCTTCTTTTCTGCGACCTGCTGCCAAAGTTCTTTCAATGTAGAATCACTCATATGGAATGTCCTTTCCAGGCATTACGTTTCTTCATTCAGAAGCTGGTTCAAAAAATGCTGCCGATTATTTACAAATGTTTTGGTGATAACGTAGCTGTCCGTATCTTCATACTGACAAGGATGAATCGTGCCATTGTCGAAGCTAAAAATTTCAGCATCAGGCATTCCGAGGAGAATGGGTGAATGTGATACTATAATGAATTGCGCCCCTTCTTGGGCACACCGATAAATGTTAATCAGTAACGTGAGCTGCCTCTGCGGGGATAGCGCAGCTTCCGGCTCGTCAAAAATATAGACTCCATCTGCATCCATGTAGTCCTGCGCAATGGCGAGGAAACTTTCACCGTGTGATTTTTGGTGATAGCCTTTGGAGGGATGATCGTCATCGGAATAGTCGATTTCCTTGGTGGCTACATTGTAGAAGCTCTCTGCCCGGAGAAAATACCCGAACTTTGGTCTACGATACCCTTTGGAAATCGTCATAGCCTCACATAGTTCCGAATGGGAGTTGTATGTGGAAAATGAATAATTCTTCGTTCCACCCTCTGCGTTGAAGCCGTAAGCAACAGCGATTGCTTCCAGAAGCGTAGATTTTCCGCTTCCATTTTCGCCAACAAAGAACGTAATGGGCTTATGGAATGTAAAAGTGTCGATTCCGCTGATGGCAGGAATCTGACGAACATAATTGTATGGGCGAACTCTGTTCCAGTCGATGGTCAGCCCTTGGATAAACAAATCGTTCATACAGCACTCCATACTATATAATGTAAGAAACACTTAGCTCCGCTCAAACCCAAGATAGCGGGTGCCCTGAAAACTCAGCTTTCCGATGTCGCCCTGCACGAGCAGACCATAATCGCTTCCGTCCACTTCAAATTCCATCCGGTCGCCGCTCTCCACCTGAAAAGTCACATAGTACGATGTAAATGTGCTAGTGTCGTATCCGTGCGCACCGGACATATCTCCGGCATTGGCACTGCTGGAATGCGAAACATCGGTGCGCTTTGCTACCACTGTTGCCGGAACGGTAAGCCGCGGCGAGTGGTTGTTTTTGTTCCGTGTGCGGAGATTTGAAATTAGAGCAAAGAAAAACATTCCAATAAAAAGCAGGAACAGGATTGGGAAAATGAAGCTGAATATAGCGTCAAACCATCCAAAAAACATTTTACTCCTCCAAAATTTCTTCCAGCAGGTCCTTTACATCGTCCAGAAAAGATTCTTCTCCGAGGGTGTTCACCTTGAAGAACACCGCTTGACTGCCGCCCGCTGTAATTGCAGACAGCCGAATCGGGCTATCTCCATTCTGGAACATGGTCAGTGTCAGACTCAGGCGGTTGCCGCCCATCATGCTGTACCGTTCAAACACACGGACACTGCACCGGGCATCGCCCTCTTTGAAATCACTGCCTGCCTCTAAATCTGCCGACCAACTGCTGTCCGGGATTTCATTTTCCAGCTTCCGAAGCAGTTTGTCAAAATTCTTGTTTCGGATGGTCTTTTCAAAGATTGCCATAATGGTTCCTCCGTTCTGACAATTAAAAATCGGTCCCTTATTTTTGATATGAGCAGAGCCACAGGAAAATTGCGGAGAAATCGCTTGAAGAGAGGAATTTTGTCTGATTTGATTATAGCATATCTTTTGTAAGAACAAAATACTTTATGTACGCCGCCCGCAGGCGGCAAAAGTCAGTCCAGTGGAAATTCCAGCTCGGCAAACTCTGCATCGGTCAGCAGTTTCAGCTTTTCGATAACCACCACCGATAGTTCCCGCAGAGCGGTCTCGTCCGGCATCAGGTAGCACTGCATGAGCCGCAGTTCGTGAATGAGCCCCAGCCGGGTGCCAGTGTTGTAGAGCATCATCAGCATCAGTTCCTCATGGTTAAAGTTCATGCGCATCCCTCACTTTCCGGCAGACGATGGGGTTGCACTCCGGGGCACATAACGGTTCATCCGGTTGTTCCAGATGTCAAAGTCGGCGCAGGCGGTGGCATCCGGGCGCTGGGCGTAGATCATGAGCTGGTCCGCAAAACTGTACTTGTACAGCCGGGATGCGGTGGTCAGGTAGTCCGTCCAGCTTTCCCAGTATCGGGTCAAGCCGTTGGCCGTGCACTGGGCAAGGGCGAGATATTCTTCGGTTTTGCTTGGCATAGCGTTCCTCCTTCCATTTTTTGAGCATAAAAAGAGCGGGCAACCGTTTTGTGGTCGCCCGCTGGAAAGTGTATTGAGATAAGATTATTTGCTATTGTCCTTTATGTACTTCATAACGCAGCACCCCATCACGATGACAGGAAGCACTGTTCGTAAACCGAGGTCGCCGACCCGCACATTTACATCAACCACAAGTCCTGCAAACCATGCCGCTAAAGTGAAAACAGTTGCCCATCCGTAGCTCATTGAAATCACCTCGTAAAGTTATCTCAGTGCTTTGCCGCCAATTTCTCGGCCATCTCCAGCAGACGGTCAAAGGTCTGCTTTTCTTCCGGCTCCTCGATCAGTTTTGCAAGGAGCGCACGGAACACATCGGTGCTGTCCTGCCCCAACGTAACTGCAACTTTTTCAATGCAGTCGTGCAGTTTTATGACCGCCTCATCGGAGGGTTTGGATTTTGCAAGCAGGTCGGACAGGTAGCTGATGAAGGGATAGGTGGAATCATCGTTGATGATCTCGTTGGTCTCCTCGATGATCTTCTGGTTATCTTCGGGGGTCATATCGCCCTTTTCTTCCCATACATCACGGGAAGATGTGCGGCCTTTCAGAAAGGTGGCAAAAAGCAGGCGGTCGATGGGTGATCTTTTTTTGGTGTCCATTGGCTATCCTCCGCTTTCAATTTTTCTGTGCATTAAAACTGATTTTAGTATAGCATGAATGAAAGTATTCTATCAAGCCCACTTTCTTGCGGGTTATGAAAATTTTTCGGAGTGATGGCTTATGACAATTATCCCAGTTGACAACCATCGACAAGCTGAAAGTCGTCATCGTATTCCTGTTATATAAGGTTGATCGTCGTTTCATCAAAATTCTTAATACTGAACATTGTGCACCACTCTACATCATCCCGAACCGGCTCAAAGTGCAGTGCTGAGCAAGCAGCATGAAGCCTGCCTTGTGATTTTTCTCCAGGCATAATCACTGTTGGTCCGTCAGCTCCACCGATAATGCCTACGCAAGCATTATTTTGGGTTTCCGGCGTGAAGGTGTCTCCCTCCACAGCAATTTCCATAGGCTTATCTCCATCGCAGCAATCACAAATCGAGATATCTTCCTCCGATTCAGGGAAAAGCGTATAACGCATGACGGTAAAGTGTGTCGGATAAACCCAGCGGTCAGAACCGAAACACTTTTGAGGAATTGTTTGTTGCTCTATTTCCTGCACGGTCAATGTATAGTTTGTTCCGCTGACCGGATGGAGGAAAGAAAACGAATCACCGGGAGCGTGTGTCTGGAAATGTGGTCCCGGCACACGGCATGGCCGTTGCTCCATCGTAAGGGAGAGGGATTTTATTTCAGGACGGCGTTTGCTTGTCCACGGAAATGCCGCCCGAAAAATCATCCACCCATAGGATGTATCCAAATCATAGTGTTCCAATGCCCACTTTGCTTCCGCTTCATTGATCATCCCGTCTGGCAAACATGGATTAAAGACCACCGAGCAACCGTGGGAGGTCGGCATTGTTTTCCCGTTCAATTCCAAACGAGGAATAAAGTCAAGACAAAGTGGATTTTCTAAATCTATTTGCAGTTGCTGCTCCTGCGTGAAGTGTTCACAAGAGTCGTTTTCGGGGTGTAAATCCCATTTAGTCATGAACTTGCGAATGTCTTCCTCCGGGGTACGCATACAAAAGTCCACAACGAACCCCTTGCTGCACGAATACGCCGCAGGAATGATCCAATGATGCCCGGCCCATTCAAATTGCTGATTCAAGGGGACTTCTGTTCCGGCACGTTCTTTTCCCGAATGTCCCCAGAAGTTTCCCTCAAAGTAGACTTTCCACTCCGGGATAGCTGGTTTTGCGTTCTGGTCCACAACATCGTAATATTCTTTGGTGTACTTGATTTTGCTGTAATCAAAAGATGCCTGAAGCTCTTTGATATATGCCCATGGCCGCTCCATTGGCATCAGCTTTAATTTCGTAGCGACAAGCGCAAGGGTTTCCTGCTGCTCCTGCGTGGGAGGGTTGTCCTGTAAGAAGGTTTCAAATTGTGCCTTATCCCACATCCATGCCTGCTCCAATGCTGCCACATCGCCGCAGGCAAGCAGTAGCCGCAGAAAATCAGCGAAATTTTTTGCCAACGGATGAACATAGTTTGGAAATGTGTTCGCCGGGCTGACAGCAAAAACCATACCGCCAAAGCCACGAACAAAACAGAAGTGGATTCCATCCACACCGGTCCAACCAAATACAGACGCACCCTTTGGTGTGCAAAAATATGGTTCGTTATCTGTACGGCGTTCTACGCCTAAGGATGAAAGATCAATGTCAGTCTGTAATAATTTCTGAAATGTTTTGTCCATCGGCTGATCCTCTTAAACAGAAATTTGATTATTTTTTTCCTTTTCGGAGATAAAGAATTGCGGTAACAAGACACATTCCTGCAATTCCTGCCAGAAATGAATTGGAATAGTTCTTTGTCAGAATGGCCCAAAGGTTGATTGACACAAAGACAGTTAAAAATATAATACCGATTATTCTATTTTTCATTTCTGTTACCCCTGCAACTTTCCGAGTTGTCGAGTTCAGTATACCACACCAAATGGCATTGTAAAAGAGAATATGTATGCCGCCCGCAGGCGGCAAAAGTCAGTCGAGCGGAAATTCCAACTCGGCAAACTCTGCATCGGTCACCAGTTTCAGCTTTTCGATAACGCCCTCCGACAGTTCCCGCAGGGCGGTTTCGTCGGGCATCAGGTAGCACTGCATCAGCCGCAACTCGTGGATAAGCCCTAGTCGGGTGCCGGTGTTGTAGATCATCATCAGGGTCAATTCCTCGTGGTCAAAGTTCATGTTCATCCCTCGCTTTCCGGCAGACGGTAGGATTGCACTCCGGGGCATCGCACTTTTCCTTGAGATTCATCAGTACCGAAGGGCGTTCCGGCTGCTTGTCCAGAAACCCCTGTAAATCCTTGAAGCCGATGCTGTCCACATAATGCACAGACACCTCGCCATTGCGTTTGAGTGCAATCACATCGCTGACCGACAGGCTATGCCCCTCAAAATCCTGCGGACGGGAGAGGTTGAACACTTGAAACAGTTCTTCCAAAATCTCGTTGTTCGGCACATCCTGCCACATGGCGGGCAAATCAGCATAGTAGGTGACCTCGTAATGCTCCGGGTCGGGCGTTTTGCCTCGACGATTCAACTCCCGCATAGAAGCAA
>NZ_WKZJ01000023.1:0-11540 GCF_009679715.1 Faecalibacterium sp. BIOML-A1
CGCACCAAACCATGAAAATCCGAACCTTTTCTCGATAGGAGAAGGGCTCGGATTTTTTGTTTTCTTCGGAAACGAGAACAATGGCTTTTCCCTTACGGCTGTGTGTCCAAAACCTTATCAGAAGAAAGACCGTATCACGAAGGTCACAACAGTAAGAGTGCCGTAAGGCAGAAGGGACGCAAGATTATGAAGTACGATGCAAGAGCCTGTCAGTTTAACATGGGCACCGGCTGTGTGGAGCTGCTGCTCCGGGATGGGCGCAAAATTTCCATCAACTGCACCGGTGTCGAGGATGCACTGGATGTTACCATGGCGCAGAGGTCTGAACTGGACTACCTCATCTACAATGACCCGCTGGCGTATGCAGAGCTAATTTTGAACGGTGAGCCAGAGGAGTATCTGAGAAATGCGGCTGGAAGTCACGGATTAGAGGACTGAACGCAAAAACAGGGTGCGCCCTGCCGGACGCACCCTGCAAAAATCCACACACGATAAGTAAGGCAGGGAGTTCCCCGACGGGAACTTCCTGTTTTTCTTTGGTTGCGATATGAGCCTGTTCCGCCTGCCATGCAGCAAATTCCCGTTGACCTTCCTCGCTGTTCCAGCAGGCAAGGATCGCCGGATAGAATGCCCGTGCCAGTCGTTCGATGGCTTCATCGGGGTAAGGGGAAATATTTGTGGACTTTTTCTTTTTGTTCAAACGCACACTCCTTTGGATTTCTGTTGACAGCATACAATGTGCCTGTTGTTATGCTGTCTGCTCATCCTCTGCGAGCGCAGATTCCAGCGAAGCAAGGTACTCCTTGTGCTTGTGGATGATTTCGAGAATGACTTCTCGCTGTGCTGTGTCTGGCATAGTTCTCAGAAGATAGTCAAACTCTGTGCGGAAACGTGTTGTAACGTGTTCCAGTGCGACATAATCATGCCGCACTTCTTCCGGGTAAGCATCGCTGTCGTAAACCGATTCGATTTTCTGAAACGGCAATACAGGTGCCTTTCCCGGTTCCCGGATGATGTCATCGGCATCCGGTTTCGGTTCAACTTTCAGTTCCGGGTGCAGGATTTCCTGCAAGGTCTGTGCGCGGGCATCATAGTTGGCTCGTGCAAGGCGGTGCATATCAGCCTTGCTGACTTTTACCTGTTTGTTCAGAATCTTCTCCCGCATACCGGGAATCAGGGATTCAGCAATTTCAACACCTTTCATGTACTTCGATGCGCGAAGTACAGTTGCCTTGCTTACACCATTTTCCTCTGCGATTCGTTCGCAGGTTTTCATGGCTTCACCGGAGTTATCAGTTTGAGAACTCCGGTGAAATCGGCCATTTTCATCATGCGATTCTTTGCGGGCTTCGCCATGAGAGGATTTTTCCGCTTCATATTGCTTCCCGATGAGGAACAGCTTCTGCTCCGGGGTGAGGTTGCGCCGCCCCAGCTGATTTTTACAAATCCAAGCGAGAACTTCTTCCCGGCTTTCAAACGGGAGCGGCATGGTGGAGAAATAAATCTCCGGGTGCTTCTGGAGGATGGCATAACGGTTGTGTCCATCAACAAGGGTATTGCCCCAAACGATCAAAGGAGAAAGCAGCTTGCCCTCTTTCAGGATATTTTCTTCAAGCTGCTTGAATTCATCATCGGTCAGAGGAGGAATCTGGGACTGGAACTCCGGGTCAATTTTCAGATTGATCATACGCACACTCCTTTATCTCTCCTGCTGCGTCTGTTCTTCCTCCCGGAAAAAGGACGCAACATTCTGCTTTGCGGTTTTCAGCTTGAACAGTTCTTCCTTGGCTTCCTTGTACTGTTCGTAGAACTTTGCCTTTTCGGATGCCAGCTGCGCATACTCGGCTTCCAGCTTTTTCGGGCTGGGCAGCTTGGTGATGTTGTTTGCCTTGAAATAGGCTGCTGCCACCCGGTATGCTGTCAGCTCTGCACGGTGCTGCTCCTCAAAGGCTGCGGGTCGTTTGGCAGTCTTTAACTGCTGTGCGACATTCTTGGTGCTGGTGTAGGCTGCGATGTGATAGCGCAGCTCATTGTTGGCTTTCATGCGACCTTCGAGGTCTTTCACCACCGCCAGCGAGTCGTGATACTTGGTTTCCAGTTCGGTGATGCGCTGGTTCAGGGCGTCCTCGTCGGTTAAGCCCTTTTCCTGCAGAAGCTTCACGGTCTGTGCCATAACTTTGAGATTGTGTTTCGTGAGCCAACGCTTATAGCCGATGCCCTTGCCCTCGGTCATCCTCGACTGGATGTCGATCAGTTTCCCGATGGTATCCTGCTTGAACTGCGCCTTGGGTTTGCGCTCAGTGTTTGCCTGCAACGTGGCAAGCACTGCCGCCTTATCGAATTTGTCACCGAGATGTTTCGCCCGGATAAACTTTGTTCTGCCAGAGGGCAGATAGCTGAGTTGTCCACGGCTTTCCTTAACCGTGATGCCGTACTGCTGCATGAGCTTCGCCGAAAAATCTTCAAAGCTGGTGGCACGGTACAGCACCGAAGAAATCTGTTTCCGCAGGGTATCTTTTACGGTTTCAAACTTCTTCTGCTTGGGCGGCTGTCCGGCTGCGGTGAGGGCTGCGTTTGCAAGATCAAGTTTCTGCTGTCCACGCCGCCTTGCCCAATATTCGGCCTCGCTGACACGCTCTTTCGAGCCGTTGAGCAGGTCGATCTGGTACAGTCCAGCACTTTCGCACAGCTCCATGACCTCGACACGGAGGTGCCGCATGGTCTGGGCTGTGCTGGAGTGCTTCATGCCCTCTAGCCAGTCGCGTGGCTTCTGCATATAGGGCTTGCGCTCCACCTCTCGTGTTCGGATACTGCCAATCACGATGTGGACATGGATGTTTCCCGAACGGTTATGCCCATCCGGGTGAGTGCAGACGATGGCAGGGTGACCGGGGAAGTTTTCTTCGCAGAATTTCAGGCCAAGTGCCTGTGCCTTTTCCATGGTCAAGCCGTTGTCGGCTGCATCTCTGGGGTCAAAGCTGATGATATACTGGTGGCTTTTGATATCACCATGCTGGGTGTTCTTACCATACTTGCGGTTCGCCAGCAGACAGGCCGTTGCAAACGAGAAATCGCCACACTCAAGGGTGTCGAGCAGGTACGAATCCCGCAGCTTCGGTCTGCCCTGTTCATCCAGAAGTTGCTTCCCGGTGAACGCATCGTGCTGGTAAACGAGGTACGCTTCGATGGCGGTGTAGTCCGAGTTTTTAGAGGCGATATGCTTGAGCGTTGCCATACAGTTCACCCAGAACTTTCTCGGCGCTGAGCCGGAATGCAGTCAGGTCTGCAAGTTCGTCAAGGAGTTTCGCCCGGATCTGCTCGGTGTCTGCACCGCCGGAATTGAAGTGCCTTGCAAGCTGGTTGAGGTTGCCGCCCACCTTGTTGCACTGGGCAAGCAGGGTGGAAACAGCGGTCAGGGTTTCTTCTCCGCCGCCGGCAACGATGACCGTTTTCTCGATCTTGACGTTGTGGATGGCACGGCGGATGAAAGTGGAGAGGGAGAGATTCAGGAGTTTGCAAGTGAGTTCCAGTGACGCTTTTTCCTCCGCTGTCACACGGAACTTGATGACGTGCGTTTTGTTGTTCGGCGTGTCGTGGTGCTGGGAATTGCTGGGAATCGGTTGAACATTCGTTTTGGTCATTGTACCTCCTGTCTGTTCGATAACTCCTCGGTGAAGTTATGTAAAGCACGACACGCCGTTGCTGTTCGCACCGTCAGGTGCGAACCATGAGCAGGGTTTGGGGCAGGCACGCCCCAACAAGATCACTTCGGAAATGCAGACGCATTGAAGAAGTGAAGTCCCGGTGGAACACAACATTTTCAAGAATTGAAAATTTGTGGCCACGGGACGGTTCTTGCTCTCCACCGCTGCGCTCAAAACGCATTTCCGAAAGTTGTTTCCGAATTGTTAAGACGCAAAAATAAGTAGAGAGTTCCGCTGCTCGTGTATGTTGATCGCCGTTTGCTCCGAACGAAGTTCCTGCCCCTGTTTTGCAGCGGCGTTGGCCGAAAAGCCGGTATCACGCTCGGACGGCTCATGAAATTCTCAAGGTACGGCTTCCCCAAAAAGAAAATACCGCCCACGCAGTACAGGCGAAGGATTTTGTCGGGTGAAACAGACGGCAAAATGATCGGGTGTGTTGCGGGGCGGTAAATCTTCGCAGGAAATAAAACCGCACAGAATCGTTTCTTTACAGAAATCGCTGTGGATTTGTTGGGAATGATAACATAAGTATTGATGTGTGTCAACACTTCAGGATAATGAATACATCAGATGAATGAAACACACAAAGTACAAGCAAAAGCAAAGCAATGTTTTAGGAGAATGTTTTAATTTTCGCAGTTCAGGCGGACTTGGACGGTAAACACACCGTCTTTCTTTTTCGTATAGAAGTCACCATGGTTCTCCTGAACGATACGATTTATATTTTTTAGTCCGTAACCGTGATACTCTCCGATGCGGATTCCGCGAGAAGTATCACTGTATGGGTTTTCCAGCCGATAGAAGAGGCTTCGATACTGCTTGCGCAGCTGTAGATGAATGATTCTCTGTTCCGCTGGCAGGTCGCAACAGGCTTCGATGGCATTGTCAAATGTGTTTCCGATAATGATGCTCAAAGACAACGATGAGATCGTCAGGACTTCAGGAATCGTCACATCCAGTTTGACGTTGATGTTATTCCTTTCCGCAATTCGTAAGTAATAATTCAAAAGAGCATCAACAACAGGATTTCCGACCGCAGAAATATTTGTGGAACGCTCGAAAACATCCGTGGCAGCCTGCGCAATCTTGTGAAGTTCTTCGGTATCACCGTGTTCTGCAACTGCCTGCATCGCCAGGATGTATTTCTTCACATCATGCCGCAGAGAACGGACTTCTTCCTGGCGTTCTTTGAGCTGCTGGTAGTATTCCATTTGAAGATTGTACTGCTGTTCGTTGAACTTAACTTTGAATTTTTCCAGTTCATTTTCCCGGAGAGCTTCCACATAGAACACGATCAGGATGTTTATAAGGAGAAGCACCGCCATAAGACCGACCATATAATCCGGGAAATACTCATCCGCAGCATGATACTGTGCCACATAACAGACAGCAATACTTGCGATTTGAATCGCAATGATCGGCAGCAGCCATAGGATACGCAGAGCATTTCCTTTTCGGCTGAAAAAATGTGAGATCAGGACTACGAGTGGAATTTGAATCAGGTTTGAAAAAACAACATAGACCAACCGTGCTGCCCCAGCCTGCATTAGAATGTCGGTATCCGGGATACGCAGCCCAATCAGAAGCATTGCAAGCACTTCCACCAAAGCAATCAGTGTGAAGAAAGCTCCGCTTGCAAAAACCGCCTGCCACGGTCGAACCTCATAGAACAGCAATGCAAGGAAAAATCCGCCAACTAAAAGATAGATCGTGCGCTGCGTCACCCAATCCGGGAATAAACTCAAAGCACACTGCCCAGCAATCAAGAGTGCAACATAGGCATAGAACCACCTTGAGACGGGCTCCTTTTTGGGAAACAGCCGACCGATAAAAAGCAGCAACAGGGCAATGTTGGCAAAGCTCCCTGCAAACTCAACGAAATAATAAAGCATCATCTTCCCAAATAAGCGTTGAAGATCTGATTGAACTCCTGACGCTTCCTCCTGCTGATCGGCAGCTGATGTCCGCTGGAAAGAAAAACAGCGGTTTCCGTAGCGTAAACAATGTGTTCCATGTTGACGAGATAACTTTTGTGTGGTGACACAAAGCACCGTTTGGGAAGCTGCTCCAAGGCTTCAGGAATGCTCATTCGCAATGTAAGGTCTTGCTCCTTGCAGTGAATCAGAACTTTATGTCCGTGGCTTTCCAGAAAGTAAATGTCCGATGTTTCCAAGGACATGGTAACACCATCGTATTCGATCGTGAAATGTTTGGAGTTCAGTTCCTGAAGGACGGCATCCATTGCCGCAGCGAACAGCGTCTGATCCAAAGGTTTGACAAGGTAGCGGAATGCAATGCCATATCCCTGCACAGCGTACTCATGCCGCTTCGTGACAAATACCACCAAAGGATGCTTCTCCATCTGAATCAAAGACTGCGCCAGCTGAAAACCGTTGGATGGCATCTCGATATCGAGAAGAAGCAGATCAAAGGATTTCTTCTGCATTTGCAATTCGCTCAGAAGTTCGTTTCCATCCATGTAAGTTTCAATGTCAAAGCAGCCTTGCACATCGTACTGCTGGACGCTTTGAACAATGCCATCAAGGTCTGATTTCTCATCATCGCAGACTGCAACGTGGTACTTCAGCATTTCGACAACCTCCACAAAATAATGTCCTGCTACTATTATAGACTGTGCAAAGGCTCCTTACAAGTAGCCTGACCTACCACTTTTGTCACCAGAACGACCAGTTTTGCCAAACCTCTTGATTTTGCTGAAATTTATGATACAGTGAAGCAAAAATCAGAAGATAAGGTGGCGCAACTGCAATGTGGGAACGCACGCTGTCTCAAAAATCAGTCCGTCTTTTCTGCGAGCAAAAAGTGATAGATGAAGCAAAGGCGGATGCGTATGTCTATGGGTACGAGTTGCTCATATCATCTGTTGTGAGCGTTCTGCTTGTTGTTTTAATCGCTGTTGTGTGTGGTGATGTGCGGTACGCACTTTCATTTTTGATTGGGTTTATCCCACAGCGAATCTACATTGGCGGATACCATGCAACATCGCACACCAGATGCTATTTGGCATTCTCCGGACTGGCACTTATCTGCATTTTGCTAAGTAAGGCAATCGCAGCAAATCACCTTTTCCGTATCCTGACAACAGTAGCTCTTTTGGGCATCTCTATCTTTCTCTCACCTATCGAAGCAAAGAATAAGCCTTTAAGTGAAAAGAAGCGGTCAAGTTACAAGATGGTCGCATCTGTTCTTTCGTCAATAGATTTCCTGCTTGCCATTTTTAATGTGCTTCCGTATACACGTCATGTAGTTTGCTACTATCTCTCCAAATGGGTATTGATTGTATTCTCAACAATTCCTTTGGTTCAACAAAAATTTAATGCCAACTTTTGTAGATAGGGAGGTGATAACATGAAAAAAAACAAATGGGTGCTGCTTCTTATCGCTTTTGTTGCATTTTTGGTATTGGTTTATTTTATTGGTGCTTGCCTTAATGCAACGGCAGAGGCATTGACAATTATTTCGCTCTGCATCGGCATACTGGTCATTTATTTAGTCGTAAAAGCAATCAAATCAAAATAAGGAAAGGAAAATGTGATCATGAGTACAAGAAAATTCATCAAAAAACTTACGGCGAGTCTGCTTTTTATTGCGGTTGTAATGTCGTTTGGCGTTCAGTCTGCCTTCGCTGAATCGAATTCACCGAAAGCTACCGTTAAGAACAATGTTGTTACTTTTAGCAATCTCGATCAACTGAAGGCAAACGAGAAGCTCGCAATTGCGGTAGTTGACAGTAATGGTGATCCAGCAACTATTACTATCGAGTCAGTGGACAATTCAATTTCTCGTGTAGCGAAATCGTCGAATTCTTGGAAGGTTTCGTATAAGGGAGTGGTGATTCATGCATATTTTTATATGACAGTGACGAATAACAAAGTCACAAATGCATGGGACTATTCGATTACAACTTTGGGTTCCACATATAGTGATGCAAGTTTGACGTATAACTCCAGTTCGGCAAAACTCACCTTTACCAGTAACGCTTATAATGGTATTGCTTCTCATACTTGCTGGCTGAAGGGAACTCCTCGCGGAACAAACAATGAAGTCGATGTAACGTATTCTATGTAATGTGGAGGACAATATGAAACAGAATTCACAAAAACTGATTTTTTTCCTGAGTAAAATTACATGTGCTTTTGCAATGGCGATTGCAGTCTTAAGTGTGAATAGCACCTGCTGCTTTACAGCGTATCAGCCGGATGTCCCTGAATCGCTTGATCGCAACTAAACTCATATGATAGACATTACCCATTGCTATCATGATATTTTGTATTCGTATGATTCCGGTGGACACCTTATGGATACTACAAAATCGTACCATCAAGCTGTGGGAGGCTAAGAATGAAAAAAGGCAAAAGCAACTTTTTTCTTATTGCTCCTTTTGCTCTTTGGGGCTGCATTTCAGTATGGACTAGTAATCTTGTCCGATTGACAGATAAAAGCGCAGTACCTTATGCTTGGGCTTCTTTGTTTTTCTCATATGGAATCGTAGCAGTGCATTATATCCAAGTGGCAGTATCCTCCAAAGGCTGTAACAATGCCGAAAACGAAAAAATTGCATGGGTTCAGCTTGGGCTTTCAACTTTGTTCTTGATAGTAGCTGTTGTTCTAGCTATTCAATGAAGGAAAGCAAAGTAATCACCCAAAGCAGTGTAAGGTCACAATATTTTCTATTCCAACAGTATTCTAGTAGTTTCAGCATTTGTATGGTTCACATTTATTTGCCGAGGAGTATACACCTGAAGGGGAAAATTTAATGAAGGTGATTCCAATGGAGCTTTAGTGTATTGAGTGAAGAAAAAAATAAATTAGGAGGCAGTATACTATAACTAACAAAATCAAACGGCTGATTTCCATTCTATTGGTCACGGTTTTATTTCTCCTGACCATTCAGCCAGCATTTGCAACTGGAAATAAGAGAAAGATCGATGATTATTCGATAGAAGAACTTCTCAATCTTTCTGTGCAAGAACAAGAGAATCTCGGATTTTATGTTTTGGCCGAGGTTCCAATGCGCGTTCCTGTTTCTAATACAGACGGCTCAAGAGTTGTATCGTATATTGATGGAACATGGAGAGTTCTTTATACAAAGGCCAATGGATTGGGCTTTTATATGAGTGGAACTACCGTCGGTATTGGCCCGGATTTAATAAAAAATGTTTCAGGAACGGATTACTACACGAGCTATTCCGATAACATCGAACGAAGCTGCCCATTTTCAACGACAGCACTAGTTCCAGAACAAAGTATATATAATACAACCTATACATATGACTTCTATGATGTTGGAACTTATCTTGATTGCAGCGTTGGGTGTTATTTTGGAGTGGTTGGCTCAAGCAAACCAATCTATTGGAGTGCAACTACACAAGTCACTATCCCGAAATTATGATTCTGACCAGCTATGGATGAAATTGTTTTTGAACCCAGTGATGTCAATATGTTAGCAGCTTTAGGCATCGTCGAAAGTGTAAAGTTGTTTCCGTTTATGTTATCAATGGGAGAACTTCAATATGCTTGCGATTCAGAATATCGTTGCAAACAATTCGTGAATTGCCTTTCAGAATATTATCCTGACAGCCAAATTGAAGCTAGACAACTGTGGTCGAAATATCATGGTACAGCGAATGCGGTTCAATGTGATATGATAAATCATAAGCCACTGCGTGTTTGGGTCAGGAGTTCTGCCGATTGTTGGTGCGGCATTTATTATATTTGTTACTATGCAGCAAAGTATGGTACAAATAGAATTTTGCTTGCATCCAGAGAAGGTCTGAAAGAATTTATGGAAGGGAAAACCGATAAGATCTCACAAAAGTATTTGACGGAAGAAACTATTACCGAGTATGCCAAAAGATGGGGAAAGCTATTAAACGAAAACACCTCCATGCGTATTTGGCATGCGAACGATGTTAAAAGCGTTAACATAGATTATTTCGACCAGAGAATTATTAGTTTAGTATCGAGAATTCCTATTTCGGTTGGTGAACTTACCGCAGACGTATTAAAAGCGATTTCTGCTCCGGTAAGTGACTGGTATGTCATGAAACGCATAGAAGCACTTTTGAAAAAGGGTGTTCTTCAAGTCGTTATTCCAAACAAAATCTTTTATAATACCATCGTCCAGCTAAACGAAGAATAAAGGAATCCGAGCAAGTCGGCCCAACAGTCACCTCGTTTCAACGAGAGGGGTGGCTGTTGGGTCAATTGTTCAAAAAGAAAAACTGAAGATAATAAAAAGTCTTGATTTCTCCATCAAAACATGGTATATACATTATACGAAACAGTGCTTTGAAAGAACGCTCCACCGTTCAATGACGTGTAAAGAGAGGTGCTTGCCATGACCGCTGTGATCTACGCCCGCTATTCCAGTGATAACCAGCGCGAAGAATCCATCGAAGGCCAGATTCGTGAATGCACGGCCTATGCCGAAAAGAATGACATCACTATCGTCAAGCACTACATTGACCGCGCCATCTCTGCCAAGACGGATAATCGCCCTCAATTCCAACAGATGATAAAGGACAGCGACAAGAAGCTGTTTGATATTGTTCTGGTCTGGAAACTTGACCGCTTTGCCCGGAATCGCTACGACAGTGCCCGGTATAAGACCCAGCTGAAGAAGAACGGTGTCAAGCTCATGTCGGCTACGGAGATCATCTCCGAGGGGCCAGAGGGTATCATTCTGGAATCGGTTCTGGAGGGCTATGCAGAATACTACTCTGCCGACCTTGCCGAAAAGGTTGTCCGTGGACAGACAGAGAACATCCTGAAAGGCCGCTGCAACGGTGGTCGTGGAACGTTTGGATATACGCTGGATTCCGAGCGGAAATTTCACATCGACCCGCTTGCCTCCCCTTTCGTGCTGGAATCGTTCACGAAGTATCGGGATGGCCTCACGATGAAAGAGATTCGGGACTGGCTGAATGAAAACGGCATCAAGAACCCGGTCGGAGGCGAATTTCTTACAACAGCGTGGAGCACATGCTCAAAAACCGGCGTTATATCGGAGAACTGAAATTCCGGGATGTGGTCGTGCCGGATGCGATTCCGCCCATCGTGCCGCTGGAACTGTTCGATGATGTGCAGGAAAAGATTGCCAAAAACAAGAAAGCCCCTGCCCGAAGAAAGGCAGAGGACGATTACCTGCTGACAACCAAGCTGCACTGTGGTTGCTGCGGTGCGCTGATGTTTGGCGAAAGCGGCACAAGCCGGACGGGAGAAGTCCACCGCTACTATAAATGTGCCACGGCCAAAAAGAAGAAGGGCTGCAAGAAGAAAACTGTCCGCAAACAGTGGCTGGAAGATCTGGTGGTGAACCAGACCATGCAGCTTGTCCGGGACGATGCCGCCATGGAATCCATTATCGCCAAGGTCATGGAGCTGCAAGACCGAGAGAACACCAACCTTCCTCTCTATGAGAAACAGCTCCGGGATGCAGAATCGGGTATCCAGAATATGCTCAACGCAATTCAAGCCGGAATCCTCACCAGTTCCACCAAGGAACGGTTGGAACAGCTCGAAGAAACCAAGCGTGAGCTTGAAGCCCGCATTGCGGAAGAAAAGCTGGCAAAGCCAAAAATCAAAGAGGAATTTATCCGTTTCTGGCTGATGCGCTTCCGTAAACTGGACATGAGCCTGAAAGACCAGAGGCAAGCGTTGGTGGATACGTTCATCAATTCGATTTATCTGTACGATGATAAGGTTTTGATAACCTTTAACTATAAAGAAGGTACACAGACCATCACGTTTGAGGAAGCGGCCCAAGCCGCATCAAAGGAAAATGGTTCGGATTTGGATTGCTTTACTGCACCA
>NZ_WKZJ01000024.1:0-8382 GCF_009679715.1 Faecalibacterium sp. BIOML-A1
ATAAGATATCCCATTGTTTTAAACAAGTAAGACCCCTTGAAGACTACAAGGTTGATAGGCACGATGTGTAAGTGGAGCGATCCATTCAGCAAGCGTGTACTAATAGGTCGAGGGCTTGACCACAATTCGCTTGAGACTCTGAGAGTCAACGAAAAAATGTGAGCAGTGATTATTCAGTTTTGAAGGCACGTCCTTCTAAGAAATACTGGACAAAGTACAACAAACATGTTATACTGGTTCAGTCAGATCGGTCGGTGTCGATGACGGTGAGGTTCCACCTGTTCCCATTCCGAACACAGAAGTTAAGCTCACTTGTGCCGAAGATAGTTCGCTGGAAACGGCGTGTGAAAATAGGTAGTCGCCGACTTGAACAAAAAACGCTTCAGAAGAAATTCTGAGGCGTTTTTCTTTTGCCGGAAAGCTTTGTCAAATCTTTTTCTCCGGGTTTATACAGGGATGCTGGTATCAAAAAATATCAGAGTGCCGGCGGCGTCCAGATTTCTCCGCCTTCCTCCCCATCATGTTTTTTGGCAAAAATCACCATATAGTCTGCCGCTTCACCTTGTCCATCTGCGGCCTCCTGCTTCACAATTTCAACGCAGTACTCAACAGTATTGCCATTGTATTGATAATAACACAGAAAATTTGCCACCAATGCATTCGCAGCTCTTTTCCACGCCTGCGGATCAACAGCATTCTCCGGCATGGAAAAGACAGCCGTTCCGAATCCGTCGTCACCGACAGTTACATCTGTCGGCCAAATATGGGTTACATTCTGAGACTCAAAGACATCCGTGTATCCAGCCTCAACTTCCTTAAGATATGCCTCCAGAATGGCCCGTGCTTTTACGCTCAGCGCTTTGTTTTCGACCAGATTATAAGAATCCTCGCTTTGCTCAACTGCCGCTTTCAGTGCAGTCTTTACTGCATTTTTTGTCTGCTCTGAACTGCTGATGCCGCTGGGCCAGCAGCCTGTCAGTGCAGTCAGTGTCAATGCGCCGCCTAAAAGCAAAACTGCCCGTCTTGAGATTTTTCTCACGATAAAACACATCCTTTCTGATTCTATCCTTTACAGTCGGGGTTTCCCCCTTTTCTTGTTTATTGTAATACATCCCCCCCGGGTCAAACTGCATTCACGCAGGTTTCAACCCCTTTCGCGCGCATTGTGAAAAATAATTCTCCATTTTTTAGGCAGGATGTATAGGAATCAAAAAAATGCGGGGCAACCGCCTGATGTGCGCAATCGCGCACCCCAGTTCAGCAGAAAACTTGCAATAAAAAAGCAGCTCTGCCAAGGCAGAGCTGCAAAGTTTGCAATACGGGTAAAATCAGCGCTTAGAGAACTGAGGTGCACGACGGGCAGCCTTCAGACCATACTTCTTACGTTCCTTCATACGAGGATCGCGGGTCAGGAAGCCTTCCTTCTTCAGAGCAGCACGGTTCTCCTCGTTCTGCTGCAGCAGAGCGCGGCTCAGGCCGTGGCGGATAGCGCCAGCCTGACCGGAAACACCGCCGCCGGAAACGCGGACGACGACATCGTACTTGCCCTCCAGGCCCAGCAGGACCAGCGGAGAACGGACGATCAGCTTCAGGGTCTCCAGACCAAAGTAGTTGTCGATATCACGATCGTTGATGGTGATCTTGCCAGTGCCGGTGTAAACACGAACGCGGGCAACGGAATCCTTACGACGACCAGTGCCGTAGAAATAAGGTTTGGTTTCGTACATGTTCGATTGCCTCCTTCTTAGAACTCGATCTTCTCGGGCTTCTGAGCTGCGTGAGCGTGCTCGGCACCCTGGTAGCAGTGCAGGCGGGTCAGAGCCTTAGCACCGATGGTGTTGGAAGGGATCATGCCCTTGACAGCGTAGGTCATGGCCAGATCGCTGTGCTCAGCCATCAGCTTGCTGTACTGGACCTTCTTCAGGCCGCCGATGTACTTGCTGTGGGTGATGTGGAACTTCTGCTCGGCCTTCTTGCCGGTCAGAACAGCCTGATCGCAGTTGATGACAACAACGAAATCGCCGCAGTCCACGTTGGGGGTATAATCGACCTTCTGCTTGCCGCGCAGCAGAACAGCGGCCTCAGCAGCGACGTGGCCCAGGCTCTTGCCGGCAGCGTCGAGCAGGTACCACTTGCGCTCGACTTCAGCGGGCTTCACGAGAGTAGTGCTCATATCTATTTCCTCCTGATAAGCTTTTTGTACGTTTCAGGCGCCTTTCTGGGGCGCGAGTGTCAGTATACATCATAAAAAGGTGCCTGTCAACAGCATTTTTTGATTTTTTCATTGTAATTTTTTCAATCTTGCAAAATCTCACGTTTTCTCTTGAATCCTCGCTATTTCTAAAAACGCATTTTCTGCAAAATTTTCTGCCCACGGCCGCACATTTTCTGCCGCTGCCCGCTACAATTTTGTCTGCGGGTGTGGTATACTATAAAGGATATGGCAGCTTTTGCTGCGCACTGATACAAGGAGAATTTTTTACATGCCAAACGACATCGACCGCAACGCCTCTGCCCAGCGCCGCACCTCCAAGCTTCTGGCCGCTATGGGCATCTTTGTTGCTCTGGGCATCATTGCTTACATTATTTTAACGCTGCTGGTCAACCGCAGCGTGCCCGCAAACCCGGACACCCACTACACCGGCACAAACGGCGTTTCCGTCTACTATGACAGTTCCGTCTGGAAGGTATGCCAGATGACCGAGGACAGCACCCTTGGTACCGTGCTGGAACTCGCCACGGCAGACAGCGCCGACGGTGAGGACTACGAAGCTGTGCTGCTGCAGCGCGGCACTGCCGACAGCTACGCAGACTTTATCGATGCGTCCGAGAAGGACCTCAAGCAGGCCTATGGCGTCATCAAGCCCCGCAAGGTGAACCTGACCGTGGACGGTGCCGAGGTGGAGGCCGTGCGCTGCGACATTCAGGCGTATTATGCGGTGCTGGCCACCATTACCTACCCCAGCGGTGACGTGGTGTATGTTTCCGGCCTGACAAAGCTTGCCTCCATCAACGACATTGTGAACCTTGTGGAAAGTGTGACCCTGTCATGAGCAGTTCCCGTGCGATGCAGCGTCTGTGCGGCCTGATGCGCAAGGCTGTGCAGGACTATGAAATGATCGCCCCCGGCGATAAAGTGATGGTGGGCGTTTCCGGCGGCAAGGACAGCGTGGCCCTTACCATCGGCCTTGCCGAACTGCGCAAGTACATCGGCTTTGATTTTACGGTGCAGGCCGTCACGCTGGACCCGCAGTTCGGCGGCAGGCCCATGGATTATACCGTATTGCAGGAGCTGTTTGCCCGGTACGATATCCCCTATGAGATCCGCCGCACCGAGATCGGCCCTGTGGTGTTCGACTACCGCAAGGAGAAGAACCCCTGCGCCCTGTGCGCCAAGCTGCGGCGCGGCGCACTGCACACGGCGGCGCAGGAACTGGGCTGCAACAAGGTGGCGCTGGGCCACCATCTGGACGATGCCGTGGAGACCTTTTACATGAATCTCTGGCGGGAGGGCCGCATCGGCTGCTTCTCGCCGGTCACTTATCTTTCGCGCCGGGACCTCACCCTCATCCGGCCCATGCTGCTGGCCACCGAGCAGGAGGTCATTTCCGCAGTGAACGCCGAGGGGCTGCCCATCGTCAAGAGCGTCTGCCCTGCCGACGGCGTGACCGTGCGCGAACAGACCAAGGAGTTCGTCAAGGAGCGCTGCCGCACCGACCACGCTTTCCGCCAGAAAACCCTGCACGCACTGCAGGAGAGCGGCATCGATGGCTGGCGGCCCGTCCACACCGGGCGCGGCAGCTTTGCAATTACAAACGAGGAAGAATGAATCATGAAGACTCAACCTTTTGAAAAACACGTCTGGGCCGAGATCGACCTCGATGCCCTGCGGCATAACTTCCGGGCCGTCAAAGCCCGGGCCGGTGAACTGCCGCTGTGCGCGGTGGTCAAGGCCGACAGCTATGGCCACGGCGCTGTGCAGTGTGCCCGCGTTTTTGCGCAGGAGGGTGCAGCATGGCTGGCAGTGAGCTGCCTGACCGAGGCCGTGCAGCTGCGTCAGGACGGGCAGACTCTGCCTATCCTTATTTTGGGCCATGTTCAGCCGGAGTACGCCCAGACCCTCATCCACGAGGATATCACCGTAGCGTGCTACTCCACCGAGCAGGCGCAGAACCTTTCCGCTGCTGCCGTAAAGGCAGGCGGCAGAGTAAAGATCCACCTCAAGGCAGATACCGGCATGGGCCGCATCGGCTTTGCCCTGCGCACCGATTTTGATGCCGCCATCCGCGAAATGCTGGCTGTGTGTGCGCTGCCGGGCCTTGAGATGACCGGCCTGTTCCAGCACTTCTCGGTGGCCGACGACACCGCCGAAGAGAACGTTGCCTACACCGCGGAGCAGCACGCACTGTTCGTCAGAGCGTTCCATGCGCTCAAGGCGGCAGGCCGCGAGCCACAGACCGTCCACTGTGACAACTCTGCGGGCGTGATGCTGCACCCGGACTGGCCCGAGGGATTGGCCCGGGAGCGCTGCATGGCGCGGCCCGGCATCATCCTCTACGGCTACGACCCCAGCGACGAGGTGCGCTTTGGGCAGTTCCGGCCGGTGATGACCCTCAAGACCGTGGTGAGCATGGTCAAGGAAATGCAGCCCGGTCAGAGCGCCAGCTATGGCCGCCGCTTCACCGCCGATAAGCCCACGCTGGTGGCCACCCTGTGCACCGGTTATGCGGACGGTTATCCCCGCCAGCTGAGCTGCGGCAAGGGCATCGTGGAGATCCACGGCAAGGCCTGCCCGGTGCTGGGCCGCGTGTGCATGGACCAGATGATGGTGGATGTGACCGGTATCCCGGACATCCACGAGGGCGACGAAGCCATCCTGTGGGGCGGCAGCGTCAGTGATACTGCCGAGACCATCGCCCGCAAGACCGACACCATTTCCTACGAGGTGCTGTGCGGCGTGTCCCGCCGCGTGCCCCGCGTCTACCTCGAGCACGGAAAGATCGTGGATGTCGAGGATTGGATACTGGAAGCTTAAATTTCTCCCGGAGGAACTACATGGCAAGAGACAATATCCGCAATTTCTGTATCATTGCACACATCGACCACGGCAAATCCACCCTGTCGGACCGTATTCTGGAGCTGACCAAGAGTGTGGACGAGCGCACCATGGAAGACCAGATTTTGGACAACATGGACATTGAGCGCGAGCGCGGCATCACCATCAAGGCCCGCGCTGTCACCATGAACTATACCGCCAAGGACGGCAAGACCTACGAGTTCAACCTCATCGATACCCCGGGCCACGTGGACTTTGCCTACGAGGTCAGCCGCAGTCTGGCCGCCTGCGAGGGTGCCATCCTTGTGGTGGATGCCACCCAGGGTGTGGAAGCTCAGACGCTGGCCAACACCTACATGGCGCTGGAGCATGATCTGGAATTGGTGCCCATCCTGAATAAGATCGACCTGCCCAGCGCCCACCCGGACGAGGTGGCGCAGGAGGTGGAGGACGTGATCGGCCTGCCCTGTCTGGATGCGCCCCGCGTCTCTGCCAAGACCGGCCTGAATGTGGATCAGGTGCTGGAGCGTGTCGTCACCGACATTCCTGCTCCCACCGGCGACCCGGATGCCCCGCTGAAGGCGCTGATCTTCGACAGCATCTACGACAGCTACAAGGGCGTTATCGTCTATATCCGTGTGTTTGAGGGCACCGTGAAGCCCGGCGATACCATCCGCATGATGGCCACCGGCGCGGAGTTCACGCTGGTAGAAGTGGGCCACATGGGTGCTACCAACCTTTCTCCCTGTGACCAGTTGCAGGCTGGTGAGGTCGGCTATCTGACCGCCAGCATCAAGACCGTGCAGGACACCCGCGTGGGCGATACCGTCACGCTGGCCAATAATCCCACCGCCGAAGCACTGCCCGGCTACCGTCAGGTCAAGCCCATGGTGTTCTGCGGCATCTACCCCGCTGATGGTGCCAAGTACCCCGACCTGAAGGATGCACTGGAAAAGCTGCAGCTGAACGATGCCTCCCTCACCTTTGAGCTGGAGACCAGCGCCGCGCTGGGCTTCGGTTTCCGCTGCGGCTTCCTTGGCCTGCTGCACATGGAGATCATCACCGAGCGGTTGGAACGCGAGTTCGATCTGGATATCATCACCACCACCCCCAGCGTGCGCTACCGCCTTACCCTGACCGACGGCACTGTGGAGATGATCGACAATCCTTCCAGCTACCCCGACCCCTCCAATATCGTCAAGCAGGAAGAGCCTTTTGTGGATGTGCACCTGTACACCCCCAACGACTATGTGGGCGGCCTGATGGATCTGTGCCAGAACAAGCGCGGCGTGCTGATCGACATGAAGTATCTGGACGATGTGCGCGTTGATCTGCACTATGCTCTGCCGCTGGGCGAGATCGTGTACGACTTCTTTGATGCCATCAAGAGCCGCAGCCGGGGCTACGCCAGCTACGATTACGAGTTTAAGGAGTACCGCGAGAGCGACCTTGTCAAGCTGGACTTCCTGCTCAACGGCGACCCTGTGGACGCGCTGTCCATGATCGTGTTCCGCGATAACGCCTATGCCAAGGGCCGCCGCATCTGCGAAAAGCTGCGGGATAACATCCCCCGCAACCTGTTCGAGATCCCGGTACAGGCTGCCATCGGCGGCAAGATCATTGCCCGTGAAACGGTCAAAGCCATGCGCAAGGACGTGCTTGCCAAATGCTACGGCGGCGACATCTCCCGCAAAAAGAAGCTGCTGGAAAAGCAGAAGGAAGGCAAAAAGAAGATGCGTCAGCTGGGCAGCGTTTCCCTGCCCAGTGAAGCCTTTACCGCTGTGCTCAAGCTGGACAGCGACGACGATTAAACTTTATAGATCAAAGAGAACCCACGCTCTGGTATGCTGCAATGCACCCGGAACGCGGGTTCTATCTGTTTTTTTACAACCTCAGTTTACAACAAAAAATGAGATGGGCACCCCCTTTCGGGGAAACCTATCTCTTTTTTTTCGTTGGGACTATTTTGCAACAGTCCCTTTACGTTGGGGCGTTAGGGGGCCGCTTACAGTCTCTTGACTGCTCTTTTCCGATTTGCTTCTGCCCGGATTATACATGATTTCAGTGCGAAAGTCATCGAAACCTGCGCGAAACGTTCTTGAATCTGCGTGAACGAATCATCTGGGCAGCAAAAAAGCCCCGGAAAGGCTGTCTGGGTGCCTTCCGGGGCTGCTGTGAAAGACGACTGCATCAGTAATACTTTTCAGTCAAAAAGTACTACTGATACACTGCTTCGAGGGCTTTCTCACTCACTTTTCTGCTTCAGGCGGGCGTATTCGGCATCGGCCTGAATGGCTGCAGAGGTGAAGCTGTTGTTGTTCCACCAGCTGATCAGCGCGGCCACGGTGGTGATGCCGGCGGTCACCAGCTGTTCCACAGTCTGGCTCTCAATGGGCAGCATAGGTTTGCCCAGAGCGCTCAGCACCTGATTGGTCAGGGCAAGCAGCAGCACAGCGGTGCGGGCGATGGTGGCGGCAGAAATTTTACCAAAGTTCATATCAATTCCTCACTTTCTCATTTTGTTCAAGGTCAGCGATGCGGTGGTTGGCCACCTTCATCTGTTCTTCTAAAATCGGTACGCGGCGGGCAAAATTGTTATGCTCACGCACCTCGCGGGTCAGCTCTTCGAGCTTGGTGTCGGTCACGGCCTGACTGCGGCTGTTGGCAATCAGCACGCCGATCAGGGTCACGGCCCCGGCAATGACAGCGGATAAGATCGTTTCCATTCCGTTCACCGCCTTTACCCGACCCACCGGCTTTTTGCTTTGCGCACATCCACATGGACAAAGCCTTTTGCGGGGTAGCGGCCGATGCCGCCGGTGCCGGGCAGCAGGGTCTCGGCGTAGGCGGCAAGCTGCTCCACCGGCACGCCGGACACCCGGATATCCGCGGCACGGCCATACTGATGCTGGCTGTAAACCGCCCCGCCCACAGCCCTGTTGTGTGCAGCGGTGCGGTAGCCGCTGGTAATGACCACCGGTACGCCAAAATGGTCACGGATGGCCTGCAGCACCTGCACCAGTTCGCTGTCCACAAACAAAGGGTCGGTGCCGTCTTTGCAGGCAAATTCCTTTGCGCGGAAGCTGCGGCTCAGCAGCGTTTCGCCATCCCTTGCGCGGGAGTAAACGTTAAGCATGGCCGTCCTCCTGCAGCAGCGCTGCCACGGCATCCCTCAGCCGGGCGGGCACATCCTCCAGCGTTTTGATGCCCTTGCGGATCAGGGCCGCATAGATCCTTGCCATTACACACCACCTCCTCGTATTATAAAAGAGTAGTATTTATAGACCGCTCTCCAGCGGTATGCTACACTGTATGGGATGCTGTGG
>NZ_WKZJ01000025.1:0-7759 GCF_009679715.1 Faecalibacterium sp. BIOML-A1
GACCGTGCAGGTAAAATAGCCCCACAGCACAAGGCCCCGCAGACTTTGAAAAAGGTCTGCGGGGCCGCTGTTTGTTTATTTATTTATTTATTTATTTATTTATTGCAGCGTCTCTTTGGTGCGCAGGCGGCGGCAGGCGTCTTCCTTCACCAGCTCCAGCACCACCGCCGTCAGCGGGATGAAGAAGAGGATGCCGAGGATGCCGAAGAGCTTGCCGCCGATCATGGCTGCCACAAGGGTGTACAGGGGCGAAAGCCCCACCGATTTGCCCACCACCCGGGGGTAGATGAACTGGTTCTCGATGAACTGCACCGCAAGGTAGACCAGCAAAGCGCGCACCGCCAGCAGGGGGTCCACCAGCAGCACCAGCAGCACGCTGATGACGCAGGAGAGCAGAGCCCCCACATAGGGGATGATGGCGCAGATGGCGGTGAGCATCCCCACCAGGCTGCCGTAGGGGATGCGGAAGAGGGAGAAGGCGAGGCTCATAAGCATGCCGAGGATCACCGCCTCGCTGCACTGGCCCGTGAGGAAGTTGGCGAAGGACTGGCGGAACAGGCGGCAGAACTTCAGCACCCAGGCGGCATGGCCGGGCTTGAGGTAGGCGCGCACCAGGGTGCGGGCCTGGTGGCCCAGGCTCTGTGCCCCCAGCGAGAGGTAGACGGAGATGATCAGCGCAAAGGAGGCCGTCACCACAAGATTCACCGTGGCGGAAACGGCCCCCGCCGCGTTCACCAGCACCGTGTCGAGGCCGGAGGTCACCTTGTGCAGCAGCTGCTCCCAGTCGATGCCCTCCAACCGGCTCATCAGCCAGCCCATGTCGGGGTCCTGGGCGTGGAGGTAGGCCGTCCAGCGGGGGATGTTGGCTTCAATTTGCAGATACAGGCTGTGGAAGGACTGCACCAGCTCCGGGATCAGCAGCGTCAGGGCCAGCACCAGCACCAGCACCACCCCCAGCAGGGTGAGCAGAAAGCTCAGCAGGTGGAGCGCCTTGCCCGAGGGCTGCTTTCTCGCTTTGGCAAACAGCCGCCCCAGCCGCTTTTCCAGCCCGGCCATGGGCACGCTGAGGAACAACGCCAGAATGCCGCCCGCCAAAATGGGCAGCACCAGATCCACCAGCTGCGCGGCAAAGGCCAAAACGTCCGAAAGCCGCAGCAGCGCCACAAAAAGCGTCACGCCCACCAGCGTCACCAGCAGGGCCTGTTTCGTGTTCGATCTCATCCAAATGTTCCTTTCCCGGAGCGTCTCCGAGGTTTTTTCTATTGTATCCAGAAAAAACCAGCTTGTCAAGCAGCCGGGGCGCGGCGCAGCACGCGCTTTACAGCCGCCCCTGGAGCTTCCGGCTTAAATCGGCCAGACACCATGCGATGGCCATGCCGCCCGCAATGCCCAGCGCCGCCAGAAAGGTCTGCTCCCCAAAATGCTCGGCGGCGGGCAGGTCGTTGGAGACGACGGCGTTCATGCAGTAATATAGGGTGCTGCCGGGGATGAGGGGGATGGCCGCGGTGATGAAAAACGGGGTAGAGGGGGCGTTGCGGCAACGGGCAAGCACCTCGGCGTAGAGAGCCGCGCAAAACCCGGCCAGCAGGTTGGCCAGAACCGAGAGAAGATTTCAAGACACGGTCTTGAAATGCGAGACCCGTTGCTTAGAAGAATTGTATCACTTCTGTGATTTGATCGCACGAGTGGCCGTACACAAAAAATACAGGAAAAGAGGGATGTCTATCTGAAATTAACGCGACACAACGGACGAGCCGGAACCCACGGCACCTATAACCCCAAGCACAATGACCGCAGTTTCAACCTTTCCAACAGCGAGCACATTGACCCGGAACGAGCTAAAGGCAACATCTACTGGGACTGCTTTCACGGTTCCCGTTCGGCTCTCGCTCCACAAGACCCGGACAATCTGGCGGCAACCTTCTCAGATGGCGTATTCTATTTGAGAATGATGCAACGTCTTTTCTATTCGATATCGGTGGAAATCGCATGGTCGGTATGGTATACTAAAATTAACCCCTATATGCGCTTTTCACAGAAAGGAGCTTCTAAATGCCTGAAAAGCGCAAGGATAGCAAGGGCCGTGTTTTGAAGGATGGCGAAAGCCAGAGAGCAAACGGCACCTACGACTATCGTTATACCGATATCCACAAGAAACGGCGTTGTATTTACGCTAAATCCCTGACAGAGCTGCGGAAAAAAGAGGAAGAACTGTGGCGCGATCTGGCAGACGGCATCGACTATGCTGCCGGAGAGATGACAGTGGCTGATCTGGTTGACCGCTATATGAACCTGAAACGTGGGTTGAAACCCAATTCACTTCGGTCGTACAACACAGCGGTCAAGCGGATTCATGCTGACCCTTTCGGGCAAAAAGCCATTAAAACGGTAAAATTGTCCGATGCGAAAGGCTGGTTCGTGTTTCTGCATGACAGCGGTTTCAAGCAAAACACCATAGGAATCCTGCAAAGCGTTGTCAGACCGGCGTTTGAGATGGCGGTGGAGGATGACATCATCCGCAAGAATCCATTCAAGTTCAAGCTGTCCGATGTTGTGCCGAAGGACGCTTATGTGCGCAATGCCCTGACCAGAGAACAGCAGGAGAAATATCTGCAATTCGTTCAAGACTATGGCGGCAACTATTATGATGATATCGTCATTCTTATGGGAACCGGCTTGCGTGTGAGCGAGCTGTACGGCCTGACACGAGCAGATATCGACTTTGAACGGCACTGTATCCATGTCCGGCGGCAGCTTTGCCGGACGGCTGAAAAGCCCTACTTTGTCACACCGCCGAAAACAAAAAGCGGTATCCGCAATGTTCCCATGACAGATACCGTTTGTGCAGCGTTGCGGCGTGTAGTAAAAGCCAGAGCGTCCACGAAAGTGGAAGCGCTGGTGGATGGTTGCAGCGGATTCCTCTTTCTGGACAAGTCCGGAATGCCGAAGGTGGCAATGCACTTGGAAAACTATATGCGTGGCGTGCAGGGAAAGTTTGAGAAGGCGTACGGCAAACCGGTTCCGCGCATTACACCTCATGTGCTGCGACACACCTTCTGCACCAATGTTCAACAGGCCGGGCTGGATGTAAAAAGCCTGCAATACCTGATGGGACACTCCAATGCCAGTGTGACGTTGGATGTCTACACGCACAGCAGCTTTGAATCGGTTGAAAGAGCCTTTGAACAGATCGTCGGCAACCTGTGATTTTCGACGCATGAAGCGGAATTGCTTACGCCGAAACTTACGCCAAAACTTACGCCAATCGCCCGGTAAGTGGCGTAGATTTGCGTAGAAAAGCGTGGATCGTGCAAAAACGGAGAATCTGGAAAAATCGGCTTGTGGCCTTGATAATTCTACAAAAGTCTACGTTTCCCGATATTCGTGATTTGGCTCCAAAAGTGTGGTTTGGAAGGGCGGCATGTACTAAGCCAAAACCGCCGCTCCCAAGAATCCCAATTTATAAAAAGAACGCAGGCAGAACTTTTCGCAAAGGCGAAGGCTCTGCCTGCTTTTTTGCACCCCTGCCGCACTTTTCTCTTCGCCGCAAATGTGCTACAATAGCCTTAGCATAAGGAAAAGGGGAACGCGCATGGCCAGAAACAGGCAGAACCTGAACATCATCTACATCTCGGACCGAATGCGGGAGACGCTGCGGCCCATAGCGTCCTGTGCGCTCACGGCGGTGGTGGCCCCCATGGGCTACGGTAAAACGACGGCGGTGCGCTGGTTCTTGGCAGAGCAGGCCAAGGCGGGGGCCGTGGTGCTGCAAGCCAGCATCTACTCGGATAACCGCTCCATCTTCTGGAAAAGCGTGCAGAAGGCCTTTGCCGCCGCCGGGCTGACGGTGCTGGAGGGCTACGACTGCCCCGCCGACGCCAGCGGCGCGGCTTTGCTGCTGGAGGACCTGTGTGCCGCGCTGGGCGGCAAAACGCCCTACTATCTTTTTCTGGACGATTTCCACCTGCTGGGGGACGAGCGGGTGGCGCAGTTTTTGTGTCGGCTGGCCTACCGCCTGCCCGAGAACGTCCACCTTATCGTGGCCAGCCGCAACCGCTTTCTGCCCGGGGAGCAGGTGGTGCGGCTGGGGCGGCGGCTCCACCGCATCGAGGCCGACGGCCTTCGCCTGAACCGGGAGGAGCTGCTGGCCTACACCCACCGCTGCGGCGTGGAGATCACCGCCGCCCAGGCCGAGAGCCTGCTGCGCTCCTGCGAGGGGTGGTTCTCCGCCGTCTACCTGAACCTCCATGCCCTGGCCGAGCGGGGGAGCCTGCTGCAGCCGGGGCCGGACATCTACGCCATGTTCACCGCCGCCATGCTGGAGTCCCTGCCCGAGAAGACTCGGGGCTTCCTCGCTGTGATGGGGCTGGCCGATGAGTTCACGGTGGAGATGGCCCGGGCTGTCACCGCCCTGCCCGACGCGGAGGAGGTGCTGCGGGCCCTCACCCAGCAAAACGCCTTTGTCACCCGCCTGCCGGACGGGGTGAGCTTCCGCTTCCACCACATGATGAAAGAGTGCGCCGAGCGGCTCTTTGCCCAGCTGCCCGCCGCCCGGCAAACGGAGGTCTGGCAGCGGTATGGCCGCTGGTATGCCCAAAAAGCCCAGTACCTCCACGCTTTGCAGGCCTTTGAGCACTGCGGCGACCGCGACGCAGCCCTTGCCGTCATCGAGGCGGACGCAGGGGATCTGCTTGCCTCCCTCAGCCCCGCCGAGCTGCTGCAGCGGCTGGACCGCTGCCCGGTGGAAGCGCTGCAGCGCCACCCGCTGGCCATTCTGGTGCTGATGCGCCGGATGTTCACCTGGCAGCAGATCCCCAAAATGATGGAGCTGAAAGCCCTGCTGGAAGCCGCCGTGGCCCAACACCCCGAGTGGCCCGCCGCCGAGCGGGGCAACCTGCTGGGGGAGTGCGACCTCATCCAGAGCTTCTTGTTCTACAACGACATCACCCAGATGAGCCGCCTCCACCGCAGCGCCAGCCGCCAGATGAGCCGCCCCGCCGTCACCCTGCGCAACAGCGGCAGCTGGACCTTCGGCTCCCCCTCGGTGCTGATGATGTACTACCGCGCCCCCGGGGAGCTGGGCAAAGAACTGGCCGAAATGTACGAGTGTATGCCCCATTATTATAAAATCACCAACGGCCACGGCCGGGGGGCCGAGCTTTTGATGGACGCGGAGGCCGCCTACCTGCAGGGGGCGTGGGAGAAAGCCGCCGTGCTGCTGGAGCGGGCCCGGGCTGATGCCGCCGGGCAGGAAAACATGACCCTCTGCTGCGACTTTTTGGCCCTGCGGCTGGCCCTGTGCGGCAAGGAAAAAGAGGGGTACGATTTTGCCGCCAAGCGCGCCGCCCTGCTGCAAAAGCACGACGGGGTGCAGGTGCATCTGCTGGAAAGCATCGCCGCCTATTTCTACGCTTTGCAGGGCAGGCCGGAGCAGGCCCCGGAGCTGTTCCGGGAGCACAAGCTGGCCGAGGTGAGCTTCTTTGGGCCCTGCCGCCCCATGATGTCCCTCATCGAGCAGCAGGTCTGGCTGGCGCAGGGGGAGTACGTGAAGGTGATCGCCCACAGCGAGGGCCTGCTGCGCCGGTGCGAGGCCATGCACTACGGGCTGGTGGGCCTGCAGGCCCGTATCCAGCTGGCGGCGGCGCAGCTGCGCTTCGGCCAGCGGGCCGAGGCCCGGGCCACGCTGGCAGCGGCTTTGCTGGACGCTGTGCAGGACGATTTCTGGGTGCTCTTTGTGGAGCAGTATCCCGCTCTGGCCCCCCTGCTGGAAGGAGAGGACTGGGCCGCCTGCGAGCCGCGCCTGGGGCCCTTCGTGGCCCGCATCCTGCCCGCAGGCCGGGCCTTTGCCGCCCGGCTGGGCCTGCCCGCCCCCGCGCCGGAGCTGCCCCTGACCGACCGCGACCGGGAGCTGGCCCGTCTGGTGGCCGGGCGGTGCACCAACAAGGAGATCGCCGCCGCCCTCTACCTCTCCGAAGGCACGGTGAAGCAGTACATCAACCAGCTGTACGCAAAGCTGGATATGGGCGGCGACCCCCGCACCCGCCGCGCCCGCCTGGCCGAGTGGTACCAGAAAAACGCCCCCCGGAATTAACCAAAAACTAACCCCGGGTTAATAGCAAAAACCAAAGCTCCACGGTATCCTAAAAGTGAACCGTGGAGCTTTTTTCCTGCAACAAAATTGGTAGAAAAAGGGAGGCTTTTGCAATGAAACGAAGATGGAAGAAATTCCTCGCCGGGGTGCTTTCCGCAGCCCTCGCGCTGAACCTCGCGGCCCCGCTGGCACTGGCGGGCAGCCCGACGATCGGAGCAGCTTGCAGGGTGACAAGTGTGTTTCTGTATCCGAAGTATGTCGGACGGGTCGATGATAATGAGAGGGTGCCGTACATTCAGGGTGAGGTATCCTATGACCATGGCCTTTTGACCTTTCACGGAGACGTGACGCTGGACACAACTTTGGACTCGGAGAATTACTCGCTGGTCAAAGCCCTCAGTGAAGAAAATCTGAGGCTGGTGGCAAACGGCAAAGTAACGGGCAGAACGAAAAGCAACGGCTTTGATGGAGCAAAGGAAATAGTAAGGGGAGAATACGATCTCTCCAATACCGATGCGGGAAACCAGTCGAAAGGAATTTTAGGCGCTACAAACGATAAAACGACGATTGCTTCCGATACTAGAATCACGCTGAAGGGTTTCCAGACGGGCATCGGCTGGGGAAGCGTTCAGATCGATGGCAAGGTGAAGATCACAAATGCAGAATACGGCATCGCCAATTTCACTACCATGAACCATGGCAGCGAGCTGGTGATCCATGCGCAGCAGTACATCGGGGAACAGGGTCATCTGACCTACAACGGCGGCCACCTGCTCCTGAATGTGACGACTATCGGTATGGACTTCGGCCTGAGTAGGCTGGGCATCGGAAAGGACGTAAGCAGGTTCTGGTATCGCACTGGCGATGATGAAAACTATACGGAAATCGACACCAACGTGCAGGAAAAACTTGACAGCTTTTTTGAAGTCAAAGAGACAAACCACGCCTATCTGGAACTGACGGATGTGGACCCGGACCAGCAGGAAAGCGAAACCTACGACCTCTGGGTAGCAGGCACGCAGGTAACGGAAACCAACCAGAACGACGTGCTGGGCAACGGCACCGTGTCCTATGACCCGGCTGCCCACACCCTGACGCTGAAACAGTCCGACCTCACGCTGGGCGAGGATGCGGAGGGAGACGTTTCCAGCTGCATCGATTCCCAATTGGCGGAAGAGCTGACCATTACCGGCACAGCCACCCTTTCCAACGCCGATGGAATCCTTACGGAAGGCCCGCTGACGCTGGATAACGCAACCCTCACCTTTACGGGCAATATCAATGAGGATGTTGGTGATGACGCAATCCGGGCAGGCCGCTCTGACGAGGACATCACCATCCGAAACAGCACCGTGACCATTGCAGGCACGAACTCGGAAGGCAACTTCTTCCAGTTTGGCATTCGGTGCGGCAAGCTCACCGTGGCGAACAGCACGCTGGATGTGAAAGCCGGCGGCTCGGCCATCGTGGCAGCAGACGAGATGGAAGTTTCCGGCGCAGGCACCGTCATCACGGCGGAAACGGATGCATCGGAGGAACAGGATTATTATGCCCTCGAACTGGGACGCCTGATCATGTCTCACGGCCTTGATCTGGTGGAAGGCAAAGTAAACGAGAGCAAGAAGGCGAAGATCGCCCGGCCGGAGCAGGCCCCCACAGACTATACGG
>NZ_WKZJ01000026.1:0-5686 GCF_009679715.1 Faecalibacterium sp. BIOML-A1
GTCTGAATCTCCGGGTAGAAGTCGGCATGGTTTCGTTCCATGACTTCGGCAAACTGGCAGATGTGGAACACATTGCCCAGACCGCCCATGTCAAAGTGATAATCATCCAGATGTTCCACCCGTGCCGTAAAACTGTGCCCATCCGGGTAATCCACCTGAATCACGCCGCCATCTGGAATGCGATAGAGGTCATCATAGTGGCTGTTGATGAGACGAATATCCCTCGGCAGCGTTTCCGGCTCCCAGATGCGCCGTCTGCCGATGCCCGCCTGCGGGATGTTTTCGAGGATCTTTACGCTTTCCTGTTGGATGGCCTTGCGGTCATCGTCCGAAAGTTCAAACAGATACCAGTTCCGGGCGGCAGAAATGGCGTTCCTGCCATCGGGCGGCAGGTTCTTTTCCGAGATCTGCCCGCTTTCCAGCGGCTCACCAGTTACCTTGTTGTAGGTGGCAAAGCCGACTCCTGCACCGTTTTCCCGGAGGTGGAGATAGCGTTCATCGTTGATAAGGTAAACCGCTTCTTTTTTCTGCTCCATCAGCAACCACCTTCAAATTCAAGAGAAAACTTGCTGCGGCCATCAGCTTCACAGGACAGCAGCACGGTGGCATTGTAGGTCTTGCCCTTGGCACTCTTGCAGTCCTTCAGGCGGACCCGACCATCCCGCAGCAGCTTGTCCGCCACATGAGCGTCCAGACGCTTGCCCAGACGCTTGAAGAACGCATTGTCCTTCCACAGCACGAAACGGCACTCCCGGCTCTCGCAGAACCAGCCCTTTTCACGCTCCACAACATTTGCACCACAGTTCGGGCAGACACCAATAATCTTGCTTTTCATAAGTGCATTCGCTCCTTTTTTCATTTCCGTGTTCTTTACCAGTTCGGTAATCACCATATTGATCTCAGTCATAAATTCACTCGGCTCCATTTCGCCACGTTCGATTTGCAGCAGTTTTGTTTCCCAATCGGCGGTCATTTCCGGGGACTGGATCTCTTCGGGCATTACGGTAATAAGGGCTTTGCCCTTGTCGGTAGGCAGCAGCACCTTGGTTTTCTTGTTGCCCTTGCGCTCCAGAAAGCCCTTCTGCACCAGCTTTTCAATAGTTGCGGCGCGGGTGGCCGGGGTGCCGATGCCCTGACGTTCCACACCCTCCGGCATACTGTCTGCACTGGCGGTTTCCATCGCATGAAGTAGAAGGTCCTCGGTGAAATGCTTCGGCGGGGACGTTTGCCCCTCTTTCAGTTCAGCACTGGCAACGCTGCACTGGCTTTGCTCCTGCACATCGGGCAGAACAGCCTGTTCTTTCTGCTTGCCCAGCAGTTCGCCCAGCATTTTCCGCTCTACTGCTTTCCATCCGTCGGACAGCACAACTCTGCCTTTGGTGGTAAATTCTTCGCCTGTGCAGATGGTAGTCAAGGTGGTTTCTACATAGCAGTAAGGCTCACCCACGGCACAGAGTAGCCGTGCGGCAATCAACCGCAGGACATTCCGCTCCCCGGCAGGGAGGGCGGCAAGGTCTGCTTTTGCCATGCTTTTCGTAGGCAGTAGCGCATGGTGGTCGGTGACTTTGCTGCCGTTGATGACCTGCTGCACATGGATGGGAAACGGCTCTTCCACAGCAAACGCCTTGCCCGTGTTCGTCACCAGCCCCGGCAGGGATGCCGCCATATCCTCCGTCAAAAATCGGCTGTCCGTGCGGGGGTAGGTGATGAGCCGCTTTTCGTAAAGACTTTGGGCATAATCCAAGGTCTGCTGTGCCGTAAACCCCAGCAGACGGTTTGCATCCCGCTGCAATGCGGTAAGGTCGTAGAGCTGCGGCGGACTTTCGGACTTTTCCTTGCGTTCCATCTTCTGCACTGTGACACGTCCCTCCTTTCGGCATTTGGAAAGCAGTAGTTCAGCATCCGCTTTCTGTGCAAATCGTTTGCTGGATGCAGTGCCGCCGTCTGCAAGGGTCAGGGCAACCGTGTAGAATTTCTCTGGCGTGAAGGCGGCAATGGAAGCTTCCCGAACCACCGTCATGGCAAGCACCGGGGTCATAACACGCCCTACCGCCAAGGGCTGGTTGTACAGGCACGAAAAAAGCCGGGACGCATTGATGCCGACCATCCAGTCGGCACGTTCCCGGCAGAGTGCTGCGTTGTACAGCGCATCGTATTCAGTTGACGGTTTGAGATGGGCGAAACCTTCCCGGATGGCGGTTTCCTCCATGCTGGACAGCCACAGGCGAGAAACAGGCTTTTTGCAGCCGGCCTGCTGGTAGACAAGTCGGAAGATCAATTCTCCCTCCCGTCCGGAATCTGTAGGATAGTTCTCGGAGGTGACTTTTCTGACTTTGTTACTCGATGGCATCCAATGGGCCGATAAAGCGGTAGAAAATCTGGATTTTCTGGACGTATTCGCCATCGACCTTTTCCGCTCTGGATACCAGAATCTTGTCAATCAGCTGATGCAGAATCTTATAGTTCAGTTCGGTGATGCCAGCGTACTTGCTGACTTCATCAATAAAATCCTGAATCTTGTCCAGCTGATCGTGTTCAGCACGGCCTTCCCGCTCGTACTGCTCAATCTTCTCGGTCAGTTCAGCCTGTTCTTTGTCGTAGCGATCTGCAAGCATTTGAAAACGTTTCTCCGGGAGAAGTCCCTTTGATACGTCCTCATAAAGTTTTGCATACAGGTCTTCGATTTCTGCGATTCGTGCTTTACACTGCTTCAAATCCCGTTTGTGCTGCGCCCGGTCAGAGGACACCCGGAGGTGCATCTGATTTGCAATCTTCTTCACAAGGGCTTCCCGATTGCTCACAGCGGCCTTTGCGTGTGCCTGAATGTCCGCAAAGACAGCTTCATGCAGAACACGGGCTTCCAAATTATGCGAGTCACAGGCTTTCGCACCATATTTCCGATAAGTGCTGCAACAATAAAAGGTCTGATCCAGAACACTGTTACGTTTGCGCCTGTGCTCGACCTTGACTAACATCGTTCTGCCGCAGTCTGCACAGCGGACGATGCCCTTGAAGATATTGTCATAGTCGGTCTTATCACACATAAAACAACCGGAACGGCTGTAAAGGATTCGCTGCACGTTTTCCCAGCGGTCTTGTGGGATGATTGCTTCATGTGTATTCGGAACGATAGCGCGTTCTTCAAACGGAATATAACGCCGCTTTTTGGATTTCATGGACACGGTGGGCTTGGCTTCGTAGATGATGTGTCCGGCGTAGACTGGGCTGTGCAGAACCTGACTGATATAGGCACTGTCCCAATCATACATCTTTTCATCATCAATAAAGCGGCCAAACATCTCTTTCTTGTAGTAACACGGCTTCAAAACTTTTTCATCGTGGAGCCGCTTGGCGATGCGGTGAAGCCCCAGCCCTTCCTCTGCCATTGAATAGATATACTCAACAACGGGGGCGGTGTTCGGGTCGATCACAAGGTGATTGTGGTCGGCAGGGTCTTTCTGGTAGCCAAACGGTGCGCCGCTGGAGATATACTTTCCACTTTTCTTGCGTGTCCGAAGGGCACTCTTGATTTTTCGGGAAGTGTCTTTGGCGTACATTTCATTGATGATGTTTCGGAACGGGGCAATATCCATCTGAGATTGCTCGTTGGAATCATAACCATCGTTGATTGCAATATAGCGGACACCGTGTTCAGGAAAGAAGATTTCCATATACGTTCCGGTTTCGATGTGGTTGCGTCCAAGTCGGGACTGGTCTTTGGTAATGACTGTTGCCACCTTTCCTTCCCGGATATCATCCAGAAGTTCCTGAAAGGCAGGGCGGTCAGAGTTCGTACCGCTGTAACCATCATCAACATAGTACTGGCAATTCCCGAAACCGTTGCGTGTGGCATACTCCATAAGCATCGCCTTTTGAGTGCGGATGCTCAGGCTTTCGCTGTTTGAACCGTCATCTTTTGACAGTCGGCAGTATAAAGCAGTTACTTTTTTGTCCTTTTCCATGTGTACCTCCATAATGGAAAAGAGACCTCATCAATCACATTGTAGCGGATGCTGCGTGACGATGCAAGCCCTTTTCCGCAGTAAAACGTCCAATTAGCCAGCGGCGAGATACGATTCGGCAGTTTTACGAATTTCTTCTTCCACAAGCCGCTGAAAAAGCGTATTCATCGGCACATTGCCGATATAATGGCGTTCCACGATCAGGCGCACGGACTTCGGACTTCTCGGCGCACGTTTGCGTGTGGTGGGCTTCTTCTCAGATTTTTCTTTGTTCAAGGGCAGACCTCCTCATTCATGTGGTGCAAATACGGAAAGGAATGGATGGATTCTATTCGTTTTTCTCTTTTTGTTTTATTACGTTGGTTAGGTGAAAGTTTTCTTCGATACAGTCTTAAAGGCTGCTATACTGCATAGGAAAAATATCTTTTGCAGATGCCATTAAGAATCTGCATCACAGAATCGTGATTTTGGCGGTTCTTGAATCGTGAAAAACGCAGAACTATTCAACATTTGGAATTTTCACAAAGATGTGATTGGGCGAAGAAAACCGCGTTCGTCTGCGCTCAATCAATCCCGCAGCGTCCAATTCCTTAAGCGCACTGGAAACACTGACAGTGCTGCGCCCTAGCTGCTCAGCCAAAGAGCAAATCGTAAAAATGACAAACACGAATCCACGTTCATCTATCCAGAGATTTTTCTGCGAGAGCGTGGCACGGTCGAGTAGCAACACATAAGTCATTTTTGCAGTCTGACTCAGGTCAAGTTCCAAAAGGAAGCGTGGGTATGGGAGAAACGGCGGCAGCGGAGTTTGCGTGGTAAGATATTCTGAAATGTTGATCACCTCCAGCTGAAGCAGAAATCAGGAACAAAGAGTATGTAACGAGAATTGGAGGGTTCCAATTCTCCAGTCGCAGAAAAGCACGAAACAAGTGCTCAACTGCGTTAATAAGTTAAGGTCTCCCATATTGGTCCTCGACTTCCCTAGGAGTGGGGAATCGTCCGGCGGCGGGCTTGCACCGCACCATTGGCATTTCAGCCACCCCGTCTTCGTTATGACCGGGCTGCGAGTTACAGAAGTACCTTTTGTGAAGTACCGGACGATTGAACTATTCACTTGTCAAGGAACATATGGAAGATTTCTGGACTTTGACGGACGAAAAACATCCTTCTACTTGGTAGCCGATGAAAAAGGCCATTTCGTAGCATTGCAAGCAATTTTGTAAACAAAACGTCATAATAGTCCGAGAATGGTCTTGAAAAAGATGCCCTACACTTGGTAGGCATCGAGAACGCCTGTTTCGTAGCATTGGTGAGAAACTTGTAATTGAATTGTAATTCTTGAGACCAAATCTCCGCTTTTGAAAAAATCCTCTCAATAGGTAGGCAACGAAAACAGCCCAAAGACAACCATCTTTTTGAGAATTAACAAAAAGGTCACAAATGACCGGCTTTCAAAGAGGCGCTTCTACTATTAACAGAAAAAGTGGCCTAAAATGGGGGGTGTTGGAGAAAATTTCTGCCTTAAAAGTACGCCTCTACTCACTAGCCAGCGAGAATAGCCAAAAGCCAGCAAAAAACAAATGAATTATGTACTTCTGCCACTGATTGTAACGGCATATCGGTGACAGAAAGATCGTTTAGAGCGATTCTTCGCGGTTTGGGGTGGTAGAAATCGTTTTGTAGTTGGACTTTTTCTGCTGAAGCTGCTCCAGCTGTTTCAGCAC
>NZ_WKZJ01000027.1:0-2390 GCF_009679715.1 Faecalibacterium sp. BIOML-A1
GTCTGATCGGGTAAGAGGATGGCATTACTGCCAGCCCCTCCCCTAAGAACCGTACGTGAGAGTTTCCCCTCATACGGCTCAAGCCTTTCATAAAGCTCCCATCAGGGAACCCGGCTCAACAAAACAAGAATCGTTTTTGTGCAATACGGCATGGCATTCGGGATGCACCATTTCCAGCCATGGCGACTTCCCGCTTCGGAACACCTTATGAACCTTGAAACTCGTTTCCGAGGTAATAGGCTCATTGCATACTGGGCAACAGCGGTGTTGATTTCTCCATACTTTCAGGAGTTTTTCGCGTCCGTTAGTGCTGTTCAACATTTTCTCACCATCGCGCTCTTCATAATAACCGCTCCATCGCTCATCGAAGGGATTTGCGTTAGAGACGATTTTCTTAAAGCGGATGATTTTGGTGTCCGTTGCATATTCAAGAGCAAAGTAGGATTGCTCACCGTTCTTCTTGGTGCGTTCCTCTGCGGCAAAAGTCCAGTTTCGGGTTCCGATGCGATGCCAGTATTTCGCTGCTATCCACCGTCTGCCTTTGTTCTTATGCCTGCGCTTTGCCCACTGCCAAAGACAATTGTAAATCTGATAGTCGATTTTGCTGAATGTTTCAGCGGATACAACAAATCGCTGGTTATTGACCCATCCACGGATAACCGGATTGAGCTGGCGAATCAGGGAATCCTGCTTTGCCGATTTGTTGCTCTTGACGATTTCACGCATCTTTTTCAGCAGAGAGCCGACCGACTGCTTCGAGGGCTTGATTAGAAGTTTTCCGTTATACTTACGGATGTTCTTGCCCAAGAAGTCAAATCCATCATCAATGTGAGTGATGACCGTCTTTTCTTCAGATAACTGCAACCCACGTTCCGTCATGAAATCTCTGATAATAGGGAGCACTTCTTCACGCAGAAATTCCGGGCTTTCTCCGGTTACGATAAAGTCGTCAGCATAGCGCACGAAGTTCATCTTATTAAAATGAGTTTTACCATTGACCTTTTTGCGGGTCGGCAGTCGTTCCTTTAAGAGCCGTTCCAGTCCATCCAGCGTCATATTCATCAGAGTAGGCGAGATGGCTCCACCTTGCGGTGTGCCTTCCTCAGTGGGGAAAAGTTGCTTTGTATCAACGTATCCACACTTTAACCACTTCTGTAAAACCTGCGTATCCATCGGGATATTCTCCATGAGCCATTCATGGCTGATGTGGTCGAAGCATCCCTTGATGTCACCTTCAAGAATCCACTGAGGAGACTTGCCCTTGTTCAGGTCGGTGAAACACTGCTCGATTGCATCGTGTGTGCTTCTTCCGATTCGGAATCCGTAGGAGTTGAGGTCACCGTAGGTTTCAGCAAGCGGTTCCAATGCAAACTTGTATAGGGTCTGCATGGCACGGTCTGTCATTGTCGGAATGCTCAGAGGCCGCAGTTTGCCGTTTTTCTTCGGAATATAAACACGTTTCAGGGGCTGAGGACGGTATCCTCTCCGTTTCAGTTTACTGATTGCCTTGAATTTTGCCTCGGGAGTTAGCCACAATTCATGGTCAACTCCAGCCGTATTTTTACCACGATTGCTTGTTACCCGCTTCACTGCCAAGGCTTTGGCGTAAAACGAGTGAGTTAACAGCCATTGCAGCGTTTTTACCTTGCTGTAATGACCTTCTTGTTGAGCCTTTACGATACGCATTTGCAGCTTTTTAACATAAGCACGAGCCTTGTTCCAGTCGATGCTGTCCCAATTTCCCGCTCTGCAAGTCGGTGCACACGATTTCTCGTTCATTTGCAATTCCTCCTTTTTGAAAAGTTCTGTAAATTCTCTCGTAAAGAAAGACCATAGATGGAAGTCTGCCTGCTTTCGCACGAGGTGATGTTGCAACCTCTATCCGTCCCCATTACAGGGTCGGCATTCGCTTTTTCCATCTTTCTTCTACCCGCATTTCATAAAGTCTCCTTACGGTTTCCGTCCGATTGCTCGGGGAAATACGGGCTTACCACGTTCCGCTTATTCAACAGTATGGGTTAGGTTTCACTTCTCCGCCAGCAGCTTTTGAATCCATGTGTTCCCACTCTATAGAGGAGCAACCAGCTGCGTTACCGTTTTGGTTCAGGCTTGTCAGCAACTTTAGCCTGTTCAGCTTTAACGATGTTTAACAGTGATTCACATTACATTAACCATACCATACAAGTCAGGCTCCCCAACCACATTGTTGCTTGCAGTTTATCGCTTCCACCTCGCGGTTTCGGCTTGAACCCTTTCGGGTGGGGCTACCCTTGTCCTGTCACGCTTCCTCACAGCCGTTACCAGCTGCTTTGTTGACAGTAGACTACTGCTAATGGAATAACAGGTCTGGTCATAGCCAGACAGTTGATTTAAGCGACTTCGTGTCGCAC
>NZ_WKZJ01000002.1:0-384010 GCF_009679715.1 Faecalibacterium sp. BIOML-A1
ATGAGAGGATTTTTCCGCTTCATATTGCTTCCCGATGAGGAACAGCTTCTGCTCCGGGGTGAGGTTGCGCCGCCCCAACTGATTCTTGCAGATCCATGCGAGGACTTCTTCTCTGCTTTCAAATCGGAGCGGCATGGTGGAAAAGCAAATCTCCGGGTGCTTCTGGAGAATTGCATAACGATTGTGGCCGTCAACGAGGGTGTTGTTCCAGACGATCAAAGGAGAGAGCAGCTTGCCTTCCTTGAGGATGTTTTCTTCAAGCTGCTTGTACTCATCGTCCGTCAGCGGCGGGATCTGATTCTGGAACTCCGGGTCGATTTTCAGATTGATCATACGCACAACTCCTTATCTCTCGTGATGTTGCGTCCGTTCGTCCTCCCGGAAGAACAGGGCAACATTCTGTTTTGCATCTTTCAGCTTGAGCAGTTCGATCTTGGCTTCCTTGTACTGCTCATAGAACTGGGCCTTTTCGGAAGCAAGAGCGCAGTATTCCGCTTCCAGCTTGTTCGGACTTGGCAGTTTAGTGATGTTGTTTGCCTTGAGATAGGCTGCTGCTGTCCGGTATGCTGTCAGCTCTGCACGATGCTGTTCTTCAAAGGTTGCGGGGGATTTGGCAGCGTTCCGTTTCTGCGCGAGCGGTCGGTACTGCTTGTAGGAAGCAGCATAACGGCGCAGTGTTTGGTTGTTTGCCATGCGGGTTTCGAGGTCTTTCACTACGGCCAGCGATTCATGGAACTTGGTGTCAAGCTCTGCAATTCTCTGGTCGAGTGCGTCCTCGTTGAGCAGACCTTTCTCCTGCAAAAGAATCAAGGTCTGCGCCATGGCTTTGAGGTTGTGCTTCTTCGCCCAACGCTCATAGCCGATGCCCTTGCCCTGCTTCAGTTTTGCCTGAATGTCCACCAGCTTCTTGATTCGGTCGGGTTTTTCCTCAAGATTGCTGTGGAGGATAATGGGCTGGCTCTTGGCATTTTCTTTCAAGGTGGCAAGCACGAGTTCTTTCTCAAACTTGTCACCGAGGCTGTGCGCCCGGATAAACTTCTTTCTTCCGGCTGGCAGGTAGCTGAGCCGCCCACGGCTTTTCTTGACCGTGATGCCGTACTGCTGCAAGAGCCTGTCCGAGAAATCTTCAAAGCTCGCTGCATTGTCCAGCACATCCGAGATCTGTTTCCGCAAAGTCTCCTTTGCGGTTTCAAACTCCGTTTGTGTAGGCTGCTGTCCGGCGGCAAGCAGGGCAGCGTTTTCACGGTCGAGTTTCATTTGACTGCGCCGTTTCATCCAGTATTCACGCTCGCTCACACGCTTTTTCGAGCTGAGCAGGTCGATCTGGTACAGCTTGGCATCCTGACACATTTCCATGACTGCGACACGCAGGTGCCGCATGGTCTGGGCTGTGCTGGAATGCTTCATGCCCTCACGCCAGTCACGGGGCTTTTGCATATAGGGCTTGCGCTCCACTTCTCGTGTCCGGACGCTGCCGATCACGATGTGGACATGGATATTTCCCGAATGGTTGTGTCCGTCCGGGTGGGTGCAGACGATAGCAGGATGACCGGGAAAGTTCTCTTTGCAGAAGTTCAGGCCGAGGGCCTGTGCCTTTTCCATCGTCAGCCCATTTTCGGCTGCATCCCGCGGGTCGAAGCTGATGATATACTGGTGACTCTTGATGTCATCCGGGTGGTTGTTCTTGTCGTACTTCCGGTTTGCCAGCAGGCAGGCCATTGCAAACGAGGCTTCGCCGCATTCAAGGGTGTCCAGAATGTACGATTCCCGCAGCTTGGGTCTGCTCTGTTCATCCAGAATTTTCTTGCCGGAAAATTCATCGTGCTGGTAAACCAGATAGGTCTCAGCGGCAGAGTAGTCCGAATTTTTAGAGGCGATATGCTTCAGCGTTGCCATACAGTTTACCCAGAACTTTCTCGGCGTGCAGCCGAAATGCGGTCAGGTCTGCAAGTTCGTCAAGGATTTTCGCCCGGATCTGCTCGGTGTCTGCACCGCCGGAATTGAAGTGCCTTGCAAGCTGGTTGAGGTTTCCGCCCACCCTGCTGCACTGGGCAAGCAGAGTGGAAACGGCAGTCAGGGTTTCTTCTCCGCCGCCGGCAACGACAACGGTGCGCTCGATCTTCGCATTGTGCAGCGCACGGCGGATGAGGGTGGACAGGGAGAGATGAAGGAGTTTTGCTGTGCATTGGAGTTCCATCTTTTCAGTTTCCGTCACACGGAACTTGATGATGTGCGTTTTGTTGTTCGGCGTGTCGTGGCGGTGGGTCGTGCTGGGTTTCGTTTTGACATTCGTTTTGTTCATTGAACCTCCTGTCGTTTCGCTAGCTCCTCGGTGGAGCTATGTAAGCACGACACGCCGTTCTTTCGCACCGCAAGGTGCGAATATGAGCAGGGTTTGGGGCAGGTACGCCCCAACAAGATCACATCAAAACTCGCAAGAGTTGCAGATGTGAAGTCCCGGTGGAGCACAACATTTTCAAGAATTGAAAATTTGTGGCCACGGGACGATTCTTGCCCTCTACCGCTGCGCTCAAAACCGTTTCTGGGTAATTGTTTCCGAATTGTTAAGACGCAAAAAAACAAGTAGAGGTTGTGCTGCTCATGTAATGGGGTCACCGTTTGCTCCGAACGAAGTTCCTACCCCTGTTTGTGCAGCGGCGTTGACGGAAAGTCGGTATCACGTTCGGACGGCTCATGAGATTTTCAAGGTGCGTTTCCCGTAAAAGAAAAATACCGCCCATGCAGCATAGCGATGGATTTTGTCGGGTGAAACAGCGGCAAAATGAATCGGGTGTGTTGCGGGGCGGTAAATTCTTTTGCGGACTTTCCCTCACTGAAGTGGTGGGTCTCACGGTGATAACCAACCACTTTTGCAGAAGATTTGCAATCAATCTACAAGTTCAGTGGGATTTGTGATAGAGAATATCATGGTTCGTAAGGTACGTCAAGATGATTCCGAAGAAATTATTGATGAATGGAGACAATAGTAAGACTTCTATTATGAATATGATACACTTTACATCATGAAAGAATTTAAGCTGCACAAAGATGATTCAAGCGGATGTGCAATATGCACAATAAGTTTTCTACAGCAAAATACAGATGTGGTCATTTAGCTCTTTTGCCAGACAACTTTTTTTGTAAAATAAAAAAATTTGTTGACTTAAAATTGCTTGAAATGTTATCTTGTTGGTAACAAAAGCACGGTGAAGTGCTTGCTACCACACGAAAAGGCAAAACAAAAAAGGAGAGTAAAATGATGAAAAAGCGTATTGCGGCGTTGGTCACCGCCGGTGTCCTTGCTTTGTCGATGCTTACCGGCTGCGGAAGCAAACAGGAGAGCTGGAAAGTTACCTGCCCGTGGGCACCGTCTGGTGTAGCAGCGATGGTCAGCCAAAAGGCTGCTGCCAAGTCCCCTGATTATTCTGATAATAAAATCACACTGGTTGCTGAAGCCGTCAAGGGCGATGCTGCTACTGTCAACACTTGGGTGTCCAGTACTAAGGCAAATGATAAGGAACTGGTCTTCGCCGGTGAGGGTCTGTTCGCCATTACCGAGACTCTGGATCCGGCCAAGCTGCAGTTCAGCTACGACGATTTCGAGTTCGTGGAGAACTTGTACTCCTCCGTCTTCGTCCTGTCCGCTGATTCTTCACTGAACCTCAAGAATCTGGACGATCTGGAGGCCTATGTCAAGGCAGGCAACCCCGTATCCGTGGCCGTTAACGGCGCTACCGGCTCCGAGGCTTTCCTGGCAGCGGCTCTGTTCGGCTCTATGGGTGCCGGCGACCAGCTGAAACTGACTCCGTACCAGTCCGCTGCGGAGGCTGCACAGGCTGTAGCTAAGGGTGAAACGAACTTCGCGGTCTCTCACCAGTCTCAGATTCTTGAGACCTACCAGCAGGGCGGCGTTGATGTGGTTTGCGCATTCGATGACAAGGCTATCGAAAACGGCCCCTTCGCAGGCGTTGAGGGCGTTGGCTCCAAGGGCTACCCCTACTTCCGCAACCGCTGCTTCGTCATGGCTCGCAAAGGTACTGACGCCGCAAAGGTTGCCGAGCTGAAAGAGCTGTATGATAAGATCCTCGCCGATGATGAGATGGTCGAGTGGCTGAACGACACCATGCTGCTGGAAGTCGATACCATGACCGAGGACGATGTGAAGGCTCACATTGAGAACGTCAAGAGCATTGTCGAGCAGTATAAGGACATCGTGGCAGGCTGATAAAAAGCCCTCATAGCGACAAAAAGCTGAAGCAGGGGGAACGGGGACATCCCCTTCTCCCTGCTTTTATGTTTTCAAAAGGAGTTGAAACAAGTGAAAAATCTGATAGAACGTGCCGAAGCAAAACTGGATGAATGGGGCGCAAAGCTCGAACAGAAGAACATCGAGTACCCGGTAGACCTGATTTGCGGCATTCTGTTTCTGGTCATTGGCATCGTGCTGCTGCTCATCATGCCGCAGCAGGTGCAGATCTCGGAAAAAGACGTTGTGAATGGCCGCGCTTTCCCGACGATGCTGATTTGGCTCATGCTGGCCATGAGCGCCCTTCTGGTGGGCCGCGAGGCATACAACATGGTGATGCACCGCCCGACCAAAACTAAAACGCTGAATCTTTTGGTGGAAACAAAAGCACTCGTCATCGTCCTCATTCTGGTGGTCACTTATCTGCTGGCAGAGGTCACGGATCTGTTTGTTGTGGGCGCTGTATTCTGCGCACTGGCATTTCTGGTCTTTTTCCGCTGCAAGAAACCCCTTTACTATGCCATCACAGTTTCAATGGCTGTGTTGATTTGGGTCGTATTCCACTTTGTGCTGAATGTTAGTTTCTGAGGAGGCAGAATATGGGTTTGTTTGACTTTATCGGCCCGGCCTCCGGGCTGCTTTTCACCCTCGAAAATATCATCTGGATAAACCTCGGCGTCTTTATTGGCTGCGTGTTCGCGGCCATCCCGGGATTAAGTGTTATCCTCTGCATCATCCTATTCCTGCCTGTCACTTATACCATGCGTGCGATTCCCGGCATGATGTTCCTGTTGGGCATTTACTGCGCAGGCGGCTATGGTGGCTCGGTATCGGCTATCCTTATCAACACGCCGGGTACGCCCCACGCGGCGGCTACTATGCTGGACGGCTATCCGCTGTCCAAAATGGGCCGCACTAAGGCGGCGTTGAAAATTGCACTTTATGCATCTACCTTTGGCGGTATCTTCTCTGCGTTGGTGCTGCTCTTCCTCGGCCCTCAGGTCGCAAAAATTTCGGCACAGCTCGGCACGGCGGAGTACTTTATGGTCTGCCTGTTCGGCATGACGATTATTGCAGGCGTTTCTGGTAAGAGCCTTGTCAAGGGCATCATCGCCGCCTGCCTTGGTTTGCTTATTTCCTGTGTGGGCGCAGACCCCATGACCAGCTATGACCGCTTTACATTTGGTATTCCCCGTCTGTATCTGGGTCTTGACCTTGCCGTTACCCTCATCGGTTTGTTCGCACTGGTGGAAATCATTGGCAAGGCAGAGCTGAAGCGGAATGAGTTGAACCTTCACGCCGGAAAAATCGGCAATGATGACGGCAAAATCACAAAAGATGAATACAAGCGGATGTTCCGACCAGTGCTGATGGGTTCTATCATCGGTTCCTGTGTTGGTATCGTACCTGGCACGGGTGCGTCGGAGGCCTCGTGGTTCTCCTACAACACTGCGAAGAACCTGTCCAAGCATCCCGAGGAATTCGGCCACGGTTCTGTGGAGGGCGTTGCGGCTGCTGAGTCTGCCAACAATGCCGTCTGTGGCGCGACCCTGATTCCCTTGCTGACGCTGGGCATCCCCGGCGACGGCTGCGTGGCCATCATGTTGTCGGCCCTGATGATAAATGGCCTGAACCCCGGTCTCTCGCTGTTCACCACCGACGGCGCTATCATGTATGCCATCATGCTGGGCCTTATCCTCGTGAACATCTTCATGTTCCTGCAGGGCAAATACCTGACTAGCCTGTTTGCAAAGGTCGTCTCCATCCCTCAGCAGATCTTGACCCCCATCATCGTGATTTTCTGTTTCGCCGGTGCTTACTCGGTGAACAGCAGCTATTTTGATTTGAGCGTTGCGCTGGTGTTCGGCGTGATGGCGTGGTTCATGCGCAAGCTGGAGCTGCCCGCTGTCCCTGTGCTGCTGGGCATGGTGCTGGCCAATATGACCGAGACGAACTTCCGCCGCGCCCTGCTCATCTCGGATGGAAGTCCCAAAATCTTCTTCAGCAGTGTGTATTGCTGGATTTTTATCGCGCTAATCGTGGTGGTTATCATCGGCATCCTGCGCGGCAAGATGAAGGAAACGAAGAACGCGAAAGTGGAACAGTAAAAGGAGGTAAAGACCGTGGCATATAACATTATTTTCTACTTCAGTGACCAGCAGCGCTGGGATACCTGCGGCTGCTTCGGCCAGCCGCTCAACGTCACACCCAATCTGGACAAGCTGGCAGAGGAGGGCGTAAAATTTGACAATGCTTTCTCTCCCCAGCCGGTGTGCGGCCCTTGCCGCGCCCTGTTCCAGACCGGAAAATACCCCACTGAGACAGGCTGTTTCCGCAATAACCTGATGCTGCCCTCGAATATCAAGACTCTGGGCGAGTATATGGAAAAAGATGCCGGCTACGAAACTGCCTATGTCGGCAAGTGGCATCTGGCCTCGGATGGCGAGCTGGAAAAGAAGCCGACCATTGACCATACCATTACAGCCGTTCCGTTGGAGTTGCGCGGCGGCTACACCGGCTACTGGCGTGCAGCCGATGTGCTGGAATTTACCTCCCACGGCTACGACGGCTATGTGTTCGACGAGAACAACAACCGCATCGATTTTAAGGGCTACCGTGCTGACTGCATCAACCAGTTCGCGCTGGACTACCTCGACCAGTACACCGGCGAAAAGCCCTTCTTCATGACCGTATCCCAAATTGAGCCGCACCATCAGAATGACCACAACCACTACGAAGGCCCCAACGGCTCGAAGCAGCGATTTGCGGATTTTGTCCTCCCCGAAGACTTGAAGGCTCTGGGCGGCAATGCAGCAGAAGAGTATCCGGATTATCTGGGACAGTGCGCAAGCCTCGACGAGAACCTCGGCAAGCTGGTGGAAAAACTGAAAGAAAAGGGTCTGTATGAGAATACTGTTATCCTTTACGCTTCCGACCATGGCTCTCATTTCAAGACCCGCAACCGCGACGCCCATCTGAACGGATACGATGACTATAAGCGCTCGTGCCACGACGGCTGCCTGCATGTGCCGCTGGTCATCTGCGGCGGCCCGTTCAAGGGCGGCAAGGAAGTCACCGAGCTGGTCAGCACCGAGAGCATCCCCAAGACTCTGTTGGCTTTGGCAGGCGTGGATGTCGGCGACAAGATGATCGGCGAAAATCTGCTTGACGTTGTGGAAAAGAAAAATCATAATAGAGCTAATGAGGTCTACGCCCAAATCTCGGAGAGCCGCTGCGGCCGCTGCATCCGCACGGCAGATTATATGTACTCTGTCTATGCCCCCGGTGTCAATGGCGGCGAGGCTGCGGCATCTGATGTGTATGCGGACGACTTCCTCTATGATATGCAGAAAGACCCGTGGCAGCTGAACAATGTTGTCGCAGATCCTGCATACGCCGACGTCAAAGCGGAGCTTCGTGAGCGCTTGCTGAACTGGATACAGCACGCAGAAGGCACCCGCCCCACCATCACCGACTGAAAAGGAGCGTTTGCCCATGCTCTCGGCTGCTGAGAAAAAATCTGCTCAGGTATATCGTTGGCTTCTGGCTTATATCGACGAAAACAAGTTTTCTGGAAATCAACGACTGCCCTCGGAAAATGCACTCTGCCGAAAGCTGGGCGTCAGCCGGGAAACGATTCGAGTTGCCATTGACCGATTGGTGAATGAAGGAATCGTGTACAAAGTCAAAGGGAGCGGCACCTATTTCCACCGGGAAAAGGTGATGACGCGCGATTTGAACACCGAGGATGCACTTTATAAGATCGGCCTTGTTTTGCAAGGTCAGGATACGAGTGCAAATTCGGGGCTGATTGAGGGTGTGCGCAGCGTTCTGACACAGGAACGGGTGGATCTGCACGTATTTCTGACCGATAACAAGTTCTGCAACGAACGCCGCTGTCTGGAAACAGTGGTGCATCAGAATTTTCATGGCTTTATCGTGGACGGTGTTAAGTCGAGTATCCTCAGCCCGAATCTTGACTGCTACAAGGAACTTTATCGGCGCAAAATTCCGGTGATATTCTACAACAATTTTTATCGGAATCTGCGCTGTCCGCGTGTGACCATCAATGATATTGAATGTGCGCATCAGTTGATAGGGCGCCTGATCGATGCCGGACATAGCAATATTGCCGGGATATTCGTGTACGACAACTACCAAAGTGTCGAAAAGTTTCAAGGCATGGCGGAAGCGATGCGGGACAGCGGGCTGGAGCTGAAGGACGATTACATCAAATGGTGCATTTCCGACGAGGCGCACAACGAAAGCTACGTTCGCGCGATTGAAAAATTCTTGAAAGGCATTCCAAAATGTACGGCGATCGTTTGCTGCAACTATATCATCTATCGTCTGGTGATAAAGACTTTGCAGAAAATGGGCAAGACGGTTCCGAAGGATTATTCGCTGGTCTGTTTTGACTATTCGGAAGAGACGTATCGACAGGAGGATGTTACCTGTTCTGTGGAACAAGGCTTTGAAATGGGACGCCAGCTTGCGCTGCGTCTCATGGAGATGATTTCCACCGGCGAATGTGATGACCGGAATTACACTTATGTGATGAAGCCCATCCTCTATGATGGACACTCCATCCGGAAGATTCAGAAGGCAAAATAAAAATTCTCCCGGAGGCCATAAATGCCTTCGGGAGAATCTCTTTATCGGTTCTGTTGTGCGAGAAAACGCGCAGCGGTTTGCAGACGTGGAAGAGCATAGGCGAAAAAATGTTTGTATGCTGCGCAGAATCGGTTGCTTCCGGAGGCATCCCAGTCGCGCTTGCAGCCACCCCGGCAGAGCAGCCGGTAAGCACAGGCTGCACATTCTGCGGGCCGCTTGTGGCCCTGTGCCAGAAACATTTGGCTGGTGGGGGAATTAAGCGCCTGCTCAACTGTGCAATGTTTTATCTCCCCAAGTTTCCACTCGTCCAGAACATAAAAATCGCAGGGATAAAGACTTCCGTCACCCTCTACTGCAAGATAGTGTCCACAGGAGCCGGAGGATGCACAGGAGGTCGGCGGCATTCCCAGCAAGATGCGCAGATAATCTTCGAAATTACGGATGCTGATATAATGTCCCTGCTGCAGCTGCTGATACCAAACATCAAAAATGCCGCACAGAAAACGGCCATAGAGTTCCGGCGTTAGGGAATATGCCTGCCCACCAATCGTGTCAAGCGGGTCAAGGCATGGGATGAATTGCAGATTGTGCAGTCCTAGTTCGCAGAGGCTTTTGAACGCCCGCTGCGGCTTTCGGGCCAGTTGTCCGGTTACAACACAGAGCAGATTCGTTTCAACGCCATAGGCATCAAGCAAAGCAAGTGAGCGGGTCACTGCGTCCCATGTGCCGCGTCCGGCCGCATCCAGACGGTACATATCATGGTTTTCCTGAGTGCCATCCAAAGAAAGACCTACTAGGAAAGAATTGGACTTAAAAAAAGAAGCCCATTCTTCGTTCAGACAGATGCCGTTCGTCTGGATGCTGTGAAACACGGAAATGTTACGGTGCAGGGTGCGCTCCGTCTCCAGAAAAAAACGGAAGAAATCCAGTCCGGCAAGCGTTGGTTCACCGCCTTGAAACAAAAAATGAACACTTCCGCCCTCTTCTGTGGCCGCAAATGCCTTTTCAATCAGCTCCTTTGCCATTTCATGGGAGAGCAGGCCCATATTTTTGCAGGTTCGGCTGCTGGAAACATCGTCATAAAAGCAGTACCGGCAGTGCAGATTGCACAGACTGGACGCTGGCTTGACGAGAAATGTATTATGTTTCATAGAGATTCCCTCCGTGCTTCGCAGTTCTTAAAACAAGGATACCGGAAAATATGGGCTTTCGCAAGCAGTAACAGTTAAAAGCTGTTTGAAATAGTAAGAAAACGAATATAGTTGTCCGAAAATCAAAAAAAGGAGAAGAAAACTTGTATGGATGAAAATAAAACATACGGTACACGGTTAGCACGGCTTTGGAAGCTGTTTTTGAGTACGCTGTACATTAGCAGCTTTACCTTCGGCGGCGGCTTTGTCATCGTGACCTTTATGAAGAAAAAATTTGTAGATGAGCTGCACTGGATCGATGAACAGGAAATGCTGGATATGACAGCGTTGGCGCAGTCCTCTCCGGGCGCAATCGCGGTCAATGCTGCAATTCTGGTAGGCTGGCAGGTAGAAGGCTTGATTGGAATGATCGTGGCAGTGTTGGGCACCATCATCCCACCTATGGTCATTCTTTCAGTCATTTCTGTGTTCTACAATGCTTTTGCCACCAATCGCTATATCGCGTTGTTACTCAAGGGAATGCAGGCTGGTGTGGTGGCGGTCATTCTGGATGTTGTATTCGACCTCGGCGGCAAGGTGCTGAAGACCCGCTCATGGGTGTATATTGCCCTGATGGTCGCAGCGTTTGTCGCAAATACGGTGTTTGATGTCAATGTGGTGGTGGTCATCCTTGCCGCTGCAGTATTCGGCGTGGTGCTGGCTCTGGTCCAGTGGAAAAAAGGTGGTGCAAAATGATCTACTTACAGCTTTTTCTCAGCTTTTTGCAGGTGGGTATGTTCAGCGTAGGCGGCGGCTATGCGGCCATGCCCCTGATCCAGAGCCAAGTGGTGGAACAACATGGCTGGCTGACGATGCAGGAGTTTACTGACCTCATCACGATTGCAGAAATGACCCCTGGTCCCATTGCGGTCAACTCGGCAACTTTTGTTGGTTTGCGTATCGCGCAGGTACCCGGAGCCATCATTGCAACACTAGGTTGCATTACACCGGCGCTGTTCTTTGTTTCACTTCTATCCTACATCTATCGTAAATACAAGGATATTTCTCTGCTGCAAAGTGTTCTGGCCTGCCTGCGTCCGGTCATTGTAGCGCTTATCTTTGGTGCAGGTCTTTCTATACTGTCTATGGTGGTGTTCGGAGAGAGTGCAAAGACGCTCGCCAACGTAGACTGGATCGGCATCGGCAGTTTTGCATCGGCATTTTTTGTCCTACGGAAGCTCAAGTGGAATCCCATCCTGACCATGTGCCTGTGCGGCGTGGCCGGGCTTGGACTTCACATTTTGCTCGGAATATAATCTTAAGACAATTTGTCTGTTGGAATCATGAAAATAAATCATTGGGCTTGCAATCAGGGCAAAACTGTGGTATATACATTATACGAAACATTGCTTTGATGAACGTATTACCGTTCAATGACGTATAAAATGGAGGTGCCCGCCATGACCGCCGTGATCTATGCTCGCTATTCCTCGGACAACCAGCGCGAAGAATCCATCGAAGGCCAGATCCGGGAATGCACGGCTTATGCCGAGAAAAATGGCATCACCATCGTCAAGCACTATATTGACCGTGCTATCTCCGCCAAGACGGACAACCGCCCGGAGTTCCAGCAGATGATTAAGGACAGCGACAAGAAGCTGTTTGACATTGTGCTGGTCTGGAAGCTGGACCGTTTTGCTCGGAACCGCTACGACAGTGCCCGGTACAAGACCCAACTGAAGAAGAATGGCGTCAAGCTCATGTCTGCCACCGAGATCATCTCCGAGGGGCCGGAAGGCATCATTCTGGAATCGGTGCTGGAAGGTTATGCGGAATACTACTCCGCCGACCTTGCCGAGAAGGTCGTGCGTGGACAGACTGAGAACATCCTGAAAGGCCGCTGCAACGGTGGTCGTGGAACCTTTGGCTACACGCTGGATCCCGAGCGGAAGTTCCATATTGATCCTCTCACCTCGCCTTTTGTGCTGGAATCATTCAAGAAGTACAATGAAGGCTCCACCATGAAGGAGATCCGGGACTGGCTGAACGAAAACGGCATCAAGAACCCGGTGGGCGGTGCGTTCACTTATAACAGTGTCGAACATATGCTCAAAAACCGGCGGTACATCGGAGAACTGAAATTCCGGGATGTGGTCGTGCCGAATGCTATCCCGCCCATCATTCCACTGGAACTGTTTGAGGATGTGCAGGAGAAGATCGCAAAAAACAAGAAAGCCCCTGCCCGTAGAAAGGCAGAGGACGATTATCTGCTCACCACCAAGCTGTTCTGCGGCTACTGTGGGGCGTTGATGTTTGGCGAGAGCGGCACAAGCCGGACGGGTGAAGTTCACCGCTACTATAAATGTGCTACTGCCAAAAAGCACAAGGGCTGCAAGAAAAAGACCGTCCGCAAACAGTGGCTGGAAGATTTGGTAGTCAACCAGACCATGCAGCTTGTGAAAGACGATGCCGCTATGGAATCCATCATCGCCAAGGTGATGGAACTGCAAAATAAGGAGAACACCAACATTCCACTCTATGAGAAGCAGCTTCGGGATGCGGAATCTGGTATCCAGAATATGCTGAACGCGATTCAAGCTGGAATCCTGACCAGTTCCACCAAGGAGCGGCTGGAGCAGCTGGAAGAAACCAAGCGTGAGCTTGAAGCCCGCATTGCGGAAGAAAAGCTGACGAAGCCGAAAGTGACCGAAGAATTCATTCGGTTCTGGCTGCTGCGGTTTCGCAAGCTGGACATGAGCCTGAAAGACCAGCGGCAGGCGCTGGTGGATACGTTTATCAATGCGATTTATCTGTATGATGATAAGGTTTTGATAACTTTTAATTATAAAGAAGGAACACAGACCGTCACCTTTGGAGAAGCGACAGAAGTTGCTTCAAAGGGAAATGGTTCGGATTTGGATTGCTTTACTGCGGATAAGAGGACTTGAACAGCAACGACGACGACCGCAGCCAGCGGCTGAAACAGGGAGGAGTTGCTGGGGCCGCGTTCTGATTTTTCAAAGCCCTGCCAAGGGGCTGCAGAAAAATCAGAAAACGCAACCCGTAAGGCCCTGACCACCAGATTCCGCTGCGGTTCCCAACCTGTAGGAATGTCTACCGGGAGGCAGACTGTCTACTGTCTTTTTTGTTTTACACGGCAGTTTCCCTTTAGCAGTAACAGTGGGTAACATGGACACCGGCTGCGTGGAACTGCTGCTCCGGGATGGGAGAAAAATTTCCATTGACAAAAACTGCCGCTCACCTGCGTAACGGAACGCAGATGGGCGGCGTTTTGCACTATCGGCTCTGGGACTGCCGGAAATTATGAAAGACTTTCAATGATCTCCGCACTCTTTTTAATGCCGCCGCTGCCAAACTCGCGGCTGATGGTAATGATATGTTTTTCCATTAGACTTCTTCTTTCTGGTTCAGTTCACGGTAGGTTTTGCAGATCAGATAGCCTGCAATCAGGAAGGTGAGGATATCCGACATAGGCATGGAGTACAGCACGCCGTCCAGCCCGAAGAACCGAGGCAGCAGCAGGGCAAAGCCCACGCCGAACACCACCTCACGCACCATGGACAGGGCGGTGGATTCCACTGCCTTGCCCATGGCCTGCAAAAAAATGAAGCAGGCCTTGTTGACACAGGCCAGAATGATCATGCACAGGTAGATGCGGAAGGAGCGCACTGCAAAATCGGTGTAGTAGACGCTCTCGTTGGCAGCACCGAACAGGGCGATGAGCTGCCGGGGAAGCAGCTCCACCAGCACCAGTGCAACGGCGCCCACGGTGGCTTCTGCCAGCAGCAGTTTTGTGAACAGCTCCTTCACACGGGCAGGCTTTTTTGCGCCCATGTTGAAACCCACCACGGGGATGCAGCCAGCCGCCATGCCCACCACGATGGAGATGACGATCTGGAAGAACTTCATCACGATGCCAACAACTGCCATGGGAATCTGTGCATACTGCTCCTGCCCGAACACGGTGTCCAGTGCGCCGTATTTGCGGATCATGTTGTTGATGGCTGCCATAGCCGCCACAAGGCTGATCTGGGACAGAAAGCTGGTCATGCCAAGGGTCAGGGTGCGGCCGCAGATGGAGCCTTTCAGCCGGTAGTCGCCCTTTTCAGGACGGATGATCTTCATGTGCAGCAGATACCACACTGCCAGCGCTGCGGTGACCAGCTGACCGATCACAGTAGCCACCGCCGCGCCCATCATGCCCCAGCGCAAGCCGAAAATGAAAACGGGGTCCAGAATAATGTTCAGCACCGCACCCGCAAGGGTGGAGATCATGGCAAACCGGGGGTTGCCATCCGCGCGGATGATGGGGTTCATGGCCTGCCCAAACATATAAAAGGGCACGCCCAGCGTGATATAAAAGAAATACTCCTGGGAGTGGTGGTAGGTCTCGGCGTTGACCGTTCCGCCGAACATGGCGAGAATGTTGTCCGCAAAAATCAGATAGAGCGCGGCCAGCACAATGCTGCTGACCAGACACATCACCACTGCATTGCCGACGCTCCGCCTTGCCTTGGGAACTTCGTTCTGTCCAAGGCTGATACTGACGAAGGCGCAGCAGCCGTCACCGATCATCACGGCAATAGCCAGTGCCACAACCGTAAGCGGGAACACAACGGTGTTGGCGGCGTTGCCGTAGGAGCCCAGATAGCTGGCGTTTGCAATAAAGATCTGGTCCACGATGTTATACAGTGCGCCGACCAGAAGCGAAATAATGCACGGAATCGCATACTTCTGCATCAGCTTGCTGATGCGCTCCGTGCCGAGAAATTGATTGGAACTTTCCATGGGGTTCACCTTTACCTTTCCATTTTGGGGCAAACAAAAACAACGGGCAGCCCTCATGCAACCGGTTTTACGCATGAGTGCTACTCGTTGTACGAAATCATTATAGCCTGCCTGTCTGGAATTTGCAAAGGCAGTTTTGCACAAGAATTGTACTGGGCATTCTGCGCAGATTGCACGAGGAAAACTTTGTGAAAGATGCCCTTTGAAGCCCGCCAACCTACCGTGGTACAATAAAGTTGATCGATCAATTTTAATGGAATCTTTATACTTCTACAATTTTTTTTACGGCTCTTTTATCTATTCCATGCTAATCTTTATGCACACGGATAGGTAAAGGAGCTTTTATGATTCAGTATCCTCGTTACAAGCGGCACCGTTTTTCTTCTTTTCAGGTTATTATTGCAGGTTTTGCGGCAGTCGATCTGGTGGGCGCATTGCTTCTGATGCTCCCGATCGCTGCACAGCAGCGGTGCGTCACACCGTTCCATGAGGCACTGTTTACCTCCACCTCTGCCCTTTGTGTGACCGGACTTGTGGTTCAGGATACCGGCAGCTACTGGTCGGCTTTTGGGCAAAGCGTGATCCTTCTTCTGATTCAGATCGGAGGACTGGGTGTCATTACGGTGGGCGCTGCCTTTGCGCTGCTTTCCGGGCGAAAGATCTCCCTCAAGCAGCGCAGCACGATGCAGGAAGCTACTGCTGCCCCGCAGATGGGCGGCATCGTGCGGCTGACAGGCTTTATTCTGCGGATCACCGCCCTGTTTGAATTGGTCGGTGCTGCACTGCTGCTGCCGACATTTTGCGCCGATTATGGTTTGCGCGGAATCTGGTACGCATTGTTTCATTCCATTTCGGCGTTCTGCAATGCCGGTTTTGACCTGCTGGGAACAGAGGGGGCAAAATTTGTTTCGCTGACACAGTATGCAGGAAACCCATTGCTTACCACAGTGATCGCGGCCCTGATCGTCTTTGGCGGACTTGGCTTTCTGACATGGGAGGATATTTGTACATATCGCCTTGATTTTCACCGTTACCGGATGCAGAGCAAGGTGATCCTTGTCACAACGGCATTTCTTCTGGTACTGCCGACGCTGTACTTTTATTGCTTCGAGTTCACGGCAGGCTCTGCCCGGCAGCGCATTTTATTGTCGATGTTCCAATCCGTTACCCCCCGTACTGCCGGTTTTAACACCGCCGATCTTGCTGCGATGGGCAGCACTTCACAGGCATTGATGGTGGTTCTGATGCTGTTAGGCGGTTCGCCCGGCTCTACGGCAGGCGGCATGAAAACCACAACATTTGCCGTTCTGCTGGCCAATATGTGGGCGACCTTCCGCCGCAGAGAAGATGCCGAATTTTTCGGGCGGCGCATAGATGGTTCTGCGGTCAAAAATGCTGCCACGATCGCAGGGATGTATTTGACGCTGTTCTTCCTCGGAGCCTTTGTCATTGCTGCGGCCGAGCAGCTGCCGATGTCAGTCTGTCTGTATGAGACTGCTTCGGCTGTGGCAACGGTGGGTCTGACATTGGGCATCACGCCGCAGTTGGGGGTCCTTTCGCAGGGGGTGCTGATCGCACTGATGTTTTTGGGACGTGTTGGTGGATTGACGTTGATCTATGCGGCATTTGGCAGCAGCCCTGCCCACTCTCGTCTGCCGCAGGAGAAAATCGCAATCGGATAAAGGAGACAAGTATGAAATCGATTCTTTTGATTGGGCTTGGCCGTTTTGGCCGCCATATTGCGCAGGAACTGAATGAGCTGGGTCATCAGGTCATGGCGATCGACAGCAACGAAGACCGTGTGAACGCCGTGCTTTCCTATGTGACGAATGCACAGATCGGTGACAGCACCAGCGAATACTTTCTGCGCTCCCTTGGTGTTGGCAATTTTGATGTGTGTATCGTAACCATCGGCGGCAATTTTCAAAACTCACTGGAAACAACATCACTGCTCAAGGAGCTGGGCGCAAAGCTTGTGGTCTCGCGTGCAGAGCGGGATGTACAAGCCAAGTTCCTGCTGCGCAACGGTGCGGATGAAGTGGTCTACCCGGAAAAGCAGCTGGCAAAGTGGGCGGCGATCCGATACAGCTCCGAACACATTCTGGATTATATCGAGCTGCAGGACGACCACGCCATCATGGAAGTGACCATTCCGCCGGAATGGGTGGATCGCACGATCGGTGAGATCAATATCCGAAAAAAGTATAACATCAACATTCTTGCGCTGAAAAAAGACGGAAAGCTCGATATGAGCATCACGCCGGATACGCAGCTGTGCCGGGATGAAAGTATGCTGGTTTTGGGAAAATACGCATCGATCCAGAAGTGTTTCCGGCTCTGAAAAGATAGGACGGATCATATGGATGTCGTTTTGTTACTGATGGTTCTTGGAGTCATGTTGAGTGGTTTTTGGGCAGCAGATGCGCTGGATCACATGCGGAAGGAGATCCTTCAACAGGAAGGAAAAAGACGTGGCTGGTGGTCGTGACCATCAAATTGTGCTATACTGTGGGCAAGGCAGGTGATTTTTATGAATCAGAACGACCCACCCACTGAACATATTCTGGCGTGTCTGTCGTCCTCTCCCTCCAATGCAAAGATCGTGCGGACGGCAGCAACGATGGCAAAGGCGTTTGGAGGGACCTTTACAGCTCTGTATGTCCGGACTCCGGATTCGGATCAGATGGGACAAGAAGACTGTCGGCGCTTGCAGCAGCACATTCGTATGGCAGAGCAGGCAGGTGCCGACATTTCTACGATCTATGGGGATGACATTCCGCAGCAGATCGCAGAGTTTGCCCGCATCTCCGGCATTACAAAAATCGTACTGGGGAGCTCCAGCGTACATCGCCGCCATTTCTGGAGTGGACCGTCACTGACTGAAAAATTGACGATGACTGCGCCTAATCTGGATATTTACATCATCCCGGATGCTTCTGCAGAGAACGGCTACGGTTCAGGACGGAAGCTGTTCACCCGTCCGCTTCTGCCGTCTGTCCGTGATCTGCTGATCACCGCAGGCATCCTGAGCTGCATCACGCTCATCGGCTTCTTTTTCCTGCAGCTGGACTTTGCGCGTTATAACATTATTATGCTCTATATGCTGGGGATGCTGTTCACCGCATTGTGTACCAGCGGTTACACCTGCGGTGTGCTGGGCTCTGTTGCCAGTGTTGCGCTGTACAATTTTTTTCTGACGGAACCGCGCCTGACATTCCATGCGTATGACCCCGGTTATCAGGTTACGTTTGCCCTGATGCTGACCTCTGCAATTATTACCTGTACGTTGACGACACGGTTGAAAGACCATGCAAAAATGTCTGCGCAGGCAGCATTCCGGACAAAAGTACTATTTGATACGAATCAGCTTTTACAGAAAGCCAAAAGTGAAGAAGAAATCTTTTCGCTGACAGCTTCCCAGCTGATGAAGCTGCTGAACCGGAGTCTGATCGTCTACCTGGAACAAAACGGAGGTCTTGGGGCAGAACAGGTTTTTGGAGTTGACGGGGAAACGGCGCAAAACATCTTTTCTGCACCGGAAGAACGGGATGCAGCAAACTGGACGTTTGCCAACAAAAAGCGTTCCGGTGCAGGCACGGATAGCTACCCGGATGCAAAGGGACTTTATCTTGCACTTCGGACCGGAGGCGGCGTGTTTGGAGTGATCGGGATCGATCTGTCCGAAAAACCGCTGGATGCCTTTGAAAACAGTGTGCTGCTTTCCATTCTGGGCGAAGGTGCACTGGCCATCGAAAACCGCAGAAATGCGCTGGAAAAAGAGCAGGCAACCGTGCAGGCAAAAAATGAAGAGCTGCGGGCAAATCTGCTGCGCACGATCTCCCATGACCTGCGCACCCCGCTGACCTCCATTTCCGGCAATGCCAGCAATCTGCTTTCCAACGGAGAAACGCTGGATACAGAGACCCGGAACAAGATCTGCACCGATATTTTTGATGATGCACAATGGCTGATTGGTTTAGTGGAAAATCTGCTTTCCATCACTCGCATTGAGGATGGGCGGATGAATCTGCAGATCTCACCGCAGCTGATGGACGAAATGATCGAAGAAGCGCTGCATCATGTCAACCGGAAAAGCTGCGAACACACCATCACAACACAGTATGGGGACGAGATCCTTCTTGTCAATGTGGATGCACGGCTGATCATGCAGGTCGTTGTCAATCTGGTGGATAACGCCATCAAATACACCCCCGTGGGCTCGGTCATTCAGATTTCGGCTTACCGGAAAGACCATCAGGTCGTAGTGGAAGTGGCAGATAACGGTCCCGGCATTCCGGATCGCGCAAAAGCACAGGTGTTCGAGATGTTTTATACCGGGCAGAGCCGCATCGCAGACAGCCACCGCAGCCTTGGCTTGGGCTTGCCCCTCTGCCGTGCGATCTTGACGGCTCACGGCGGAACATTGACCCTGCGTGACAACATTCCCAATGGCAGTGTCTTTTCCTTTGCATTGCCGCAAAGTGAGGTGAACATTCATGAATAAGCCGTCCATTCTGGTCGTAGAGGATGATGTTCCTGTACGGTGTCTGATCACAACGACCCTGAAGACCCACGGCTATAAATATCTGACTGCTTCCAATGGGGAAACGGCGATCATGATGACTACCAGCCACAATCCGGACATCATGCTGCTGGATCTTGGGCTGCCCGATATAGACGGCATCGAGGTCATCCGCAGCGTCCGCACATGGTCGAACCTGCCCATCATCGTCCTGAGTGCCCGGAGCGAAGATTCTGATAAGATCGAGGCACTGGACAACGGCGCAGACGATTATCTGACAAAGCCGTTTTCCGTGGACGAGCTGCTGGCAAGACTGCGTGTAACGCAGCGCCGATTGAATCTGCTGGCTTCTGACGGCATAAACAGTCCGGTTTTTGTCAATGGTCCTTTGAAGATCGACTTCTCGGCAGGCTGCGTCTGGCTGGGTGAGAATGAAGTGCATCTGACCCCCATCGAGTACAAACTGCTGTGTGTGCTGGCGCATAATGTGGGCAAGGTGCTGACACATACCTCCCTTACGCAGAAAGTATGGGGCAGTACGCAGGAAAATGACATCGCTTCCTTGCGAGTTTACATGGCATCCCTGCGCAAAAAATTGGAACGATACCCGGATGCGCCGCATCTGATCCAGACCCATGTTGGTGTCGGATACCGGATGCTGCGCGCAGAAAATGATGAAGCATAGTAAAAAACAGGGCGTGTCCACCCGGACGCACCCTGCCAAAAGCCACATGCGATAGCGATATGTACAGCAGGGAGTTCCCCACCGGAGAGAACTTCCTGTTTTTCGTTGTTTGCATGATGAGCCTGTTCCGCCTGCCATACTGAGGCATTTTTTTGCGTTATTTTTTCATGGAGCTGTTTTGCAGCAGCCCCTCTCTGCCGTTAGCGGTTCTTATAAAGTTTCAGGTGCGGTCAACGCGCTTTTTGCCGAGGTATGCGGCCTTGACCTGTTCATTGGTCAGCAGTTCAGCACCCGTGCCGGAAAGGGTCAGGGTACCGGTCTCCAGCACATAGGCGTAATCGGCCACCTTCAGGGCCATGTTGGCGTTCTGTTCGTTCAGCAGCACGGTGATGCCCTGCTGGTTCACGGTGCGGATGATATCAAAAATCTCCCGCACCACGATGGGCGCAAGGCCGAGGCTTGGCTCGTCCAGCATGAGCAGCTTCGGCTTGCTCATCAGGGCGCGGCCCACGGCCAGCATCTGCTGCTCGCCGCCGGAAAGGGTGCCGGCGCTCTGCCAGCTGCGCTCCTTCAGGCGGGGGAACAGACTGTACACCCACTCAAGGTCTTTTTCGGTTTCGGCCTTATCCTTGCGCAGGTATGCGCCGATCTTCAGATTTTCCAGCACAGTCAGGTCGGCAAACACCCGGCGGCCCTCCGGCGACATGGCAATGCCGCTGGCCACGATCTGGTCGATGGGCTTGCCCAGCAGTTCCTGCCCGTTCCACAAAATGGAGCCGCTCTGTGCCTTTACAAGGCCGGAAATGGTGCGCATCAGGGTGGACTTGCCTGCGCCGTTGGCACCGATCAGGGTAACGATCTTGCCGTCCGGCACGTTCAGCGACACACCGCGCAAGGCCTGAATGCCGCCATAGGAAACATGTAAATCCTTGATCTCAAGCATCTTCGTCCACCCCCAGATAAGCGTCGATCACTCGCGGGTCGTTCTGCACCTCGGCGGGCGTACCCTCGGCGATCAAGCGGCCAAAGTCCAGCACATAGACCCGGTCGGAAATATCCATCACCAGATCCATGTGGTGCTCGATCATGAACACGGTCAGTCTGAAATCGGTGCGGATGCGGTCAATAAAGGCGGTCAGTTCTTCGGTCTCCTGCGGGTTCATACCGGCAGCAGGCTCATCTAGCAGCAGCAGCTTCGGCTCGGTGGCAAGCGCGCGCGCGATCTCCACCCGGCGCTGCAGGCCGTAGGGCAGGCCAGTAGCCAGTTCATTGCGCACATCCTCAAGTCCAAGCACATGCAGCAGGTTTTCGCACTCCTCGCGCTGGCGCTTTTCCTCGTCTGCATTCAGCCGGAAGGTAGCGCTCAGCAGGTTGGCCGAGCGGCGGCAGTGCTTGGCGATGAGCACGTTCTCAAACACGGTCTGGCTCTTCCATAGACGGATATTCTGGAAGGTGCGGGCAATACCCATCTGGGTGATCTTATCGGGCGTGGGGGCGATAATGTGGGAATACTTGCTCGCGTTCTGGCCCTTATAGAGCTTTTTCATCTTGCCGTGGGGCGTGTTCTCAATGATCTTGCGTCCCTCGAACCACACCGCGCCGTTGGTGGGCGCATACACGCCGGTGACAACGTTGAACGCGGTGGTCTTGCCGGCACCGTTGGGGCCGATGAGGGAGACGATCTGATCTTTATCCACCTTCAGGTTCAGATTGTCCACAGCCACCACGCCGCCAAACTGCATCGTGGCGTTTTCAATGGTCAATACGTTTTCACTCATTTGGAACGCGCCTCCTTTTTGGCAGTTTTTGCAGTGGATGCGGGCTTTTTCTGGAACAATTCACGGTCACCCATGATGCCCTTGCGGAAGAACAGCACCACCGCCATAATGATGATGCTGAACACCACCATGCGGAAGCCGGAACGCAGCAGCGGCACACGGAAGCCGCCGATCCAGGTCTCGTTGTCGAGGAAGCGCAGCAGCCACTCGGAGCTGGCGATGAACAGGAAGGACGCGATGATGGAACCGGACACCGAGCCAATGCCGCCAATGACCACGATCAGCAGGATCTCGTAGGTCATGCTGGATTTGAAGGTGGTGGCCTGCACGCTGGCCTGATACATGGCAAGCATTGCGCCGGAGATACCGGCAAAGAAGCTGCTGATGATAAAGCTCATGCGCTTGTGGCTGGCAAGGTTGATGCCCATGGCTTCGGCAGCGATCTCGTCATCACGGATGGCTTTGAAGGCACGGCCATAGGTGGAGTTGATGAGCAGCAGAATGATGGCGATGCAGATGCCGGAGAAGAGGAAGGGCATCACGGTCTCCAGATGCAGGGTCGTGCCGCCCAGCGAAAGGTTGAAACTGGCAAAGCTGGTAAAGCCGTACAGAAGGTTGGAGCCGTTGGTCAGCGGGCCAAAGCCCTCGTAAACCACGGCGGCACGGATGATCTCGGCAAAGCCCAGTGTAGCAATGGCAAGATAGTCGCTTTTCAGCTTCAGCACCGGCAGGCCGATGAGGAAGGCGAACAGCGCTGCGATAAAACCGGCCAGGATCAGGCAGAACACAACACCCAGCAGCAGGCCGAAGCCGCCTAGAGGTTTGGAGAGCAGTTCCGGGATGGAGAAGCCGATGCCGCCGTTTGCATAGCGCTGATAGATGGACTTCTGCGAAGCGGCGGGGATGGTGAGGATGGCGTAGGTGTAGGCACCCAGCAGCATAAAACCTGCCTGACCCAGACTGAACAGGCCGGTAAAGCCGTTCAGCAGGTTCATGGAGACAGCCACCAGTGCATAGATGGCACCTTTGCGCAGCACGGTGAGCAGCATGGAGGGCACAAAGCTCAGGTTATCCAGTGCCAGCAGCACCACCAGCAGAGCGGCCAGCGCCAGTGCGGCCCGGAGATAGATGCGTTTTTTCTCTTGTTTCATGGTCATCACACTTTCTCGGTCAGGTTTTCACTGAACAGGCCGGTAGGCTTGACGGCCAGCACCACGATCAGCAGTGCAAAGGTGAACGCATCACTGAAGGTGGTAGCGCCTGCACCTTTAATAAGGCTCTCGCAGATGCCGATGATGAAGCCGCCGATCACCGCACCGGGAATGGAGCCGATGCCGCCGAACACCGCAGCCACAAAGGCTTTCAGGCCGGGCATGGCACCCACAGTGGGGGTGACTGCCGTGTAGTTGGAAAAATACATCATGGAGCCGATGGCCGCAAGAAAGCTGCCCACTGCAAAGGTAAAGGAGATGACATTGTTGATCTTGATGCCCATCAGCTGGGCGGTCTCAAAATCGCGGGAAGCGGCGCGCATGGCCATGCCGATCTTGGTCTTCTGGATCAGGGTAACAAGTGCTGCCACCAGCACAATGACGAGGAACGGCGTTACCACTGTCACCCGCTTGGTCTGGCAGCCCAGCACCGTGACGGTGTCGCTGATCCACGGCAGGGCAGGGTACTGCTTGGCCAGACCGCCGGTGACATACCACATCGAGTTCTGCAAAAGGTAGGACATACCGATCGCGGAGATCATTACCGACATGCGCGGCGCAGTGCGCAGGGGCTTGTAGGCGATCTTTTCCACTGCGATGCCCAGCAGTACCGTTGCCACCACCACCAACGGGATGGAAATGGTCAGCGGAAGGGAAGCAGTAGCGTACACCATCAGAAAACCGGCTACGGTAAAGATATCTCCGTGGGCAAAGTTGATCAGGCGCAGGATGCCGTACACCATCGTGTAGCCAATGGCGATCAATGCATACTGGCCGCCCACCGAGATACCTGCCAGCAAATAGGGCAGAAACTTTGCAGCCATAAGTGGGACCCTCCATTTCTTACAACTTTTAATAAAATAAACTCCTCCAGTCACCTCCGGTGACAGCCCCCTCAGGGAGGGAGCCAAACCTGCCGGAAGGCTACAAAAAGGCTCCCTCGTTGAGGGAGCTGGCAACGCCGTCAGGCGTTGACTGAAGGAGTTTACAGGTTCAAATCAGCCTTCCACGCTCTGAGTCTTGACGAACTCAAATGCGCCGTCGGCAGCCTTCTTGATGTAAGCCATATCCTTGTTGGCATCACCGGTGGTCTGGTCAAAGGTGATGTTGCCGGTCACGCCGTCGTAGTTTACGCCGTACAGAGCATCGCGGATGGCGGTGCCGTCGGTGCTGCCTGCTGTCTTGATGGCTTCCAGAGCCACCATGTAGCCGTCGTAGCCCAGTGCAGAAACAGCTGCCACGATGTCATTGCCGCCGTTGTTGGTCAGCTTCTGGCTGTCGGCGTTCAGCCACTCCTTAAAGCCGGTCACGAACTCCTTGGCTGCGCCGGAATCATCGTTCTCATCAAAGAAGGTGGAGCAATACACCTGCACGCTGGTGCCCTTCTGGGCATCCAGAATAACGCTGGACTCCCATGTGTCGCCTGCGGTAATGGGTTTGTCAAAGCCTGCAGAAGCAGCCTGTGTGATGATCTGGGCTGCATAGGTGGTAGCGCAGGGAGCAAAGATCACATCTGCACCGGCGTTGATGGCGTTCTGGATGTAGGCGGAGAAGTCCGAGGTGCCCTCGGGGAACTGCTCGCTGGTAACAGTGCCGCCCAGATCCTCAAAAGCGTTGACGAAGTAGGTGGCCAGACCGGAGCCGTAGTCCTCGCCCAGCATGCTCAGCACGTAGGCGTTGGCAGCACTGAACTCATCCTTTGCAAAGTTTGCCATGACCGAGCCCTGGAACGGGTCAAGGAAGCAGACACGGAAGTAGTAGGGGTTGGCCTCAGTCACGGCGGGGTTGGTGCAGGAGCAGCCAATGGCCGGGATGGAAGCGGACTGGAAGGTGGGAGCGGCTGCAATGGAAACACCGGAGCCGTAGCTGCCCAGCACGATGGAGACTTTCTTGGAGACCAGCTCCTGTGCAGCAGTCACGGCCTTATCGGTGCTGGACTGGTTATCCACTTCCACCAGCTCCACGTTATAGGTCTCACCGCCGATCTCCACGGTGGGAGCAAGGCTGTTGGCATACTCGACACCCAGCACTTCCTGCTTGCCGCCTGCGCCGTTATCACCGGAAGCCGGTTCAAACACGCCGATCTTAATGGTCTTGCCGCCTGCAGAAGAGCCGCTTGCGGAACCGCCAGAAGAAGAGCAGCCTGCCAAAGCTGCTGCTGCGGTGATGCCTGCCGCTTTCAGGAAATCACGACGAGAAATGAATGCTTTCATAAGAATTGCCTCCTCTATTATTTCTTGACACTTTCCCAGATAAAACAAGAAAAACCCGCAACGGCGCAGTGATCCTCAGATCCTGCATCGTTGCGGGTTTCTTAGCATTGTTTTAGCACATGAAAAGGAACTTGTCTAGGCTGAATATGAATTTTTTTAAATTTTCGTCAGATGATAAAAAGAAACTGTACTTGAACAGCGTGCATTTTGGGCGGTTTTGATACAGACTGTCTTTTGGCTAAATACAGATTTGCCGTAAGGGTCATACTTTAATCCGCTGCACGTCCCAGCCGCATCTTGAAATCGCTGTAGCCGAACTTCACCAGCTCCCGGCAGGTGCCGTTTTCGTCCATTGCCCAGATGGGCGGCAGCGGCATCCCGTTGAAGGTGTTGTTCTTGCAGGTGGTGTAGATGGCCATATCGCCGAAAATGAGCCTTTGCCCCTCGGTGAGCGGGGAGGCAAAGCTGTAGTCGCCCACCACATCCCCGGCAAGGCAGGTGGGGCCGCCAAGGCGGATGAGGTACGGCTTTTCGCCGGGGTCCCCGGCATCCAGCAGCGGCGGGCGGTAGGGCATCTCGATCACATCCGGGGTGTGGCAGGCCGCAGACATGTCCAGAATGGCAAGGCTCGTCTCGCCATTTTGCAAAGTGTCCAGCACAGTGGTAACAAGATACCCGGCGTTCAGCGCCCATGCTTCGCCCGGTTCCAGATACACCTGCACGCCGTACTTTTTCTGTGTTTCGGTAATGCACTGTTCCAGCGTGGCAAGGCGGTAGCCGGGGCGGGTGATATGGTGCCCGCCGCCAAAGTTGAGCCACTTCATCCGGGGCAGAAGATCCCCGAACTTTGCTTCCACCGCCGCCAGCGTCAGGGCCAGTGCATCGGCATCCTGCTCGCACAGGGTGTGGAAGTGCAGTCCGTCCAGTAATTCGGGCAGGGCCGGGTCTGCCTGCACGGCGGCATCCCACTGGGCGCGGGTGGTGCCAAGGCGGCTGCCCGGGGCGCAGGGGTCGTAAATTGCATGGCCTTCCTGCGTGGAGCACTCCGGGTTCAGCCGCAGGCCCACGCTCTTGCCCGCCGCTTTTGCTGCCGGGCCGAACTTTGCCAGCTGGCTGGGCGAATTGAACACGATGTGGTCGGCGTACTGCAGCAGCTCCGCGAACTCGTCTGCCCGGTAGGCCGCGCAGAACACATGGTTCTCTTTTTCCGGCAGCTCTTCTTTGCCAAGGCGGCTCTCGTACAGGCCGCTGGCCTCGGTGCCCGCCAGATAAGGAGCCAGCACCGGGTAAACATTAAAGTTGGAAAAAGCCTTCTGCGCCAGCAGAATTTTGCAGCCGGTGCGCTGCTGCACCCCCAGCAGAAGTTCGCCGTTGCGGCGCAGCTGCCCTTCGTCCAGCAGGTAGCAGGGGGTGGGCAGAGAGGCAAGCGCTTCCCAAGAAAGGTTTGCAAGGCCCGCAAAGGGCGGGCGGGTATCGGCCAGCCGCATCAGTCCACCAGCGCCGGGCTGTGGCTCTCGGAACGGGGCAGACCGTACTTGTCCAAAGCGTCCAGATACGGGTCCGGATCAAACTCTTCCACAGTGTGCACGCCCTTGGTGGTCCACTTGCCGGTGAGCAGCATCAGTGCGCCGCACATGGCCGGTACGCCGGTGGTGTAGCTGATGGCCTGAGAGCCGACCTCCTTGTAGCACTCCTGATGGTCGCACACATTATAAATATAGTAGGTCTTTTCCTTGCCGTCCTTCTTGCCGGTGAAGATGCAGCCGATGTTGGTCTTGCCCTTGGTGCGGGGGCCAAGGCTGGCGGGGTCCGGCAGCAGAGCCTTGAGGAACTGGATGGGCACGATCTCCTGCCCGTTGAAGTTGACCGGGGTGGTGGACAGCATGCCCACATCCTCCAGACAGCGCATGTGGTCGAGATAGCTCTGGCCGAAGGTCATGAAGAAGCGGATGCGCTTTGCCTCCGGGATGTTCTTGGCAAGGGACTCGATCTCCTCGTGGTGCAGCAGATACATATCCTTGTCGCCCACCTGATCGAAGTTGTATTCCCGCTTGATGCTCATAGCCGGGATCTCCACCCAGTGGCCGTTCTCCCAGTAGCTGCCGGGAGCGGACACCTCGCGCAGGTTGATCTCCGGGTTAAAGTTGGTGGCAAAGGCATAGCCGTGGTCGCCGCCGTTGCAGTCCAGAATATCAATGGTGTCAATGGTGTCGAACTCGTGCTTTTTGGCGTAGGCGCAGTAAGCCTGGGTCACGCCCGGGTCGAAGCCGCTGCCCAGCAGGGCGGTCAGGCCGGCTTCCTCAAACTTCTTTGCGTAGGCCCACTGCCAGCTGTAATCAAAGTAGGCGGAGAAGCCTGCTTCCTTGCAGCGCTTCTCGTAGATAGCACGCCACTCCGGGTCGTCGGTGTTCTCCGGCTCGTAGTTGGCGGTGTCCATATAGTTTACGCCGCAGGCAAGGCAGGCATCCATGATGGTCAGGTCCTGATAGGGCAGGGCAATGTTCATCACGAGGTCGGGCTGATAAGCCTTGATGAGGGCGATCACTTCGTCCACCTTGTCGGCATCCACCTGTGCGGTGGTGATCTTGGTAGCGGTTTTGGGGGCCAGTTCTGCAGCCAGCTTGTCGCACTTGGACTTGGTACGGCTGGCGATGCAGATCTCGGTGAACACCTCGGGTACCTGACAGCACTTGTGGATGGCAACGGAGGCCACGCCGCCGCAGCCGATGATCAGAACTTTGCTCATGATTTTTCTCCTTTATGTCAATGTGTGCAAATTCGGTCAGACCTGAAAGCCGGGCCAGCCCTTGTCCAGCGCGATCAGCGTTTCGCGCAGCACCTTGCAGGCGGTGGCGGTGGAAACGCCGGTGGTATCCAGTGTGGGAGCCAGCTCGTTGAGGTCTGCGGCTACGATGTTGGCTTTCGTCACGGTGCGGATGGCATCCAGCAGCTGCAAAAAGCTCACGCCGCCAGCTTCGGGCGTGCCGGTGCCGGGGAAGCAGGAGGGGTCCAGACAGTCGAGGTCGATGGTCAGGTAGACGGGCACCTTGCTCTCGCACAGCTGTTCTGTCAGCTCGGCAAGGCCGGTAAAATCGAATTTGTGCATCTCGGTGTGCTGGGCTGCAAACTCGAACTCGGCGCGGTCGCCGCTGCGGATGCAGAACTGATGGATGCGGCCGTCGCCCACCAGCTCATGGCAGCGGCGCAGCACGCAGGCGTGGCTCAGCTTTGCACCAAGGTAGTCGTCCCGCAGGTCGGCGTGGGCATCAAAGTGCACGATGTGCAGATCCGGATATTTCTTCACAGCAGCCCGCACGGCACCCAGCGTCACCAGATGTTCACCGCCCAGCAGCAACGGGAACTTGCCGTCCTGCAGGATCTCCTCTGCGCGGGCTTCGATGTCCGCAAGGGCGCTCTCGCTGGAGCCGAAGCACAGCTCCAGATCGCCGCTGTCGAAGATGTCAAAATCGGTCAGGTCGGCATTCTGGTAGGGGCTGTAGGTCTCCAGACCATAGCTTTCGTGTCGGATGGCCGCCGGGCCGAACCGTGCGCCCGGGCGGTAGCTGGTGGTGGAATCGTAGGGCGCACCGTACAGCACGATGCTGGCGGCGCGGTAGCTGCTGTCACAGCCGATGAAGTTTTCAATGTTGGGTTGCATCAGTGTTCCTCCACTTCCCGCAGCATTTCCTCAAGGAATGCCGGCAGGTAAAATGCGCCGACATGCAGCCGGGCAGTGTAATAGCGGGTGCGCATGTTCAGTGCCTTCCATGCGTCTGCATCCAGATCATCGATGGGATGATACTTTTTGCTGGCAAAGCCGAACAGCCAGTACCCAGCCGCAAAGGTGGGAATGTGTGCCTGATACACTCGGCTGATGGGGAAGGTGGACGCAATGCGCTTGTGGCTGCGCTGCATGGCGCTGGCATCCTCGGCATAGAAGGGGCTGCCCTGCTGGTTCACCATGATGCCGTCCGCTTTCAGGGCGTTGAAGCAGCTGCCGTAGAACTCGCGGGTGAACAGACCCTCGGATGGGCCGAAGGGATCGGAGGAGTCCACGATGATGAGGTCGTACTCCTCCTCGCAGCGGCGGATATACTTGAGGGCGTTCTCAAAATAGATGTGCACCCGGCGGTCATCCATGCGGCAGGCGTTGCTGGGCAGGAAGGCGCGGCAGGCTTCCACCACCTGCGGGTCCATCTCCACAAGGTCGATGCGCTCCACCCGGTCGTAGCGGGTCAGCTCCCGCACCACGCCGCCGTCACCGGCACCGATGACAAGGATGTCTTTTGCCTGCTTGTGCACCGCCATGGGCACATGCACGATCATCTCGTCATAGATGAATTCGTCGCGCTCGGTCAGCATCACATTGCCGTCCAATGTGAGCACCCGGCCAAACTCCGGCGTTTCAAAAATATCGATGCGCTGGTAATCGCTCTGCTTGGAGTAGAGCTGTTTGTTCACCCGGATGCTGTGCTTCACGTCCGGGGTGTGAAACTCGGAAAACCAAAATTCCATCTGCATTCCCTCCTTATGCCAGAACGTTCAGCCGCTCGATGTCCGGGTCCTCGGGGCCGGTCATGCTGCAGCCCTTGGCCTTGGCGTACTCGATGTAGTTCAAAATTTCCTTGGTGATGCGCTCGCCCGGGGCCAGAATGGGAATGCCCGGCGGGTAGCACATGACGAACTCGCTGCACACCATGCCCTCGGTCTCCCGGAGCGGCAGGCTCTTTTTGGGCGCATAGAACGCCTCCTGCGGGCTGGCAGCCACAACGGGGTCGATGTATTCCTGACTCAGCAGGCCGGAGCCATCGGTCTGGTAGCGGCGCTTGATCTCGGCCAGCGCGCTGACCAGACGCTCCACCTCCTGCGGGCGGTCGCCGATGGAAAGATAGGCAAGGATGTTGCCAATGTCGCCGAACTCGATCTGGATGTCGTACTCATCGCGCAGGATGTCGTACACCTCAATGCCTGCAAGGCCGATATCCAGCGTGTGGACGCTGAGCTTGGTGGTATCAAAGTCAAAAACGGAGTCGCCGTTGCACAGCTCCTTGCCAAAGGCGTAGTAGCCGCCCACGGCGTTGATCTCCTCGCGGGCATACTCGGCCATGTCGGCCACTTGGTGGAATACCTGCCGCCCGCGCTGTGCAAGGTTGCGGCGGGAGATATCCAGACTGGACATGAGCAGGTAGCTGCCGGAGGTGGTCTGGGTCAGGTTGATGATCTGCCGCACATAGCCCGGGTGCACATTGGGGCCGATGAGCAGCAGGCTGGACTGCGTTAAACTGCCGCCGCTCTTGTGCATGGAGACGGATGCCATATCAGCCCCTGCCGCCATGGCAGACACCGGCAGGCCGCCGCCAAAGTAGAAGTGGGTGCCGTGGGCTTCGTCCGCAAGGCAGAGCATCCCGGCATCGTGGGCCATTTTTACGATGGCGCGCAGGTCAGAGCAGATGCCGTAGTAGGTGGGGTTATTCACCAGCACAGCCACAGCATTCGGATGCTCTTTAATGGCCTTTTCCACCTGTTCCCGCTTCATGCCCAGCGAGATGCCAAGGCGCTTGTCCACCTCGGGGTTCACATACACCGGCACCGCGCCGCACAGTACCAGTGCGTTCAGCACACTGCGGTGCACATTGCGGGGCAGAATGATCTCATCGCCGCGCTTGCAGGCGGTAAGCACCATGCTCTGCACACTGCTGGTGGTGCCGCCCACCATGAGGAACGCGTGGGCAGCGCCAAAGGCATCTGCGGCCAGCTCCTCTGCTTCCCGGATGACCGATACCGGGTGGCAGAGATTATCCAGCGGCTTCATGCTGTTCACATCCACGCCCACGCACTGCTGGCCCAGAAAGGCGGTCAGCTCCGGGTTGCCGCGGCCTCGCTTGTGGCCGGGCACATCAAAGGGCACCACCCGCATTTTGCGGAACTGTTCCAGCGCTTCATAGATGGGCGCACGGTTCTGGTTCAGCCGGAACCGTGTTCGGTTCTCACTCATGTTTTTCCTCCGTCCCTGATCCCGATGCAAACAAAAAAGCGCAAGTACCGCACAAAAAGTGCAGACTTGCGCTTTGAAAAGCATTTGAATGCGCCGCCAAAGACCCCCGGAAGAAACACCAGAGTACAAAGGCCGCTTCGCATGATTCAAAAAAGACGGGATTATGAGAGTCTATATAGCAATTCTGCTTTTACTGCTCTTTATTGACCGTTTCACAAGTCTGCACACTGACTGCGCAATTTCATGGTTGTAAAGGAACCAACTTATAAAATTTGAGCTGCTACGCTCAATCAATAATGGCGGCTGTGCCGCCGGTCGGCAGTGGACCCGGCTGTCCGTATGGCCTTAGCCCCGCTGGGCGGTCCATGGTAAATTGCTTTGAAAAGACTCTGCTATGCTTTGTCTCTCAAAATCAAATGTGATTTTATCATGCACAGAAAGCGTTGTCAATGATTTTTTTGAAGAAAAATTTAAAAAATCAATGCACAGAGTACCAACCTGAATACCGTTGCAAAATATTATGATGCACGGTACACTATGGTTACTACGGTTCTTATTGTTCTGCTGATCCTTGCACTGCTGGAAATCGTCCTGCTGAACGGTGCCGCAGCTGTTCGAATCCACCCGCCCGATGAGTTTAGCCTTGTCGCAAAACAAAAACCTCAGCGTACTTTCATACGTTGAGGTTTTTTGGTGGGCGCGGGTGGATGTCGCGAGCCGCGCATCTAAAAAAGCCCACCGGGCTGTTTTTGCGCCATCTTCAGCGATGTCGCCGCAGCTGTTCGAATCCACCCGCCCAGTGAGTCTGGCTTTGCAGCAAAACAAAAACCTCAGCGTACTTTCATACGTTGAGGTCTTTTGGTGGGCGCGGGTGGATGTCGCGAGCCGCGCTGCTAAAAACAGCCCACCGGGCTGTTTTTGCGCCATCTTCAACGATGTCGCCGCAGCTGTTCGAATCCACCCGCCCGGTGAGTTTAGCCTTGTCGCAAAACAAAAACCTCAGCATACTTTCATACGCTGAGGTTTTTTGGTGGGCGCGGGTGGATTCGAACCACCGAAGCTGAAAGCAGCAGATTTACAGTCTGTCCCCATTGGCCACTCGGGAACACGCCCATATTCACTTTTTGTGTCCTTCGCCGGACGACTTGTTTATTCTATCATGCAGAAAGGCTTTTGTCAACTGTTTTTTTACCTTTTTCTTCAAATGCGTTTTCCGTGCAGAGAAACGGCAGAGCAAAGGCGGGAAAAGCCCTGCAGCCATGCAGGCACGGCAAAGTCGGAGAAAAAAGCCAGCCGGAAGAAATTGATAGGCAAATTGCAAGAAAAACTCGGGACAATATGTGAAAAGTGCAAGACTTTTTGTCTCTGCATTGAAAAACGCAGTAAGGCGTGATATATTTAAAACGCAACAAAGTGCAACAAAATGGATGGCGCTTTTGTCACTCTGTGGCAAATCAGGCGGGATAAGTAGAAAAAGAAAGGCATAGCGACAAACCATGACGATTCAGGAATGTTATAGACAGATGGGCGCAAATTATGAGGACGTGCTCAAGCGGCTTTACAACGAAGGCATGATCTGCAGATTTACGCTGATGTTTTTGAACGACGACAGCTATCCGAAACTGGAGCAGGCATTGAAGGAAGAAAATGTGAAGGAAGCATTCCGTGCGGCACACACGCTCAAGGGCGTGTGCCAGAACCTGGGCTTTACCAACCTGTATCAGCCCACCTACGATTTGACCGAGGTGCTGCGCACAGGCACACTGGAAGGTACCAAGGAGCTGTTTGACAGCGTGACCCGCCAGTACAAAATCACCATCAATGCGATCCGTGCGCTCCAGTAAGCTCCGCATTTGGCTCGATCTCCAAACGGCATCCTTCCTTATAAAAAGGCAGGATGCCGTTTTTTATTGCATTCTGCGCAGTTTTATGATATAATGCCGGACGAACTGAACAGAAAAACAGCAGGTGCCTTTTGCCGATGCACTGCACGGCGGAAAGGGTAAAAGGGAAGCGGGTGCAGATCCCGCACGATCTCGTCACTGTGATAAGGGAGTCCGCATCAGGGTGCTTTGCACCAGCCACTGGAGCATTGCTCCGGGAAGGGGATGCCGGGCGGCGATCTTTCAGTCAGGAAACCTGCCTGCTGTTGGTACGGGGGTGCAAACCCCAGATCACGAGGAATTGGTTGTACCAAAAAGCCCTGAAACAACAGAGGTCTTTTTGTCATGCCATCCGCAGGACAGAAGGGCCTCTTCTTTCATCTTTCTTTCCTGTACCCTTTGTTTGGTTCAAACCGCAATTTATCCAGCAGGAAAGGACAAGAACAATGAGAAAGATCGAAACCAAAAAGCTGGCCGCAGCTGTTACGGCTCTGGCTCTGTGCGCCGGCGTGCTCACCGGCTGCGGCGGTGCTGCTTCCGGCACTGCATCCAGCACCGCTGCGTCTTCCGCTTCCAGCGGAGCGAGCAGCGAGGAGGCTGACGAAATGGCAGCAAAGAACGTGGCAGACCTGATCGATGCCATCTATGTGCAGGAGCGCAATGAGGATACCGATGCCCAGTGCGAAGCCGCCAAGGCTGCATGGGATGCCCTGACCGACACCCAGAAGGAACTGGTGGAAGGTGAGAACGCCGACCCCGACTACTTTGGCCGTGACACCGGCGATGCTTCCAAGGACGATGCCCGCAATCAGGACGACATTGGCGACAACGAGCTGCTGGTGGTCTCCTTCGGCACCTCCTTCAACGACAGCCGCGTGAAGGACATCAAGGGCATCGAGGATGCTCTGCAGGCCGCATACCCGGATTGGTCTGTGCGCCGCGCATTCACCGCACAGATTATCATCAACCATGTGCAGGCTCGTGACGGCGAAAAGATCGACAACATGCAGCAGGCCATGGACCGCGCTGTGGAAAACGGCGTGAAGAATCTGGTCGTCCAGCCCACCCACCTGATGCACGGTGCTGAGTACGACGAGATGATGGAAATGATCGACACCTACCGCGACAAGTTTGAATCTGTCGCTGTGGCTGAGCCCCTGCTGGGCGAGGTCGGTTCCGATGCCACCATCATCAATCAGGATAAGGAAGACGTTGCCAAGGCTGTCACCGCTGCTGCCGTGAAGGAAGCCGGCTACGACAGTCTGGATGCCGCTGCTGCGGACAAGGTCGCCTTTGTCTTTATGGGCCACGGCACCTCGCACACCGCAAAGGTGAGCTACAGCCAGATGCAGACCACTATGCAGACTCTGGGCTACGACAATGTGTTCATTGGCACCGTTGAGGGCAAGCCGGAAGAGACTGCCTGCGAGAACGTGATCGAGGCTGTTAAGGCTGCGGGCTACACCAAGGTCATCCTGCGCCCGCTGATGGTGGTTGCCGGCGATCACGCCAACAACGATATGGCCGGTGAGGATGCCGACTCCTGGCTGAGCCAGTTCAAGGCTTCCGGTGCTTTTGACAGCATCGACTGCCAGATCGCTGGTCTGGGTGAGATCGAGGATGTCCAGAAGCTGTATGTCGCCCACACCAAGGCGGCGATCGATTCTCTGAACGGTTGATCAAACGAACCCTCTCCGTCTCGCGGCCGCTTTGCGGCATCCGGTGGAGAGGGTTCATTTTTTATCTGAACAATGGTATAATAAAAGCTGATTTTTTATAATGTAGAGGTATTTCCTATGAAACGCGTTTTTTCCTGTGTTGTCGCTGCCTCTCTGGCACTGAGTCTGCTGGTGGGCTGCGGCGCTTCTTCCACGGCATCTTCTGCAGCTTCCAGCGCTGCCAGCTCGGAGGCTGCTTCTTCCGTGGCTTCTTCTGCCGCTGAGACCGCCGCTTTGCCGGATGGTGTGTATACCGCCGAGTTTGACACCGACAGCAGCATGTTCCACGCCAACGAAGCCTGCGACGGCAAGGGCACCCTGACCGTGGAAAACGGCCAGATGACCTTCCATGTCAGCCTTGCTTCCACCCATATCGTCAACCTGTATCTGGGCAAGGCTTCCGATGCCGCCGACCACGAGGCCGACTGGCTGCAGCCCACCACAGATACCGTCACCTATTCCGACGGCACCTCGGAGGAGGTGTACGGCTTCGATATTCCGGTCTCTGCTGTGGATGCCGACTTTGATCTGGCCATTCTGGGCACCAAGGGCAAGTGGTACGATCATGTCGTCAGCGTGCGTGATGCCGTGGAAAAGGCTGCGGAAGCCGAGACCCCGGCAGACGGCACCTACACCTGTGAGGTGACGCTGGAGGGCGGCTCCGGCCGTGCCACCGTGGAGAGCCCCGCAGCCCTGACCGTGGCGGATGGCAAGATGACCGCCACCATCGTGTGGAGCAGCCCGAACTATGATTATATGATCGTGGACGGCGAGAAGTATTTGCCCACCAACACCGAGGGCAATTCCACCTTTGAAATTCCGGTATCGGCGCTGGATACCGCACTGGATGTCACCGCCGACACCGTTGCTATGAGCACCCCCCACGAGATCGAGTATACGCTGACCTTTGATTCTGCAAGTCTGAAGGCTAACGATTGAGAATGCCCTCCGCTCACGCTCTGGGCATACTCAGCGGAAAATCAATTTTTTATTTCGCGTTTGTCGCGGCCCCGACGCTTGTCAGGGCAAAGCCCTTCCATCTGCTATCGCAGATCGCTCGCCTGCTTGAAAGACCCACTGGGGCTTTCATTGCTGCGCAACCGCAGGGCCGCTCCAAACGCCTTTTCACAAGAGGGGTCGGAACGACAAACGTCCGGATATTTGAATGAAAATCACTCGCAACCAATTTCTGAAACTGATCCCCGCTGCGGCGCTGACGCTGACCGGCTGCGGCAGCAAGGCTCAACCTGCCAATACGGAAAGTCTTACTTTCTCCCATCATTACAAACTGGACTATGCACAGCAGTTCACAGCGGACTGCTATGAGGGCGGCTATACCATGCTGACCATCGCGGAGTCGGATGCACGGTTCCTTGTTGTGCCGGAAGATGCTGCGGAGGTGGACGGTCTGCCTGCTGATGTGACTGTGCTGCGCCAGCCGGTGGAGAATATTTATCTGGTCTCCACCTCGGTGATGGATCTGCTTTTACATCTGGACGCACTGGACAGCGTGGCCTTTTCCGGCACCAAGGCCGAGGGCTGGTATCTGCCTGCGGTGCAGCAGGCCATGGAAGAGGGAAAAATCGCGTATGCAGGCAAGTACAGCGCCCCGGATTACGAGCAGATCCTGGCAGCGGGCTGCCGCCTTGCCATTGAGAATACCATGATCCTGCACACGCCGGAGGTAAAGGAACAGCTGGAACACTTTGGCATCCCGGTGCTGGTGGAGCGTTCCAGCTACGAGAGCGACCCGCTGGCCCGCATGGAGTGGATCAAGCTTTACGGCATCCTGCTGGGCAGGGAAGAACAGGCCGAGCAGGTGTTTTCCGCGCAGGAGACGGCCGTTCAGCCCATCCTCTCGCAGGAACCCACGGGAAAAAGCTGCGCCTTTTTCTCGCTGACCACCAACAACCTTGCCACTGTGCGCAAGGGCAGTGACTATGTGGCCCGCATGATCGAGATGGCGGGCGGCAGCTATGTCTTTGCGGACCTGACGGACAATGGCAACAGCCTTGCTACCATGAACCTGCCGCTTGAGGACTTCTATGCAGGTGCAAAGGATGCCGATGTGCTCATCTACAACAGCGCCATCGAGGGCATGATCGCATCGGTGAACCAGCTGACCGAGCGTTTCCCACTGTTGAACGAGTTCAAAGCGGTGCAGAACGGTCAGGTGTGGTGCACCACCCAGAGCCTGTTCCAGCAGAGCATGGAGCTGGCAGACCTGATCGTGGACATGAACCGGGTGTTTACCAAGGGCACACCTGCCGCCAGTACCCTGAAATTCCTCACCCATGTGGACTAAAGAAGGAAAATTTTACAGAAAGGAAAGCCTATGACCCGTACCAGACGCCTTGCAGCCGCCTATATTGCCCTTGCGGCAGCCGTGGCTGTGCTTTTTGCGCTGAACCTGTTCTGGGGCAGCGTATCCCTTGCACCGGGAGCGGTGCTGACGGCACTGCTGGGCAAGGGCGGTGATGCGCTTGCGGGGAACATCATCCTGCAGCTGCGCCTGCCCCGCGCGGTCATGGCGGCGCTGTTGGGGGCAGCCCTCAGCGCGGCAGGCTACCTGCTGCAGACTTTTTTTGCAAACCCCATTGCCGGGCCATTTGTTATGGGCGTTTCCAGCGGCGCAAAGCTGGCGGTGGCCCTGACCATGGTGGTGTTTCTGGACCGCGGGATGCTGACCAGCTCGGCCACGATGATCGCGGCTGCCTTTGCGGGTGCCATGGCTTCCATGGCCTTTGTGCTGGCGGTGGCCCGGCGGGTGCAGCGCATGAGCATTCTGGTCATCTGCGGTGTGATGATCGGCTATATCTGCTCCGCCATCACCGATATCGTGGTGGCCTTTGCGCAGGATTCCAACATCGTCAATCTGCACAACTGGTCGCAGGGCAGCTTTTCCGGCGTGACATGGGCCAATGTGCAGGCCGCGGCACTGGTGGTGCTGCCTGCGCTGGCGGCATCCTTTCTGCTTTCCAAGCCCATGGCCGCCTACCAGATGGGCGAATCATATGCCCGCAGCGTGGGCGTGAATGTCAAGCCTTTCTCGGCAGCGCTGGTGCTGCTATCTAGCCTGCTGGCGGCCTGCGTCACCGCCTTTGCGGGGCCGATCTCCTTTGTAGGCATCGCGGTGCCGCACCTTGTCAAGCAGCTGCTGGGCAGCGCAAAGCCGCTGCATGTGCTGCCGGGGTGCTGCTTGGGCGGTGCGGCTTTCTGCCTGTTCTGCGACCTGCTGGCCCGCAGTCTGTTCGCGCCCACGGAGCTGTCCATCAGCTCGGTCACGGCCGTGTTCGGCGCACCGGTGGTCATCTGGCTGCTGGTGCGGCGCAATTCAGAGCGGGAGGGCGCATGATGAACGAAAAAGCACTTTGCACTGCGCGGGAGCTTGCCATCGGCTACGGCAAGACACCGCTGCTCTCGGATATTTGCCTCGGGGCGCAGCCGGGCCAGATCCTGACCTTGATCGGGCCGAACGGCGCAGGAAAATCCACCCTGCTCAAAACGCTGGCGGGCCAGCTTGCCCCTATGGGCGGCACAGTGCTGCTGGCGGGGAAGGATCTTACTGCCTATACCGGTACCCAGCGGGCGCAGAAGCTGGCTCTCATGGCTCCCCACAGCCGCCGGATGGAGCTGACCACCTGCTTTGACTTTGTTTCGGCGGGGCGCTATCCCTACACCGGACGGCTGGGCATTTTGTCTGCCGAGGACAGGCAACAGGTGCACAGAGCTTTGGAGCTGGTGGGTGCGGCGCAGCTGGCAGACCGGGATTTTAACCGCATCAGCGACGGCCAGCGCCAGCGCATCCTGCTGGCCCGGGCACTGTGCCAGCAGCCGGAAGTGATCCTGTTGGACGAACCGACCTCTTTTCTGGATATCAAGGGCAAAATTGAACTGCTCACCATTTTAAAGGAGCTGGCCCATACCGGTCAGCTGGCGGTGATCCTGAGCCTGCACGAGCTGGAATTGGCCGAAAAAATAGCGGACACGGTGGTGTGCGTTTCGCCCGGTGGTGTTTCCGGCGTGCTGACCCCGGAACAGGCGTTTCAGCCGGAGAACATCCGCACCCTGTACGGCCTGACCGAACAGCAGTACACGGCTCTGTTCGGCACACCGGAGCCGGAAGCCGAAAAGGCACCCGCCGGAAAACCGCAGTTTGAGCATTACGTCCGCAGCGGGCAGAAGCTGCTGCGCTGCGGCTATACCACCGGAACCTGTGCCGCGCTGGGGGCTGCCGGGGCGGCGCGTCTGCTGCTGACCGGCCGCGAACCGGAAACGGTGGCTCTGCGCACGCCCAAGGGCATTGTGGTGGAGGTGGCACCCATTTACTGCCGCAGAACGGATGCCGGTGCGGTATGTGCCATCCGCAAGGACGGCGGCGACGATGTGGACGTGACCACGGGCCTGCCGGTGATTGCATCGGTGGTGCTGGAACCGGATGCCCCCGGCGTGCGCATCCTTGGCGGCGAGGGGGTGGGCCGGGTGACGAAGCCCGGCCTTGACCAGCCCGTAGGCGAAGCCGCCATCAACCATGTGCCCCGCCAGATGATTGCCGAAGCGCTGGAACGGGAAGCTGAAAATGCTGCCTACACCGGCGGCTTTGCGGTGACCATCTCTGTGGAAGGCGGTGCCGAGACGGCAAAGCGCACCTTCAACCCGCACATCGGGGTGGAGGGCGGGCTTTCCATTCTGGGCACCAGCGGCATCGTGGAACCCATGAGCCAGCAGGCCATTCTGGATACCATCCAGCTGGAAATGAATCAGGCCGCACTGCGCGCAAAAAATGCCCCCGGCCCCCGGCGGCTGGTGCTGGCCCCCGGTAACTACGGGCTGGACTATCTGGCCAGCGCTCTGCCGCAGTTCGAGCGGTTCCCGGTGGTCAAGACCTCCAACTTCATCGGGGATACGCTGGATATGGCTGCCACGGCCAAATTTGAGGAAGTGCTTCTGGTAGGCCACGTGGGCAAGCTGGTCAAACTGGCGGCAGGGGTCATGAACACCCATTCCCACACGGCGGATGGCCGTGCCGAGGTGTTCTGTGCCCATGCGGCGCTGTGCGGGGCCCGGCGCGAAGTGTGCGCTGCCCTGATGGATGCCGCCACCACGGATGCCTGCCTTGACATTCTGGACGGCGCACAGCTGCGCGGCCCGGTGCTGGAAAGCATCCTTGCCGCCATCCAGATGCATCTGGACCGGCGGGCAGGCGGGGCCTTCCGGGTGGGCGTGGTGCTGTTCTCCAACCAGCACGGCCCGCTGGGCGAGACAAAAACGGCAAAGGAGCTGATGCAGGAATGGCAGAACTGAAAGGTACATTTTACGGTGTCAGCGTCGGCCCCGGCAACCCGGAGCTGATGACGCTGCAGGCTGTGCGGCTCATCCGGCAGTGCCCGGTGCTGGCCGCGCCGCAGACTGCTTCCGGCCAGATGCTGGCGCTGGACATCGCCCGCAGTGCGCTGGGAGAAGCGCTGGACGGCAAGACCATCGTCCCGCTGTACTTTGCCATGAGCCGTGACCCGGCTGCGCTGGCGGCTTCGCACGAAAAAGCCGCCGCCGCGGTGCGGCAGTATCTGGATGCCGGGCAGGACGTTGCCATGCTGAACATCGGTGATGTTTCCATCTATGCCACCTTTGGTTACCTGCAGGAGATCTTGCAGGCCGGGGGTTATGCCACCGCCATGGCGGCAGGCGTGCCCAGCTTTTGTGCGGCGGCGGCGCGGCTGAATGTGCCGCTGACCGGCGGCATGGATACGCCGCTTACCATTGCGCCCGGCGGCTGGACAGACCGCGTGCTGGAAATGCCCGGCACCAAGGTATTGATGAAAGCCGGCAGGCAATTGCCTGTCTTATTGGATACCCTGCAGCAGGCAGATAAGCTGAAAAAAAGCGCACTTGTGTGCAACTGCGGTCTGCCGGACGAGCGGGTCTACCCGGATCTTTCCCTTGAGCGGCCGCAGGAACAGGCCGGTTATTTTGCCACCGTTTTGGTAAAGGAGTAACGTTATGGTACATTTTGTTGGTGCAGGCCCCGGCGCACCGGACCTCATCACCCGGCGGGGCGCGGCCCTGCTTCAGAAAGCCGACTGCATCATCTATGCGGGCAGTCTGGTGAACCCGGCCCTGCTGGGCCTTGCAAAGGCAGACTGCGCCATTTATAACAGCGCTGAAATGACGCTGGAGCAGGTGCTGGATGTGATGCGGCAGATGGAAGCTGCGGGTAAGATCACCGTGCGCCTGCACACCGGCGACCCCTGCCTTTACGGTGCCATCCGGGAGCAGATGGATGTGCTGGATGCCGAGGGCATTCCCTACGATGATACCCCCGGTGTGTCCAGCTTCTGCGGCGCAGCGGCGGCACTGAACGCCGAGTACACCCTGCCCACCGTCAGCCAGACCGTCATCATCACCCGCATGGAGGGCCGCACCCCGGTGCCGGAAAAAGAAAAGCTGGCAAGCCTTGCCGCCCACGGGGCAACGATGGTCATTTTTCTATCCATCGGCCTTGTGGACAAAGTACAGCAGGCGCTTCTGGCAGGCGGTGCCTATACGCCGGATACCCCGGCAGCGGTGGTGTATAAGGCCACATGGCCGGAAGAAAAAACGGTTCGCTGCACCGTAGGTACGCTGGCGGAAAGCGTTCATGCAGCGGGCATCACCAAAACGGCGCTCATTGTGGCAGGCGGCTTTCTGGGCCGGAATTATGAGCGCAGCAAGCTCTACGACCCGGCCTTTACCACCGAGTTCCGCAAGGGGACAGACCAGTGACCCGCGCCTATCTGGCCTTTACGGCAAAGGGCCTTGCACTGGCCCAAAAACTGGCGGCGGCATATCCCGGCAGCGTGGCCCGCTGCGGCCATGAAGCCGGGCAGGTGCACCTTGCCGATTGGACGGCCCGCCAGTTTGCCGGGAGCGATGCCCTTGTTTTTGTAGGTGCTGTGGGCATTGCGGTGCGGGCCATTGCGCCCCACTGCCAAAGCAAGGCACAGGACCCTGCCGTTGTGGTGCTGGACGAGTGCGGCCGCTTTGCCGTGCCCATCCTCTCAGGCCACCTGGGCGGTGCCAACGACCTTGCCCGGGCGCTTGCCGCTGTGTGCGGTGCGGTGCCGGTGATCACCACAGCCACCGACGCAAACGGTGTGTTTGCGGTGGACGAGTGGGCAAAGCACCAGAATTGCACCGTGCTGGAGCCGGAGCGCATCAAGCTTGTCAGCGGTGCACTGCTGGCGGGCAAAACGGTGCAGTTCGCATCCGACTGGCCTATTGCGGGTGCACCGCCTGATGGGATCACGGCGGGAGATGCCCCGGACTTTGCCCTCACCCTCTGCCCGGCGGGAGATGCGCTGCATCTGGTGCCGCGCATCGGCGTGCTGGGCGTGGGCTGCAAACGCGGCACCAGCGCCGAAACGCTGGCCGAAGCCTTTGCAGCTTTCTGTGCCCAGAACCGCCTTGCGCCGCAATGCATCACGGCGGCGGCAAGCATCGACTTAAAACAAAACGAGGCGGGCCTGCTGACCTTCTGTAAGAGCCACAGCTGGCCGGTGCAGTTTTTCACAGCGGAACAGCTGCGTGCCGCCCCCGGCAGCTTTACGCCTTCGGCCTTTGTGCAGAGCGTTACCGGCGTGGACAATGTCTGTGAACGGTCGGCAGTGCTGGCCGCAGGCGGGACACTCGTTTTTCACAAATATGCCCATACCGGCGTGACCTTTGCGCTGGCCGTGCGGCCCTATGCCCCGGACTGGAGGTGGCAGAATGTTTGACCCGATGGAATTTGAGATCGACGAACCGGAAAAGGTAGTCTACGTGGTGGGCATTGGCCCCGGAGATGTTTACTACCTGACGCAGGAAGCCCGGAATGTTCTGGAACACGCAGATGCCATCTGCGGCTATAAACTTTATCTTGACCTGATCGAGCCGGAGTTCCCATGTGAGGAATATTATTCCACCGGCATGACCAAGGAAATCGACCGCTGCCGCTGGGCGCTGGAAAAGGCGAATACCGGCAGGCGCGTGGTGATGGTGTGCAGCGGCGACGCAGGCGTTTACGGCATGGCCAGCCCTGTGCTGGAACTGGCGCAGGATTACCCGGACGTTGCCGTAGAAGTGGTGCCCGGCCTTACGGCCGCCCTCAGCGGCGGGGCTGTGCTGGGCGCGCCGCTGGCCCACGATTTCTGCGTGATCTCCCTTTCCGACCGGCTTACCCCGTGGGAGGTCATCGAAAAGCGGCTGGCCTGCGCAGCGCAGGGAGATTTCTGCGCTGCACTCTATAATCCTTCCTCCAAGGGCAGGCCGGACTACCTGCAAAAGGCAGTGCGCATCCTGCGCGCAAACGGCAAGGCGGATGATACCGTCTGCGGCCTTGTGCGCAACATTGGCCGCGAGGGCCAGAGTGCCCGGGTGCTGACGCTGGCCGAGCTGGAAAACACGCCGGTGGATATGTTCACCACCGTGTATATCGGCAACAGCAATACCCGCGCCCTTTCGGGCCGGATGGTCACGCCGCGGGGGTACCGTAAGTGAAGGCGGTCGTGTTCAGCGGCACCACCGAGGGCCGCCGCTTCTCCAAAAAGCTGGCAGAGCTTGGCGTTGCGGTAACGGTGTGCGTGGCAACGCCGCTGGGGGCCGAGGAGCAGGGCGAAATGGCGGGCATCACGGTGCACGCCGGGCGGCTGCAGCCGGATGCCATGGCGGCATTGCTGGCGGGAGCTGATCTCTGCGTGGATGCCACCCACCCTTATGCAGTGGATGCCACCAGGAACATCCGCGCTGCAGCGGTGCAGGCGGGCGTGGAATACCGCCGCCTACTGCGTGCGCAAAGCCCCTTGCCGCCCGGCTGTGCGGTGTTTGAAACAGCAGCGCAGGCTGCAGAATATCTGGCCGGGACAGAGGGCAATATCCTGCTTGCCACCGGTGCCAAGGAGCTGGCTGTGTTTGCCGGGCTGGAACCGGCGCGGCTTTACCCGCGCGTCCTGCCCACGCCGGAGGGCATTGCCGCCTGTGAAGCGGCCAATGTCCCGCACCGGAACATCATTGCCATGCAGGGGCCGTTCAGTCTGGCGCTGAATAAGGCGTTGATAACACAGTTCCAGATCCGGTACCTCGTCACCAAGGACGGCGGCGCAGCGGGCGGCTTTGCCGAGAAGGTGCAGGCCGCTGCCGATACCGGCGCACAGCTGGTGGTGCTGCGCCGCCCGCCGGAAACTGGCGAGACGGAAACACAAATTTTAGCGTATTGCAAGGAGATTTTGCAATGGTCACACTGATCGGCATGGGCAGCGGAAAATGGGAAGCCCTTTCGGCGCAGGCGCAGCAGGCTGTGCGCAGCGCGGGCCTTGTGTTCGGTGCAAAGCGGCTGCTGGCGGGCCTGCCTGCAGACAGCATGGCCCGGCAGTTCGCGCTCTACCAGCCCGCTGACATTCTGGAAACACTGGCACAAAACCCCGGGCAGGATGCTGCCGTGCTTTACAGCGGCGATACCGGATTTTACTCCGGTGCGTCCGGTCTGCTCACGCCGCTGCGGGCGCTGGGCATCCCCGCGCGGGTGTATCCGGGCGTTTCCAGCATCCAGCTGCTTTCAGCGGCGCTGGGCCGACCGTGGCAGGACTGGAAGCTGGTCTCGGCCCATGGCTGTGCCTGCGACCCGGTGGCCGAGTGCATGATGAACCGTTCGGTGTTCTTCCTCACCGGCGGCACTGAAACGCCCGCCTCTCTGTGCCAGAAGCTGACCGATGCCGGTATGGGCGAAGCCCACGGCGTGGTGGGCGAAAACCTTGGCACCGAAGCGGAAGCCATCCGCTACGGTTCTGCTGCAGAGCTGGCGGGGCAGAGCTTTGCACCACTCAGCGTGCTTCTGGTGGAAAACTTTGATCTGCCGCAGCTGCGTGCGCCGGGCTTCCCGGACGAAAGCTTCATCCGGAGCGAGGTGCCCATGACCAAGCAGGAGGTGCGCGCTGCTGCGCTGGCAAAGCTGGCGGTAATGCCCACCGACACTCTGTGGGATGTGGGCGCAGGCACCGGCAGTGTGAGCGTGGAGCTTGCGCTGGCGGCACCCAAAGGCCGCGTTTACGCCGTGGAGTGTGAACCGGATGCCTGTGAACTGATCCGTAAAAACCGGGCAAAGTTCCATGCTTGCAACCTCATCCTCATCGAGGGCCGCGCACCGGATGTGCTGGCAGACCTGCCTGCGCCGGATGCCGTGTTCATCGGCGGCACCAAAGGCGGCATGGAAGCCGTGCTGGATGAAGTGCTCGGCAAGAATCCGAACGCACGCATCTGCATTTCGGCCATTGCGCTGGAAACGCTGGGCGCTGCCATTGCCGCCCTCACGGCCCGGGGCCTGACCGCAGAGGTAACGCAGATCGCCGTCAGCCGCACAAAACCGGCGGGCCGACTGCACCTGCTCATGGCCAATAACCCCATCTTCCTCATTACGGGTACACGCAAATGATGCAATTCCTCATCGCCGCGCCTTCTTCCGGCAGCGGCAAGACCACTGTTGCCTGCGCAGTGCTGGCGGCGCTGAAAAAGCGCGGGGCCGACCCCTGTGCGTTCAAAAGCGGGCCGGACTACATCGACCCCATGTTCCACCGCTCGGCTCTGCAGGTGGACAGCCACAATCTGGATCTGTTTCTTTCCAACAGGGATATGGTGCGGGCCATTTTTGCCCGCTATGCCGCCGGGCATGGTGCCGCCGTGTGCGAGGGCGCTATGGGCTTTTATGATGGTCAGGGCCTGACCACCCGTGCCAGCGCTTGGGAACTGGCGGATACGCTGGGCCTGCCGGTGCTGCTGGTGGTACAGCCCAAGGGTGCCAGCGTGACGCTGGCCGCACAAATTCAGGGCCTTGTGAGCTTCCGCAAAAACAGCCATGTTTCGGGCATCCTGCTCAATGATTGTTCCGAAAAGCTGTATAAAATGCTCAAGGCCCTGCTGGAAAGGGAGACCGGCCTGCCGGTGCTGGGCTATCTGCCCCATTTGCCGCAGGCAGCGGTAGAAAGCCGACACCTCGGCCTGAAGACTGCAGATGAAATTGCCGACCTGCAGGAAAAGATCGCCCTGCTGGCCGATGCACTGGTGCTGGATTGGCAGCGCCTTGCCGTGCTGACCGAAAAGCCTGCGCCGGAAGCTTTGCCGGGAGCAGCTGCACCCACATCCGTCCGCATTGCGGTGGCAAAGGACGAGGCGTTCTGCTTTACCTATGCCGAAACGCTGGACGCACTGCGGGATGCCGGGGCGGAGCTTGTGCTTTTCAGCCCGGTGCAGGATGCGGTTTTGCCGGAAAATATAGGCGGGCTGTATCTGCCCGGCGGCTACCCGGAGCTGTACGCCAAAACTCTGAGTGAAAACAAAACCATGCTGGCTTCCATCCGGCAGGCCGTGCAGGCGGGCCTGCCCACAGCGGCCGAATGCGGCGGCTTTTTGTATCTGGGCCGGAGTCTTGAGGATGCCGACGGTAAGGTGTGGCCCATGGCAGACGTTCTGCCGGGCGATGGCATCCGGGTGGGAAGGCTGGTGCGCTTTGGCTATGCCGAAATGACCGCCAAGGCGGACAGTATGCTCTTCTGCGCCGGAGAAACGCTGCCCATCCACGAATTCCACCACTGGGATTCCACCGCAAACGGCACTGCATTTACTGCCTGCAAAAACGAAAAAATGCAGTGGGAATGCGGCTTTGCAAACGAGAATTTCTATGCGGGCTTCCCGCATTTATACTGGGCGGGCACGCCCCTGCCGGGCCGCTTTGTGCGCGCGGCAGAACGATACAGCAAAACAAAAGGATGACCAAAATGACCGAAACGGAACTGAATGCACTTTTGGCGGGTATCACCCCGGCCAACGAAGCTGCCCGCGCGGCGGCACACGCCCACTGGGCCAGCCTTGCAAAGCCTCTGGGCGGGTTGGGCCGGCTGGAGACCATGCTGGAGGATGCCGCCGCCCTTACCGGCAGTGCGGAGCTTGATCTTTCCCGCCGGGTGGTGGTGGTGCTCTGCGCGGATAACGGCGTGGTGGCGCAGGGCGTGAGCCAGACCGGGCAGGAAGTGACCCGTGCCGTGGCCGAAAACCTTGCCATGCGGCGCACCAGTGTGTGCCAGATGGCCCGCACGGCCCACTGCGATGTTCTGCCCGTGGATATGGGCATGGCAGGCGAACCGGTGCCCGGCGTGCGCAGCTGCCGCATTGCCGCAGGCACGGCGGATTTTACCCAAGGCCCTGCCATGAGCCGGGCCGAGGCCGTGCAGGCCGTTGGGGAGGGCATTGCCCTTGCCCGGGAACTGGCAGAGGATGGCTACAGGCTCATCGCCACCGGTGAAATGGGCATTGGCAATACCACCACCTCCAGCGCGGTGGCGGCAGTGCTGCTGGGCCAGCCCGTGGAGCTTATGACCGGGCGCGGTGCGGGCCTCTCGGACGAAGGGCTTGCCCGTAAGGTGGATGCCATCTGCCGCGGCATCCTTTGCAATGAGCCGGACCCGGAAGACACATTGGATGTTCTTGCAAAGCTTGGCGGCTTTGATATCGCGGGCCTGTGCGGTGTGTTTCTGGGCGGTGCACTGGCCGGTGTGCCGGTGCTGGCAGATGGCTTTATCAGCGGAGTGGCCGCGCTGTGCGCCGTGCGGCTGTGCCCGGCGGCGGTAAAGGCTGTGTTTGCAAGCCACTGCTCGGCAGAGCCTGCCGCGCGCATCGTGCTGGAAGCACTGGGCAAGGCACCCATCATTACGGCGGGGCTGCATCTGGGCGAGGGCACCGGCGCGGTGGCCAGCATCCCGCTGTGGGATATGGCACTGGCCGTATACGGCGGGTGCTACTCCTTTGCGGAGGGCGGCATTGCGCCGTATACGCCCCAATGCTGACGCTGGTTCTGGGCGGCGCGGCCAGCGGCAAAAGTGAATACGCCGAGAGCCTTGTGCTGAAAACCACCGGCCCGCGCTACTATCTTGCCACCATGCAGGTGTGGGATGCCGAGTGTGCCGCCCGGGTGGAAAAGCACCGCAAAATGCGGGCCGCAAAGCAGTTTGTGACGGTGGAGTGTCCCTTGCATCTGGACGATGTGCGCCTGCCTGCGCGGGGCACCGCCTTGCTGGAAGACCTTGGCAACCTTGCCGCCAACGAGCTGTACGACCCGGCGGGAGCAGGGGAAAACGCGGCCAAAGCCATCCTGCACGGGCTGGAAAGCCTTGCAGCCCAGTGCGAAAACCTCATCGTTGTTTCCAACGAGGTGTTCAGCGGCGGGGCCGACTATGCCGGTGACACAGGCCGCTATCTGCTGGCACTGGCGCAGGTAAACAATGCCTTTGCCGCCCGGGCCGACAATGTGGTGCGGGTGGTATGCGGCATCCCGGTCTATCATAAAGGAGTGGAAAAATGATCGTTTTGCAGACCATTGCGGTGGCCTTTGCCATGTTTTCAGCCATCCCGGTGCCGCAGTTCGACTGGAACGAAAAGAATATGCGTTACGCCATGTGCGCCTTCCCGCTCATTGGTGTCGTTATTGGTGCGGCGTGGTGTGTGTGTGGCGCGATGCCCCTGCCGGGCCTTGCCAAGGCGGCGGGCTTTGCGCTGATCCCGGTATGGATCACCGGCGGCATCCATCTGGACGGCTATGCCGACACCTGCGATGCCCTTTCCAGCTACGGCGACCGAGAAAAGAAGCTGGAAATATTAAAAGACCCCCATTGCGGTGCCTTTGCGGTCATCCGGCTGTGCAGCTATTTTCTGGCCTATTTTGCCCTGTGCACCTGTGTGAGTTTTACACCCCGCGTGGGTGTGCTGTGGGTTCTGGCACTGGTGCTGGAACGGGCGCTTTCGGGCCTTGCGGTGGCATCGTTCCCCATGGCAAAAAACACCGGTCTTGCACACACCTTTGCCACTGCAGCAGACAAAACTGTGGTGCGCCGGGTGCTGGCGGTGCTGGCCGCAGTGCTATGCGTGGGCATGGCGGCGCTGAGCGGCTGGGCGCTGGTGCTGGCAGCGCTGGCGGTGCTCTGGCGCTACCATGCCGTGAGTTGGAAGCAGTTCGGCGGCATCACCGGCGACCTTGCCGGGTGGTTTTTGCAAAAGGCCGAGCTCTGGATGCTGGCGGCGCTGTGTGCCTGCCAGTGGGGAGGGCTGCTATGATCTTTATTACCGGGCCGCTCTACAGCGGCAAGCGCACCTTTGCGCAAACACTTCCCGGCAAGCGTCTTTCGGACGTGCAGGTATTGGCTGCCGATGCCGCCGACCTGCCTGCCTTGGCAGACAAGCTTGCCCATGAATACGATATCCTCATCGCCACCGAGGTAGGCGGCGGTGTTGTGCCGATGGATGTCAAACAGCGCGCAGACCGCGAGGCGGCGGGCAGGCTTGCCTGCCTGCTGGCCGCACGGGCCGAATGCGTGGTGCAGATGTTCTGCGGCATCCCCACGGTTTTGAAAGGAGAATTGTCTCAATGCTGATCTATCTTCTGCGTCATGGCCAGACGGAATACAACGCCCAGAAGCGTTATCAGGGCCAGCGCGACATCCCGCTCTCACCCGAAGGCGCTGCTCAGCTGCGCCGGGCAGATTTTGACCCCGATGTGGTCTATGTTTCCACCTTGCAGCGCACCAGCCAGACGGCGCGCATCCTGTTCCCGGAGGCAAAGCTTGTGCCGGTGGACGGCCTGAAAGAGATGTGCTTTGGCAGCTTTGAGGGCCGCAATTTCATCGAGATGGAAAAGGACCCCGAGTATCAGGCATGGGTGAAGGCCAACTGCGAAAGCCCCTGCCCGGATGGAGAGCGCAAGACGGATTTTTCAGACCGCATCTGCCGCACCGTGGCAGAGCTGATCGATAAAGCCCTTGCCGCAGGCGAAGAACGGCTGGTCATTCTGGCCCACGGCGGCACCCAGATGGCCGCCATGGAGCGGTTTGCCGTCCCTCACAGGGACTATTACGCATGGTGCGGACCCAACGCGGGCGGCTTTGTGCTGGATGCAAAGGACTGGACGGAAAAGCATCTGCTGTATCTCGTAAAGACCGTCCAGTACACAAAGGAGAGCAGGGCATGATCCTTCAGGCAGTTGTCGGCGGTTTTGTGCTGGACGCGCTCTTCGGCGACCCGGCGTGGCTGCCGCACCCGGTGGTGCTTATGGGCAGATGTATCTCCCGGCTGGAAAAGTTCCTGCGCGCCCGCCTGCCCGGCACCCCGCAGGGAGAGCTGCTGGGCGGTGCCGTGACGGCGTTCTGCCTGCCGGTGGGCACCTTTCTGGTCACGAGCCTTGTGTGTCTGGCGGCGGCAAAGCTCAGCCCGTGGCTGGGCCTTGCGGTGCAGATGTTCTGGTGCGGGCAGGCGCTGGCGGCAAGGGGCCTTGCGCAGGAGAGCACAAATGTGTATAACGAGCTGGTCCGGAACGACCTGCCCGCCGCTCGCAAAGCCGTGAGCCGCATCGTGGGCCGCGACACCCAGAACCTGACCGCAGAGGGTGTGACCAAAGCTGCGGTGGAAACGGTGGCCGAAAATGCCAGCGACGGCGTCATTGCGCCGCTGCTGTATATGCTCATCGGCGGGGCACCGCTGGCGCTGACCTACAAGGCTATCAATACCATGGACAGCATGCTGGGCTACAAAAACGAGAAGTATCTTTACTTTGGCCGCGCAGCCGCGAAGCTGGACGACCTTGCCAACTACATCCCCAGCCGCATTGCCGCCCTTTTGTGGGTGGCGGCTGCGGCCTTTACCGGCAACGATGCCAAAGGTGCATGGCGCATCTGGCGGCGGGACCGGCGCAACCACGCCAGCCCCAACAGCGCCCAGACCGAAAGCGCCTGCGCCGGTGCACTGGGCGTGCAGCTGGCCGGCCCGGCTTACTATTTTGGTGAATATTACCCCAAGCCTACCATCGGTGATGCCCTGCGCCCCATTGAGCCGCAGGATATCCTGCGCGCCAACCGCATGATGTATGTGGCAAGCGGCTTTGCGCTGGCATGGGGTGCAGCAATACGGGGGTTCCTTGCATGAAACAATTGACCCATGGCGGCGACTGGGCGGGCTACCGCGCCGAGTTTGGCCGCGACCCGCTGGATTTTTCGGCCAATGTCAGCCCGCTGGGTCTGCCGGAAGGGGTGGCAAAGGCCATTACGGCAGCGCTTGCCACGGCCGACCGCTACCCCGACCCGCTGTGTCGGGCCCTGCGTGAAAAACTGGCGGTGGCTGAGGGAGTGCCCGCCGAATGGCTGCTGTGCGGCAACGGCGCGGCAGACCTCATCTTCCGGCTGGCGTTGGCTGCAAAGCCCCGCACTGCACTGGTGACGGCGCCCACCTTTGCCGAGTACGCCACGGCACTGGAAACTGTGGACTGCACGGTGGAACGTCATTTTTTGCGGGAAGAAAACGATTTTGCGGTGACGAAAGATCTCCTGAACGCGGTGCACCCGGGTACAAATATGGTGTTCCTCTGTCAGCCCAACAACCCCACCGGCCAGCTGGCAGAGCCTGCCCTTGTGGAAGCGCTGCTGCGCAGATGCGAAGCCGTGGGTGCGGTGCTGGCCGTGGACGAATGCTTTCTGGATTTTCTGCCGGAGGGCGAAGGCCTTTCGGCAAGGCATCTGCTGAAAAACAGCAAAAAACTGATTATTTTAAAAGCCTTCACCAAGCTTTACGGCATGGCAGGCGTGCGTCTGGGCTATTGCCTGTGCTCTGACACAGAGCTGCTTGCCCGGATGCGGGCAGCGGGCCAGCCGTGGGCGGTTTCCAGTCTGGCACAGGCGGCGGGCATCGCTGCGCTGGACGAGACGGAATATGTGGCGAAGGTGCGTGCATTGATCGAAGCACAGCGGCCTGTGCTGGCAGACGGCCTGCGGGCGCTGGGCCTGCGGGTGATCGAGGGCCGGGCTAACTATCTGCTGTTCCGCGCGCCGGAAGCGCTGGGCGAAGCGCTGCGCCGCAAGGGTGCGGTGCTGCGCAGCTGCGGCAATTATCCGGGCCTTGATGCCAGCTGGTACCGCACCGCTGTGCGCACCGAGAATGAAAACCGGCAGCTGCTTGCACTGCTGGCCGAAACCCTGCCGGAGGTGGCACAATGAGCAAGGCAAAATGCATTATGGTGCAGGGCACCATGAGCGGTGCGGGCAAAAGCCTGCTGTGCGCGGCGCTGTGCCGCATTTTTGCGCAGGATGGCTACCGCGTGGCCCCTTTCAAAAGCCAGAACATGGCCCTGAATAGCTTCGTCACCCGCAACGGTGCAGAGATGGGCCGTGCTCAGGTGGTGCAGGCACAGGCTGCAGGCGTGGAGCCGGATGTGCGCATGAACCCCATCCTGCTCAAGCCCAGCAGCGATGTGGGCAGTCAGGTGATCGTGAACGGCAAGGCCCGGGGCCAGATGTCCGCCGCCGATTATTTCAGGATGAAGCGCAGCCTTATCCCGGACATTCTGGAAGCCTACAACAGCCTTGCCGCCGAGAACGACATCATCGTGATCGAAGGCGCGGGCAGCCCGGCGGAGATCAACCTGAAAGCCGACGATATCGTGAACATGGGCCTTGCAAAGCTGGTGGATGCGCCGGTGCTGCTGGCGGGCGATATCGACCGGGGCGGCGTATTCGCCCAGCTGTACGGCACTGTGGAGCTGCTGGAAGCCGACGAGCGTGCCCGCATCAGGGGCCTGATCATCAACAAGTTCCGGGGCGATGTGGAGATCCTGCGGCCCGGCCTTGCCATGCTGGAAGAAAAAACGCAGCTGCCCGTGCTGGGCGTAGTGCCGTACCTGCGGGTGGAGATCGAGGACGAGGACTCCCTCTCCGACCGGCTGGATACAAAAGCTGCGGTCAAACCGCTGGATATCGCCATCCTGCGCCTGCCGCATGTGTCCAACTTCACCGACTTTATCCCGCTGGAACAGCACCCGCTGCTGGGCGTGCGGTATGTGCAGCGCACCCGCCAGCTGGGTGCACCGGATCTCGTCATCCTGCCCGGCACCAAAAACACCATGGACGACCTGCGCTGGCTGAGGGAAAGCGGACTGGAAGCGGCGGTGCTCAGGCTTTCGGCAGCCGGTACGCCGGTGCTGGGCGTGTGCGGCGGCTACCAGATGCTGGGCGAACAGCTCTGCGACCCGGCAGGGGAGGAGAGCGGCACCCCCTGCACCCTGCGGGGCCTTGGCCTGCTGCCCACCACGACGGTGTTCGGCACCGAAAAGCACCTGACCCAGACCGCAGCCTGTGTGACCACAGAACCCTTTGCAGGCGCAAAGCTGACGGGCTACGAGATCCACGCAGGCCGCACCGAGGTGCGGGGCAGTGCGTTCTGCATCCTTGCAGACGGCACGCCGGAGGGCTGTGTGCAGGACGGTGTATTCGGTACCTACCTGCACGGCCTGTTCGACACCGGCGAACTGACCGAAAAACTGACCGCATTTTTGTGCAAACGGAAGGGCATCGATCCGGCCGGGGCCGAGCTTATCCCCATGGAGCAGTACCGTCAGCAGCAGTTTGATCTGCTTGCCGATGGTGTGCGCGCGGCACTGGATATGCCCGCTATCTATGCCGCCATGGGAATGCAAAAAGGAGACAACACATGACACCGCAGCATCATCTGCCCGCCGACATTGAACGGACGAGCATCTCCATTATCACAAGGGAACTGGACGAGCTGGGCCTGACCCCGCCGCCGGAGACGGCTGCGGTGGTCAAGCGGGTCATCCACACCACCGCGGATTTCGACTATGCCAAAAATCTGCGCTTTACACCCGGCGCGGTGGAAGCCGCAGTCAAGGCCCTGCACGCGGGTGCTTTCATCGTTACCGACACCAATATGGCGCTGGCGGGCATCACAAAGCCGGGCCTGAAAAAACTGAACGGTGAAGCCATCTGCTACATGGCAGACCCCGCTGTGGCCGAAGCCGCAAAGCAGGCGGGCACCACCCGTGCCGTTGCCGCCATGCACCGCGCTGCCCGGGAGCACCCGGGGGCCATTCTGGCCATTGGCAATGCGCCCACGGCCCTTTTGACCATTGCGGAGGAAATGGAAGCCGGTCTGCGGCCTGCACTGGTCATTGGCGTGCCGGTGGGGTTTGTGAATGTGGTGGAAAGCAAGGAAGTACTGTTTGCCGCCTGCGAGCGATACGGCGTGCCTGCCATCGCCGCCATGGGCCGCAAGGGCGGCAGCAATGTGGCTGCAGCCATCTGCAACGCCCTCATTTACTCTGCCACCGAAATGCTGGACCCCTCTGCCAGAGGGTGGAACGGATAAGGCGGAAACAGCATAACATCAAAAACCCGGAACCCTTTTTGAGCCGTTTTGGCCGAGAAAAGGTTCCGGGTTTTGTTCATGATTTTTTCAGAGAGCTATTTTGCAACAGCCCCATTTTCACGGAAAAGGTCCGAACCGAGCACGGCATCCACACTGCCGGCATCAGGCTGCGGGGAACGTCTTGTTCCACACTTCGATCACCTTGAACTTCGGGGTCCAGCCTTCGGGCTCAAAGCGGTCGCCCTTGGCACCCATGGTGCCCTGCTCGGTGCACCACTGTGCGGCCTTGGCCATATCAGGGTCGGTCACATCCGCAAAGGCGGGTGCGCACACGCTCAGCACCATGCACAGCGCCACGAGGGCTGAGAGCAGCCTTTGGGTCAGGGTCGTCTGCTTCATATGGAATTCCTCCTTTTTGCTTACGGGGGGGGGTATGTGTCCATCTTGAAAATACCATATTTCACCTTCTTTTTCAATAAAACCTGCGTGAAACGCCCCAAAAACTGCGTGAAAAACGTTTTGCACCGCTGTGCGCGCCTTTGCCCCCTCTTGCAATTTGTGCGCAAAGGGTGTAGAATACAGTCACAATCAAATACAGGGGAGCTTGTAAAGCAGGCTGAGAGGAAGTACCCAAACTTCGACCCTTTTACCTGATGCGGATAATGCCGCCGTAGGAAGTCAGAATGGATGATTTTTTGCAGGAGGCACCGCGGAAGGTGTCTCCTGTTTTTTTTGTTGTGTACCTATTACCATTAAGGAGGATGCCTTGTACTTTTCTGCGGAAGTGCCGCAGCGGGCTGAGGGGGAGCGCCCTGAGCTTTGTGACCGTCAGCGATGGGAAGCCGTGTTCCGGCGTGAGAGGAGACCAGAAAGTCTCGACCGCTTCTTATAGTTCCTGCGCCGGGTCTGGCACCGGGTGCGGGCTGTTTGCGGAGGCGCTGTATGGTTTTTGCTGCTTCCGCAGGTTTGGAAAGGAGCCTTGCCTTATGAAAAAACTCTCTGTGAAAAAGCTGGCGTTGGCCGGCATGCTGTGCGCTCTGTGCGTGGTGGGCAGCGTATTCAGCTTCCCCATGTTCGGCAGCAAATGTGCACCCATCCAGCATATGGTCAATGTGACCTGCGCGGTGCTGCTTGGCCCGTGGTGGGGCGTGGGCGTGGCCTTTGTGGCCTCGCTGCTGCGCAATCTGCTGGGTCTGGGCAGCCTGATGGCCTTCCCCGGCAGCATGTTCGGCGCACTGCTGTGCGGCCTTGTGTACCATAAGACCAAAAACATCCTTGCCACCATGGTGGGCGAGGTGTTCGGCACCAGCATTCTGGGCGGCCTGTGCGCTTACCCGGTGGCCATCTTCCTCATGGGCAAGAGCGCCGGCGACATCGCGTTCTATGCCTACATCGTGCCGTTCCTCATCTCCACTGCAGTGGGTTCCATCATTGCGGGCGTGCTGGTGTACAGCCTGCAGCGCTCCGGCGCACTGCGCTCCATGCAGAACAGTCTTTCCTGACGGAGGGGCACCCGAATGTTCAAAACAGAGTTTGAAAATGTCCGCCGCACCTGCCCGCTCATCCATAACATTACCAACTACGTCACCGTGAACGACTGCGCCAACATGGTGCTGGCCTGCGGTGCTTCGCCCATCATGGCCGACGATGCCGCCGAGGTGGAGGACATCACCACCATCTGCGGCGGTCTGAACATCAACATCGGCACCCTGAACAGCCGCACCATCACCAGCATGCTGCTGGCGGGCAAAAAGGCAAACCAGCTGGGACATCCTGTGGTGCTGGACCCGGTGGGTGCGGGTGCATCCCGCCTGCGCACCGACACGGCTTTCCGCCTGCTCCGGGACGTAAAGTTCACCGTGATCCGCGGCAACATCTCGGAGATCAAAACGCTGGCCTCCGGCGCGGGAACCACCAAGGGCGTGGATGCCGATGTGGCCGATAAAGTTACTGAGGCCAATCTGGACAGTGCCGTGGCCTTTGCCAAGGCCTTTGCAGCCCAGACGGGTGCCGTTATTGCCATTACCGGTGCCATCGACATCGTGGCCGATGCCGAAAAAGCCTACTGCATCCGCAACGGCAATGCCATGATGAGCAGCATCACCGGTACGGGCTGCCAGCTTTCGGCCCTGACGGCGGCGTTCGTTACCGCCAACCCCGGCCATCCGCTGGAAGCCGCTGCAGCTGCAGTGTGCGCCATGGGCCTTGCGGGCGAGACCGCCCACAAGCGCCTGACCCCGCTGGACGGCAACTCCACCTACCGCAATTATATCATCGATGCCATTTACAATATGACCCCGGATCAGCTGGAAGAAGGAGCAAACTATGAAGTGCGATAAGCAGAACATGCTTCTGTATGCCGTCACCGACCGCGCATGGGTGGGAAAGCAGACCCTCTATGAACAGGTGGAGAGCGCCCTGAAGGGCGGTGTCACCTGTGTGCAGCTGCGTGAAAAAGAGCTGGACGACGAAGCCTTTCTGAAAGAGGCTGTGGAGATCCATGCTCTGTGCCAGCGCTACGGCGTGCCGTTCTTTGTGAACGACAATGTGGACATTGCCATCCGCTGCCATGCCGAAGGTGTGCATGTGGGGCAGGAGGATATGGCCGCAGCGCAGGTGCGCGCCCGTGTGGGCGAGGGAATGATGATCGGCGTTTCCGTCCACAGTGTGGAGGAAGCACGGGAAGCCGTCAAGCATGGCGCAGACTGCCTTGGCGTGGGCGCGGCCTTTGCCACCCACACCAAGACCGATGTGGATGTTCTGCCCCACGAGACCCTGAAGGCCATCTGTGATGCCGTGGACATCCCGGTGGTGGCCATTGGCGGCATCCACAAGGAGAACATCCTGCAGCTCAAGGGCACCGGTGTGGATGGCGTGGCCCTTGTGAGCGCCATCTTTGCAGCAGACGACATCGAGACCGAGTGCAAAGAGTTGAAAGCCCTGTCGGAGCAGATCATCTGACCGATCCTGCGGCAAACCGGGGACACCACCTTGGGCCGCGTTATAAAATTCATGGAGAAAACCAACATGAAAAGCGTATTTTGCGCAGGTGCCGGCATCCAGAACGTTCTGTTTTTTCTGAATGACGGCTGCCTTTCCCTACCCTTGTATGACCAGCACCCTGCTGTTCAGAGATAAACTGTCATTTGGAGGAACAGAGCGTATGCAGACTTATACTACCCAGATGGATGCTGCCCGCAAGGGCATCATCACGCCGCAGATGGAGATCGTGGCTAAAAAAGAGTATCGCACCACCGAGGAGATCCGCCAGTGGGTGGCCGAGGGCAAGGTAGCCATCCCGGCCAACAAGCACCACGAGTGTTTGAACCCCGAGGGTGTCGGCTCCATGCTGCGCACCAAGATCAACGTGAACCTTGGTGTCTCCCGCGACTGCAAGGACTACAACGTGGAGATGCAGAAGGTGATGAGCGCCGTCAACATGGGCGCCGAAGCCATTATGGATCTGTCCAGCCACGGCAACACCCAGCCCTTCCGCCAGAAGCTGACCCACGAGTGCCCGGTGATGATCGGCACCGTGCCGGTGTACGATTCGGTCATCCACTACCAGCGCGATCTGGCTGAGCTGACCGCACAGGACTTCATCGATGTGGTGCGCCTGCATGCAGAGGACGGTGTGGACTTTGTCACCCTGCACTGCGGCATCACCCGCAAGACCATCGAGCAGATCCGCAAGCACAAGCGCAAGATGAACATTGTCAGCCGCGGCGGCTCTCTGGTGTTTGCATGGATGAGCATGACCGGCAACGAGAACCCCTTCTACGAGCACTTTGACGAGATCTGCGAGATCTGCGCCGAGCACGATGTGACCATCTCGCTGGGCGATGCCTGCCGTCCCGGCTGTCTGGCTGACGCCACCGATGTGTGCCAGATCGAGGAGCTGGTGCGTCTGGGCGAGTTGACCAAGCGCGCATGGGCACACAACGTGCAGGTGATGGTGGAAGGCCCCGGCCATGTGCCCCTGAATCAGGTGGCTGCCAACATGGAGGTGCAGAAGAGCATCTGCATGGGCGCACCCTTCTATGTGCTGGGACCCCTCGTCACCGATATCGCCCCCGGTTACGACCACATCACCGCTGCCATCGGCGGCGCTGTGGCTGCCGCCAGCGGTGCAGCTTTCCTGTGCTATGTGACCCCCGCCGAGCATCTGGCTCTGCCCAACGTGGACGATGTGAAGCAGGGCATCGTGGCCTCCAAGATCGCTGCCCACGCCGCCGATATCGCCAAGGGCATCCCCCACGCCCGGGACATCGACGATAAGATGGGCGATGCCCGCCGTGTGCTGGACTGGGATGCACAGTTCGCCTGTGCACTGGACCCGGAGACCGCAAAGGCCATCCGCGATGCCCGCCTGCCGGAGGACGACCACAGCGACACCTGCAGCATGTGCGGCAAATTCTGTGCCGTGCGCAGCATGAACAAGGCGCTGGCCGGTGAGTACATCGACATTCTGTAAAAATCTTCTGTTTTACGCGCAGCAGCGCGCATCTTCCTCCGCCGCCCGGTATGACCGCCGGGCGGCTTTTGTTGTAATTCCCAAAAGATTGTGTTAAAATAACAATAAGGCGCTGATTGCAAAATTGGTGGTCATGCTTTCTATCCCGTATCGCTGGTTTTTCTATTTCTACATAGAACAAGCAGAGGTCCGGGAGGAAACTTTTTTTGAAAGTACCCTGCCCGGAGCCTTGAAGGCGAAGGGAGGGATATCGAATGAATCTGCTGGAGACTCTCGCATTGCTCACGTTCATTCTCGCGTTGTTGAGCTTGGTCGTGGATGTGATCCGTCTGACCGTTGAGGTCATGGCAAAGTTTTCCCAGATGAAAAGCGATGATAACAAAAAAGATTGACCGCCTCACAGTTCCCCAACTCGAGCGGTCAATCTTTTTGACTAACGGGATGGAGAGCTGACCTTTGCAGTCAGCGCCCCTTCTGTTTGTAGTATAATCGAAGCTATGTGATTTGTCAAGTTATCCTGTTCCATCGATTATTTCTATCAATATTTTAGATTTTACAATTCTTCTGTACTGTACTATAATGAAGTTATCGTCTTCATTCCATTGATCTACAGGAGGAATCTGCCTTGCTGGTAAATCTTATCGAATCCGTCTATCGCCTGCTGTGGGGCGATCTATTCACCATCCCGCTGGGCGGCGGCATCGGCATTTCCTTCATGGTGGTGCTGCTGTTCACGGCGGGCATCTGGTTCACCTGCCGCACCCGTCTTTTGCCGGTGCGGTTGTTCCGGGATATGATCGCCGCCGTGTGCGAGAAAAAGCAGGGCAGGGACGGCCTTTCCTCCTTCCAGACGCTGGTCATTTCCACCGCTACCCGCGTGGGCATGGGCAATCTGGTGGGCGTGGTGGCCGCTGTTTCTGCAGGCGGTGCCGGTGCGGTGTTCTGGATGTGGGTCACTGCCATTCTGGGTGCGTCCACCTCCTTTATCGAATCCACCCTTGCCCAGAAATACCGCCAGCCCGACCCGCTGTACGGCGGCTGGCGCGGCGGACCGGCCTACTATCTGCATGTGCTGGCGGAGCGCAGGCGCGGCAAAAAGCTCAAACGCTCTGTGGTAGCGGCGCTGTTTGCGGTGTCTGGTCTCATCTGCTGGTGCGGCATCAGTCAGGTAATCTCTAACTCGGTCAGTTCCGCGTTTGAAAATGCGTTCCATATTCCGCCGCTTACTACCACACTGGTGCTCACGGCCATTGCGGCGGTGATCGTGCTGCGCAAGAATGCCACCGTGAAAAGTCTGGACGTGATGGTGCCCATCATGGCGGTGTGCTATTTTGTCATCACCGTGGGCATCGTGCTGTTCAACCTGCCCAAGCTCCCGGCGGTGTTCGGGCGCATCTTTGCGGAAGCATTCGGTCTGCGGCAGGCCGTGGCTGGCGGCTTTGGTGCTGTGCTGATGAACGGTGTCAAGCGCGGCCTGTTCTCCAACGAAGCGGGCAGCGGTTCGGCACCCTGTGCAGCTGCCGCCGCAGAGTGCGACGATCCGGTCAAGATGGGCTTTGTGCAGGCGCTGGGCGTACTGATCGATACTGTGGTGATCTGCAGCTGCACGGCTTTTTTGATGCTGCTGGTGCCGCAGGAGATCACAGAAGGACTTGCGGGCATGGACCTTTTGCAGACTGCCCTGCAGTACCATCTGGGCGGCTTTGGTGTCGTGTTCATTGCGGCCACGCTGGCGCTGTTCAGCTTTTCCACCTTTCTGGGCGTTTTGTACTATGCCCGCGGCAATGTGGCCTATCTGTGCGGCGACAACTGGTGGAGCCAGACCGTGTATAAGCTGATCGCGTTGGCCATGCTGGTGATCGGCGGTATGCAGGCCTACACGGTGGTGTGGGATCTGGGCGACGTGGGCATTGGCCTGATGACCATTTTCAACATGATAGCCTTGGTGCCCATGGCAAAGGAAGCGCTTGCCGCCCTGAACGACTACGAAAAACGCAAAAAACTGCAGTAAATAGCAAAGGCCCGGCTCCCTGTAACATGGGAACCGGGCCTTTCAGGTTATTTTATTGCAGATCAGATTTGTTTAAAAGCAGCCCGCCTGCAAGCCCGGCCAGCGCAGGCAGCACCCAGCCAAAGCCCATGCTGCCCAGCGGCAGAGCGTTGGCGGCGGCAGATACTGCCCCCAGCGGCAGCGCAGCGGCGATGCTCTGCAGGGCGGTCAGGCCCATGCACAGCGGATACACCGCCCGGTGCTTTTCAAGGCCCGGCATAAAGGAAAGCAGGATCAGCACGATGGCTGCGGGATAAATGGCGTTCAGCACCGGAGTGGACAGCCGGATGATGGCAGCAAGGCCGAGGTTCGATACCAGCATACTGGCCACAGCAAAAAAAGCTGCGATGGCAGGGTAGGGGATGCGGGGCAGAAGCTGATGAAAATACTGCCCCACACAGGCGATCAGGCCCACGCAGGTGTTGAAGCATGCGATCACAAAAATGGCCGCAATAAGCACAAGGCCCGCCCGGCCGAACAGTGTTTGTGCCAGAGCGGTGAGCACCTCGGCACCGGTGGCAAGGCCCGGATACACCGTGCCGGTCTCGGCCCCGGCGTGGCCCAGCATGGCGTAGACCACCAGCATCAGCCCGCCTGCAATAAAACCGGCCCGGATGGTGCCGCCCTCCACGGCATGGCTTTCTGTGACACCCCGGGCGCGGATGTTCAGGGCAATGACCGCGCCAAAATTCAGCCCGGCCAGCGTGTCCATGGTCTGGTAGCCGTACAGGATGCCCTGCACAGCGGGCAGGGCTGCGTACTCTGCGCTGGGTGTGCCGTAGTGTGCCGCCAGCGGATGGATGAGACACCCGGCAAACAGCACCACGATGAGCACGATCAGGCAGGGGCAGAGGATGCGGCCCAGCCAGTCGGTAAGCTTTTCTGGCCGCAGCGCCACCAGAAAGGCCGCTGCAAAAAAAAGCACCGAGTAGGCCAGCTGCAGCCCGGTACCGCCGCCTATCAGCGGCACCAGCATCTGGAAGGAGGTACTGGCGGTGCGGGGGATGGCAAGGCAGGGCCCGATGGAAAGATACACCAGAATGGTGAACACCATGGCGAACACCGGATGCACCCGGCCGGCAAGCTTATCCAGACCACCTGCCCGTGCCACAGCCACCACGCCCGCAATGGGCAGGCCGACGGCGCTGACGGCAAGGCCCGCAAAGGCAGGCCAGAGGCTGGTACCGGCCTGCGCGCCCAGATGCGGTGGGAAGATCAGATTGCCTGCACCAAAAAACATGGAAAACAGTGTAAAGCCGACCAGAAGCAGATTTTTGCCGGAAAGCTTCTGCATAGGACAGACACCTCATTTCTTTCCTGCATCAAAGATGACAGTGATTTATACAGTTCAGTTTATCGTTTTATGCATTTCATGTCAAGAAAGAAAAACATGAAGAAAAGTAATGACAGGCATGATAAGCTCTTATGCATCATGATGCATGGGTCATTGGCGTTTGGAAAGGAAAATGCTATACTATACAATATGGTACAAATATTGCAGCCAGCAAAGAAATATGTTAAACTAAAAGCACCGCCCATAAAGGCGGTGTAAAGGTGCTGTCTGCAAGTGCAGGTGGTCTAGCTCCCTTCGGCATAACGCGGAAGGGGACGAAAAATTTCTTTTGCCTCCCTAACGCGAAAGCGGAAAGGGGGGATGCTTCATGACGTTTGAACAGGTCGTATTGTTGCTTTCGCTGCTTGGCGGAGCGATTTATGTCACGTTCCAGATTACATGGACGATTTCCAACGGCAAAAAGAAATGACCGCCCCAGACTCCCAATCTCGTGCGGTCATTCTTTTTGATCTAGCCAGAGGGAGCTGACCATTGCGGGCAGCGCCTTTTCTATTTGTAGTATAGTGTTTTTTGAATGGATTGTCAAGGAAAATACCAATGAACCAACACAAACAACTTTTTGAGCGGCTGGCTGCTGCAGCCTTCTGGCTGGCGGTGTGGCAGTGCGCCGCCATGGCGGTGGGACAGGAGGTGTTCCTTGTTTCGCCGGTGCAGGCGGTGCGCACTCTTTTGCAGCTTTTGCCGCAGGCAGAGTTCTGGCAGCGGGTGGGTTTCAGCTCCGGGCGCATTCTGCTGGGTTTTGGGCTGGGCGTGGCCGTAAGCATCGTGCTGGCTGTGGCCGCACAGGCGTGGCACACGGCAGATGTGCTGCTTGCTCCGGTGCTGCAGCTGGTCAAAGCCACGCCGGTGGCAAGCTTTATCATTCTGGCGCTGGTGTGGGTGCGGGGGGCATCGCTTTCGGTGCTCATCAGCTTTTTAATGGTGCTGCCCGTGCTGTACGGTGCGGTGCGCACCGGCATCCAGAGCGCAGACCCACAGCTGTTGGAGATGACGAAGGTGTTTCGCCTTCCGCTGGGCCGACGGCTGCGGGCGGTGTGGCTGCCTGCGGTGCTGCCGGCCTTCCGGCAGGGATGCAGCGTGGCCCTTGGCATCTGCTGGAAGAGCGGTGTTGCCGCTGAGGTGATCGGCCTGCCCAATGGCAGCATCGGCGATGCACTCTACCGGGCCAAGATCACCCTTTCCACCGGAGAGCTGTTCGCATGGACGTTTGTGATCATCCTGCTCAGCGCCGGGTTTGAAAAGCTGTTCCTGCTGCTTCTGGACTGCGTGACCCGCGCCGTGACCGGGGAGGTGCCGCAATGCTGACCATCGAGCATCTGACAAAACAGTTCGGGGAGAAAACGCTGTTCCGGGATCTCTGCCTCACGGTGGAAGGCCCGGCGGTACTGTGGGCACCCAGCGGCTGGGGCAAGACCACATTGCTGCGCATCCTCATGGGGCTGGAAGAACCCACTTCTGGCATAGTACAGGGCGTTGGCCGGGTGGCAGCAGTGTTTCAGGAAGACCGGCTCTGCTCGCAGCTGACAGCTGTGCAGAACGTGACGCTGGTATTGCCCGGCAGTGCAGAACAATACAAGGAGCAAATCATAAAAGATTTTCAACAGTTTGGCATGGATGCTGCCGCACTGGCCCTGCCTGCAGCACGGCTTTCCGGCGGACAGAAGCGCCGCACGGCTCTGCTGCGGGCTTTGTGGGCCGCCAGCGATACGCTGCTGTTAGACGAACCCTTTACCGGCATGGACCCGGACACCCTTGCCGCTGCTGCGGCTCTGCTGCGGGAGCGCTGCGGAGAAAAGCCTGTCTTGCTGGCTACCCACGACCGCGAAGCCATCCGCCTTCTGGGCTGGCCGGTGGTTGAGCTGGAAAATGCCTGAGCCTGCATCTATCCTATAGAATGAAAAATCGGAAAGACCAGAACGGCCTTTCCGATTTTTTGCTGCTTGGAATATTTTACTGAAAAATACGCAGGGGATACGGCGAACTGCATCAGTTCAGCAGCTTTGCCGGGTCAAGGTACTGCTCACCCTGCAGTACTTCCAGATGGATATGCGTCTCCTCGGCGCATTCGTTGGGAATGCTGCCTGCACGGCCAAGTATCTGGCCCACACTCACTTCATCGCCGGTCTGCACCGTGGGGCCGGCAGTGCCGCACACCTGCCACAGGTGCCCGGCGCTGTCCTCGATGCACACCACACTGCCCCAGCGGCTATCGGTGTCCACGGCGGTCACCTTACCGGCGGCGGGAGCACACACCTGCGCATCCTGCGCACAGGCGTAGTCCACACCGTTGTGGGTGCGCCAGTCGCCAAGGGTGCTGCTGTACACCAGCTCATCGCCGCTGTAGGCGTTCAAGACCCTGCCCGAGACGGGCTGCGTGGAGGCAGGCGCAGCTGAACTGCTGGCAGGCGAGGATGCGCCCTGCAGTGCGGAGGGTTCGTGCACCAAACCAGAGCCAGACTGCGCCCCAGAAGAGGACGCAGAGGATGCGGGCTTGGGTACATTTGCCGCAGATTCTGCGGCGTCGGTCACGGGCTGCTGCCATACATCGTCCTCCTGTGGGTCAAGGGTGAGCTGCGGCTCCGGTGCAGGTTCTTCCTGCGGGGTCGTCAGGTCGTCGTAGCTCTTTTTCAGTTCATCCCGCACGGTGCGCACTGCCCACACGCCCGCCGCTGCGGCTGCGACGAGACAGGCCAGCAGTGCCAGTGTAAAGCCCCTGCTGCGCAAAAACTTTTTGATCTGCTCCATTGTCGTTACTCCCATCTGCTGCATTGTGTACGCATTGCTTCTGGGCTTAGTGTGGGACAGCAGGGCAGGTTTTATGCATTCTTTTATTTAAATGCCCTTCGCGTTGCTCTGGGCATATTTAGAGGAAATGATATTTTGTAATATAGCAGCCCAGCCAGACCTGCGGGTCTGGCTGGGCTGCACTTTCACAGGAAGGGCCGCAGCCGGAAAATGCATCTTCCCTCTGTGGCCTTCTGTGTTGATACCCAGAGCGAAGCGGAGGATATTCTAAATGATATTACCAAACAAAAAGGCCCTCCCTTTTCGGGAGAGCCTTTGCGGATCAAAAATCAGTTGCGGCGGCGGCTGTTCATGCCCAGCAGGCGCACAACATACAGGAAAATGTTGATGAAGTCCAGATACAACGTCAGTGCACCGTAAATGGAAGCCTTCTCGGCCAGCTCGCCGTCATAGGCGTAGTAGGAGAACATCTGGCTCAGTTTCTGGGTATCATAGGCGGTCAGCAGCATGAACACCACCAGACCGACAGCGCTGTACAGCACCGTAGTAAGGAAGCTCATGCCGAACAGCATGCCCACAAAGCCGGTGATGATGAGCGCGAACAGGCCCATCATCAGCTTGGGACCCCAGCCGGACAGATCCTTGTGGGTAGTAGTGCCGTAGACCGCCATCAGGCCGAAGTACAGCGAGGTGGCAAGGAAGGCCAGCACCAGGGTGCCCAGATCAAATATCAGGAAGTAGTAGCTCAGCACCATGCCGTTGAGCAGTGCATAGGCAAAGAAGGTGGCTCTTGCACCGCCCACCGACATGTTCTGCACGCGGGAGCTGAGCACATACACCAGCACCAGCTCTGCGATGGTGAACACCAGATACAGCGAGTTGACAACGTACAGCAGCGGGGTAGCGGCTGTAACGAACGCCGCGGCAAAGGTGATGAGCAGGCCTACCGCCATCCAGCGATAGGTGCGGTTCATATAGTCAGCCGAGGTCATGGCAGGCTCCGTGTAGCCTCGATCGTAACCATTGTAATTGTAATCCATATGGGACTCCTCCAGTCTCTTTCTGCCGGAACACTTTTTCCTTGCTCCGGTCTACGGAATATAGTATACTGCATAGAAATGAACGTTTCATGAAAAAGGCTGTGATATTGTATGTCTCTTGGGCTTTATTTACACATACCCTACTGTTTTTCCAAATGCAGATACTGCGATTTCTATTCCCATCCCGGTGAGCGCGGCGTGCCGGATGCCTATGTGGAGGCTCTTTTGCGGGAGCTTTCCCGCTTTGCGCCGGAAGCACCTCTGCAGCCGGACACCCTTTATTTTGGCGGCGGCACGCCCAGCCTGCTGCGCCCGGAGCAGGCAAAACGGCTGATCGATGCGGCCCGGCCGATGCCGGGGGCCGAGATCACACTGGAAGCAAACCCGGAGACGGTGACGGAAGAAAGTCTTGCAGGCTTCCGGGAGGCGGGCGTGAACCGCATCTCCTTCGGGGTGCAGTCTGCCCGGGATACCCAGCTGCGCACGCTGGGCAGACCGCATACAGCAAAGCAGGCGCGGGCTGCCTTTGCCGCCGCCCGGCGGGCAGGCTTTGCGAACATCAGCGGCGACATCATGCTGGCACTGCCCCACTACACCGAAGCTGAGTTTGACGAAACGCTGGAACTGATCGAGGGTGGTGGGGCTACCCATATTTCGGCATATCTGCTGAAGATCGAGCCGGATTCGGCCTTTGGTAAACATCCGCCCGAAGGCCTGCCCACCGGCGATGAAGCCGCCGATTTTTACCTTTATGCAGTGGAACAGCTGGAACACCACGGCTACAAACAGTACGAGATCTCCAACTTTGCAAAGCCCGGCTATGAGGGCAGACACAACCTCATTTACTGGGACTGCGGCGACTATCTGGGCCTTGGCCCGGCGGCGCACTCCTGCATGGGCGGCAGACGGTTCTACTACCCGCCGGACACCGCCGCTTTCCTGAACGATGCCGCCGCCCCGGTGATGGACGGCAGCTGCGGCGCAGAGGACTACCTTATTTTACAGCTGCGTCTGCGCAAAGGCCTTTCGCTGGATGCATACAAAAAACTTTACGGGAAAGAATTTTCCACCGCACAGCTGGCCTTTGTGCAAAACTGCGTCCGGGCGGGCTATGCAAGCTTTGACGGCCGCACCCTTGCCCTGACCCCGGCGGGTCTCATCGTGCAGAACAGCATCCTTGCCCAGCTGTTGTAATTGGCAGAAATACGGCAGAACATTGCTTTTGCGTGTCGATTCTGGTATGATATACTCGTATTATTAGGCGATGGGAGAGAAAACGGATGGCGAAAGTATTGATCGTCGGCGCAGGCGCGGCAGGACTGATGGCGGCGGGTGCCGCCGTGCGGCAGGGGCATCAGGTGACGGTATTGGAACACATGGACAAGCCCGGCCAGAAGATCCTTGTCACCGGCAAGGGCCGCTGCAATGTGACCAACGACTGCCCGGCAGAGGAGTTTCTGCGCCATGTGCGCACGAACCCGCGCTTTCTGTATTCGTCGCTGGGGGCCTTTCCACCGGCAAAGACCATGGAACTGTTCGAGGGCCTTGGCGTGGAGCTGAAGGTGGAGCGCGGCCGCCGGGTGTTTCCAGTATCGGACAAGGCCGAGGAGATCCGGCAGGCTCTTTTGCGCTATGCGCAGGATGCTGAACTCGTGCATGACGGCGCGAAAAAGCTGCTATTGGAAGAGGTAACACCGGAGCCGGAAGCAGCTCCCGCCGCACCGGAAAACCCGCGCCACCCCAAAAAGAAAAAGGCAGGTCCGGCACTGCGGTGCATCGGTGTGCGGGGCACCTCCGGCCGGGAGTACCGGGCGGATGCCGTGCTGGTGGCCACCGGCGGCGTGAGCTACCCCACCACCGGCTCTACCGGCGACGGCTACAAACTGGCCCAGCAGGCCGGGCACACCCTCATCGAGCCGGTGCCCAGTCTGGTCAGTCTTGTGAGCCATGACGCGGACTGCAAAAAGATGATGGGCTTGGCGCTGAAAAACGTCACCCTGACCCTGTTCGAGGACAGCAAGGCCATTTTTGACGAGCAGGGCGAAATGCTGTTCACTCATTTTGGCATCAGCGGCCCGCTGACTTTGAGCGCATCCAGCCATCTGGGCGACATGAAAAAACACAAGTATCATGCGGAGATCGACCTCAAGCCCGCTCTCAGCGAGGAGCAGCTTTATGACCGCATCACGCGGGATTTTGCCCTGCTGGCAAACCACGCGGCGCAGGGCGCACTGGTCAAGCTTTTGCCGTCCAGTATGCAGCCGGTGATGGTGGCGCGCTGGGGCATCGACCCGGCTACCAAGGCCAACCAGATCACCCGGGAGCAGAAGAGGAAGCTGGTGCAGCTGATGAAGCACTGGCGGGTGTCCGTTGATGCCCGTGGCGATCTGGCCCACGCGGTGATCACCAGCGGCGGCGTGTCCGTGCGGGAGGTGGACCCCAAAACTATGCAGAGCAAAAAGGCGCTGGGCCTTTACTTTGCAGGCGAAGTGCTGGATGTGGATGCCTATACCGGCGGCTACAACCTGCAGATCGCCTTCTGCACCGCACAGAGCTTTGCAAATAATCTGTAATTACAGATAAAACAATTTTAAATGCCCTCCGCGCTGCTCTGGGCATATTTATAGGAATAGATTTTTTTGATTTGTATTTTGAAAACGACTGCGGTCGTTTTCAAAATACGTTTTCACAAAAAGGGTTGTTGCCGGGATAGTCTCACAGACCACTGCGCAACTGTTCCCGAAGGGAACGAGCAGCAGATTCAGTTGGCCGTTGCGGCCCCGCTTGTGAAAAATCAAATCTGGAAAATCCGCAGATTTTCCAGATTTATAAATATTTAAAATAATTTTCCGCTGAAGATGGCCAGAGCGTGAGCGGAGGCCATTTTAAATCGTTCAGTTTAAAAAAGGAGAGATACAACATGGTATCTGTTGCGATCGACGGGCCTGCAGGTGCAGGCAAATCTACGCTGGCACGCCGTTTGGCGGCTGAAATGGGCTATATTTATGTGGATACCGGTGCCATGTACCGCGCCATCGGCCTGTATGCCCTGCGTGCGGGCAAGGACCCCAAGGACAACGCAGCGGTCAACGCGCTGCTTCCCCAGATCGAGCTGCGGCTGGCCTCCATTGAGGGCGAACAGCACATTTATTTAAAGGAAGAGGATGTGAGCACCGCCATCCGCACCGAGGCCGCAGGTATGGCTGCCTCTGCCGTGGGCGCAAACCCGACTGTGCGCGCCTTTCTGCTGGAACTGCAGCGGGATATGGCCAAAAAGCAGGACGTGCTGATGGACGGCCGCGATATCGGCACGGTGGTGCTGCCGGATGCCACGGTGAAGATCTTCCTTACCGCCACGCCGGAAGCCCGCGCCACACGCAGGTGGAAAGAGTATCAGGCCAAGGGCATCGATACTCCCTATGAAGAGGTGCTGGCCGATGTGAAGCAGCGGGACTATCAGGACACCCACCGTGCCGCTGCACCCCTGAAGCAGGCGGACGATGCCGTGCTGCTGGACACTTCGGAGCTGGATTTTGAACAGAGCCTTGCTGCAATGAAGAAGATCATTGCGGAGAAAGTGAATAAAACGATAAAATGATATTATATTACATCTTAGTGCCCTTTGCGTGGCTTTTGTGGCATATCGGTTTCCGCATCCATGTAGAGGGGCGCGAAAACCTGAAAAAGGTGCAGACCAAAGGCTGCATCCTTGCGCCCACCCATGTCTCCGCCATCGACCCGGTGTTCATCGTGGTCACCCGGTGGAGCAGGCGGATGATCGTGTTCGCCAAGAAGGAACTGTTCGAGATCAACGCCCTGCTCACATGGTTCTTCCGCTGCTGCGGCGCGGTATGCGTGCGCGGCACAAAGGATGAAATGGCTGCCATTGAGCAGACCGTAGAAAAGTGCAGAAACGGCGAAACACTGCTCATCTTCCCGGAGGGCACCCGCGAAAAGGACGGGAAGCTTCTGCCGCCCAAGAGCGGACTGTTCGTCATTGCGGCGGGGGCCGGGGTGGACGTAGTGCCCTGCCGCATCCTGTACGATACGCCGGATGGAAAAATGCACCTGTTCTGCAAAGTACGGGTGATCTACGGCGAGCCGATGCCTGCAGAGCAGTTTGCCATGGAGAGCCGCCGCGACACCAAAAAGCTGCGTGCCAACAAGCAGGCCCTGCTGGATGCGTGGGAAAAGATGGGGGCGTAAAAGATGGAGATCCGAGTTGCCAAAACGGCGGGGTTCTGCTTTGGTGTCAAGCGGGCGGTGGACCTGACCTATGGCCTGCTGAACGAAGGCTGCAAGGTGGCCACCCTCGGCCCGCTGATCCATAACCCGCAGGCTGTGGAGGATATGCAGAAAAAGGGTGCCCTTGTGGCGGATGCCATCGCCGATGTGCCCGCCGGGTACGAGGTGGTCATCCGCAGTCACGGCGTGCCGCGCACCGTGTACGACGAGCTGGATGCGCGCGGCATCACCTACCATGATGCCACCTGTCCCTTCGTGCAGAAGATCCAGCGCATTGCCGCCGAGGCCGAAAAGGCGGGGGCAGTGCTGCTTGTGGCAGGCGACAAGACACATCCGGAGGTGCAGGGGATCGTGGGCCACACCCGCGGAGAGGTGTTCGTTTTTGCCGATCTGGCCGAGTTGAAGGCATGGAAAGGCCCCTCTGACCCGCAAAAACCCCTGTTTGCAGTTGCACAGACCACATTTCAGGTTACAAAATGGCAAGAAAGTTCGGAGTTTCTCAAAAAAGCCTATACAAACGCCCGAATTTTTGATACAATATGTAATGCGACGTGGGCGAGGCAACAGGAAGCGGAAGACCTCAGCCAAAAATGCGACATCATTGTTGTCATTGGCGGTCATCATTCTTCCAATACCCAAAAGCTGGTACAGGTCGCCGCAAAACACACGCGTGCCGTAACGGTCGAGACAGCGAGCGAACTTCGGCCGGAATGGTTTGCAGATGTTAAAGTGGCGGGCGTGACAGCCGGGGCTTCAACGCCATCGTCTATTATTGAGGAGGTACTTAACAGTATGAGCGCAGAAATCAATGACAGCATGAGCTTTGAGGAGATGCTGAATGCATCCGAGGAAAAGCGTGTTCATGCAGGCAGTATTGTGAAAGGAATCGTGACCAGCATCTCTGCCAACGAGATCCAGGTGGATATCGGAGCGAAGCAGACCGGCTTTGTCAAGCTGAGCGAGCTGACCGATGATTCCTCCGCCAAGGTCGAAGACCTGGTGAAGGTTGGCGATGAGCTGGACCTCATCGTCGAGAAGGTTATGGATCAGGATGGCGTCATCCAGCTCTCCCGCAAGAAGCTCGCATCTCGCAAGGGCATGGAAGAGATCGCTAAGGCCGCTGAGTCCGGCGAGGTCGTCGAAGGCGATGTCACCGAGTTCAACAAGGGCGGCGTTGTGGTCAACGTCAAGGGTGTCAAGGTGTTCGTTCCTCGTTCTCAGGCTACTATGCGCCGTGATGAGGACTACACCGCTCTGGTTGGCCAGCACGTTCAGCTGGTTGTCACCGAGTGCTCCGGCCGCAAGATCGTCGGCAGCATCAACAAGGTGACCGCTGAGCAGAACAAGGCAAAGCGTGAAGAGTTCTGGGCAAACGTTGAGGTGGGCAAGACCTACACCGGCGTTGTCAAGAGCCTGACTTCTTACGGTGCATTCGTCGATATCGGCGGTGTGGACGGTCTGTGCCACATCAGCGAGCTGAGCTGGAACCGCATCAAGCATCCCTCCGAGGTCGTCTCCGTTGGTGACACCATCGAAGTGTATGTGAAGGACATCGACACCGAGAACCACAAGGTCTCTCTGGGCTACAAGAAGGCCGAGGACAACCCCTGGGAGCAGCTGAAGAACAACTACCCCATCGGCAGCACCTTCCATGCTCCGGTCGTCTCCCTGACCAAGTTCGGTGCATTCGTCCGCATCCTGCCGGGTGTTGATGGTCTGGTCCACATCAGCGAGATCAGCAATGACCGCGTTGAGAAAGTCTCTGACGTACTGAAGGTCGGCGATATGGTCGATGTGAAGCTGCTGGATGTCGACTTCGACAAGAAGCGCATCAGCCTGTCTATGAAGGCCCTGCTGAACGACGACGCTGAGTAATCAGCCTTTCGTTCGGAAGAAAAGCTTCTGACACAATGCGATCAACAGCCCCGTTGCCGGGAAAACGGCGGCGGGGCTGTTTTTGTTAAGGAGAGAACCCTCTCAGTCACCTGCGGTGACAGCTCCCCCGAAGGGGAGAGCTTTTGGCAAAAGAGGGCAGGCTCGCCGCGCCCGCAATAAAACCTCGCCCTTCGGGAGAGGTGGACGCGAGCAGCGCGAGCGGACGGAGAGGGTTTGACGAACTATGATAAATTTTTTCAAGAAACACTGGGAAGTGCTGAGCTATCTGGTTTTCGGCGTGCTGTGCACCCTGCTGAACATTGTGCTGTATGCGCTGTTCAACAAGCTGTTTGGCTATACAGCCGCCAACAGCTGGGGCAATGTGCTGGATAACATCATCTGCATCCTGTTTGCCTACTGCACCAACCGCGCCTTTGTGTTCCGCAGCAAAACGCAGGGCAAGGCCATGGCGAGGGAATTTGGTGCATTCGTCACCTGTCGTCTGGGTACAATGCTGCTGGACACTGCAATTATGCTGGTGCTGGGCAATCTGCTGGCTGCGCAGGGTGCAGCGCTGATGGACGAGCTGATGCAGGGGGTGCTGAGTGTGGTGGCCCACTGGCTTGGCCCGGATACGGCCATCCAGATGGCAGCCTCCTATGCAGGCACACCGGCGGGGGTCACGGATGGCTCTGCCGCTATTGCCGTCATCGGCGGTGCAGACGGCCCCACGGCGATCTTCGTTACCAGCCGCTACAATGCGCAGGCACTGTGGGGCCTTGCCGTGAAGGTCTTTTCCAATGTACTGGTGATCGTGCTGAACTATGTGTTCAGCAAGCTGATCATCTTTAAAAATCGCAAGTGAGATATTTTCTCCGCCGCAGGCGGAGAAAATATCCAATATAATTTAGGAGGTACGGTTTTATGAAGCGTGGTCTGAAAGGTTTTGCATTTCTGGTTTCCGGTCTGGTGCTGGGCATCATTGGTGCAACGGTCTCTGCAACTGCAATTGCCCTGAGTGCTGTCGGCATGGCAAAGGTGCGCCGTGCCAGCAAGTAAAAAGGAGAAAAAAACATGACTCGTGAAGAAATTCTCTCCCATGTCGATCACACCCTGCTGAAGCCGGAGGCCACCTGGCCCCAGATCCAGACCCTGTGTGACGAAGCCATTGCAAACCACACCGCATCCATCTGCATCAACACCTGCTACGTCAAGCAGGCGGTGGAGTATATGGCGGGCCGCATCCCGGTATGCTGCGTGGTAGGCTTCCCTCTGGGTGCCATGGATACCGCCAGCAAGGCGTTTGAAGCCAAGACTGCCATTGAGAATGGTGCCGCCGAGGTGGATATGGTCATCAACATCGGCCGCCTGAAGAACAAGGAGTACGATGCCGTGCGCGAGGACATCCGCGCCGTGAAGCAGGCGGTGGGCGACAAGATCCTGAAGGTCATCATCGAGACCTGCCTGCTGACCGACGAGGAAAAGGAAAAGATGTGCGATATCGTCTGCGAGGCAGGCGCGGACTACATCAAGACCAGCACCGGCTTCTCCACCGCAGGCGCAAACTTCCACGATGTGGAGCTGATGGTCAAGGGTGTGCATGGCCGCTGCAAGGTCAAGGCTGCCGGCGGCATTTCTACCGTGGAGGACATGGAAACCTTCCTTGCGCTGGGTGCTGACCGTCTGGGCACCTCCCGCGCTGTCAAAATTCTGAACGGCGAGCAGGCAAAGGGCTATTGATCTTTCTGCGAAAAAATGCAATTATAAATAATATTTCCGCAGAACAGAACCAGAGCGCACGCGAAGGCTGTTCTGGATCGTCTGGTTTTCCCAAGGGCCGCTGCACAAATTGCTGTGCAGCGGCCCTTTTTGATGCCAAGCCTTGCAAGCAGGGCGCGGCAGGGTATATAATACAGATAGATACTGTATAAAACAGGGGCTGTCTGCCTTGTGGGATAAGGCGGGCAGGGGAGGAAATGCAATGAATATACCCGAGATCCTTGTGGCCAATGGCACAGGGGCGGTGCTGGTATGCTTTCTGTTTCTGCTGCGGGTGCGCGGCGAGAGTAAAAACAGTGTTGGAAGTGAGCTGTTCTGCCAGATGCTGGTGGTGACTCTGCTGGCACAGGCGACAGAGACGATCAGCTTTCTGCTGGACGGCGTGCCCGGCGCGGCAAGCCGGTTCTGGCTGTACCTCATGAACACCGTCTGCACCGGCGCTGCCGTGAGCGTGGGCTTTGCGTGGTGTTTGTATGTGGACTTCCGGGTCTACCGCAGCACCGGACGCCTGCGCAGAAGGCATCTGTTCCTGGGCGCGCCGCTGCTGGCTGTTCTGGCGCTGCTGGCGGCGAACCTTTTCGGCACAGGATGGATCTTTACCATCTCCGCGGACAACGTTTACCATCGCGGTCCGCTGAACAGTTTGCTTTACCTGCTGCTGTTCGGCTATTATGCCGAGAGCGTGTGGCAGGTGCATAAGGCCAAGCGCGATGGCGTTACGGTGGAGTTTTTCTCGGTGTACTACTTTGTGATCACCTGTGCGGTGGGCACGGTGCTGCAGGGTGCGTTCTACGGTATGGCCTTCGGCTGGCTGTCGGTGGCCATCGCCTTTGTGTTTGTGGACAGTCAGCTCCGCAGTCTGCGCAGCTATATCGACGAGCTGTCCGGCCTGTTTGGCCGTAAGTACATGAACTACTGTCTGGAGCGCATCCACGCCACGCAGGAAAAGGATGTTTACGGCATCATGATGGACGTGAACTGCTTCAAGGAGATCAACGACACCTACGGTCATGGTGCGGGCGACCGCGCCATTCAGGAGATCGGTCACATCCTGTCCGGGGCGCTGGTGGCAAACTCGGTAGCTATCCGCATAAGCGGCGATGAGTTCATGGTGCTGATCCGGCACGGCTCGGAGGAGATCCTGAATAAGGTCTGTGCCGCCATCGAGCAGCGGGTGCAGCGCTATAACGCCGCCGCCCCGGCGGGCAGCTTTCAGCTGTCTTTCTCCACCGGTGTGGCAAAGTATGAGGGCGGCAGCGTGGAGAAATTTCTGGTGGAACTGGACGAGCGGATGTATGCGGAAAAGCGCGCTTTCCACGCCGCCCGGAACGGCCATGCCGTACCGGAGCAGGGGAACGCTCCATCAATTTCAGAATAATGTCTAAAAAGAGTGATACTCTTCTTGACAATCTGACGAAGCAATGATAGAATACTGAACGTACCAACTGAATACCGACTTATCAAGAGCGGCTGAGGGGACAGGCCCTGTGAAGCCCGACAACCTGCGCGTGAGCGCAAGGTGCCAAATCCTGCGGGAAACCGAGAGATAAGAGTGCAACGCTCAGAGCTTTCGGGCTCTGGGCGCTTTTATTTTTCGCGCAAAAAAGCTTGAACGGAATGTTGGAGCAAGAAATACACACCCTGCTGTAAAAACTTTAGGAGGCAAAACAAATGGCAAGACACCTGTTTACTTCTGAGTCCGTCACCGAGGGACATCCCGACAAGATCTGCGACCAGATCTCGGATGCCATTCTGGACGAAATTCTGACCCACGACCCCGATGCCCGTGTGGCCTGCGAGACCTGTGCATCCACCGGCCTTGTGCACATCATGGGCGAGATCACCACCAACTGCTATGTGGATTTCCAGAAGGTCGTCCGCGAGGTGGTGGCAGATATCGGCTACACCCGCGCAAAGTTCGGCTTTGATGCCGACACCTGTGCCGTCATCTCCAACATCGACGGCCAGAGCCCCGACATCGCACTGGGCACCAACGATCAGGTGGGCGGTGCAGGCGATCAGGGCATGATGTTCGGCTATGCCTGCGATGAGACCCCGGAGCTGATGCCTATGCCCATCAGTCTGGCTCACAAGCTGGCAAAGCGCCTGACCGAGGTGCGCAAGAACGGCGAGATGGACTATCTGCGTCCGGATGGCAAGAGCCAGGTCACTGTGGAGTACGATGAGAACAACAAGCCCGTGCGTGTGGATGCTGTGGTCATCTCCAGCCAGCACAGTGAGAGCGTCAGCATGGAACAGCTGCGTGCAGACGTGATGGAAAAGGTCATCAAGGCCACCATCCCCGCCGAGCTGCTGGACGAGAACACCAAGTATTACATCAACCCCACCGGCCGCTTCGTTGTGGGCGGCCCGCAGGGTGACACCGGCCTGACCGGCCGCAAGATCATCGTGGACACCTACGGCGGCTATGCCCGTCACGGCGGCGGCGCCTTCTCCGGCAAGGACCCCAGCAAGGTGGACCGCAGCGCTGCCTATGCGACCCGCTGGGTGGCAAAGAACATTGTGGCTGCAGGTCTTGCCAAGCAGTGCGAGGTGCAGGTGGCGTATGCCATCGGCGTGGCAAAGCCTGTGTCCATCATGGTGGACACCTTCGGCACCGGCACCGTCTCGGATGAGAAGATCGAGCAGGCTGTGGAAAAGGTGTTCGACCTGACCCCCGCCGCCATCATCCGCGAACTCGACCTGCGCAAGCCCATCTACCGCAAGCTGGCCGCATACGGCCACATGGGCCGCGAGGATCTGGGCGTGAAGTGGGAGAACACCGACCGCGTGGATGCCCTGAAGGCTGCGGTTGCTGCTCTGTAAGCGGAACACAAAGCACCTATCGCAATCATATAAAATAAGAAGGCATCTGCAACGATCGCTGCTGAGCTTCTGAAGCTCAGCAAATTTGCTGCAGATGCCTTTGTTTTTGCGGCTCTGCCGGGGAGGGCGAACGAGCGAAAACAGCAGAATCTCCGCTGCCGGCACACTGCATTTTTATCTCCCGGAAGAGCGATCCCGGCAGACTGCTCAGACAAAGAAAAGTCTTACTTTTCCACGGAAATCAGCCGAAATTTGCGAAATGGCAAAGAATCGGCTGTCTTTTTGTCGAAAACACACATTCTCTTTGAGAAAAAAGAAAAACAGCTGTGCAAGGCGCAGAAAATCCTGACATGAAACAAATTGATATGGCAGAATCGACGAAATGTGATAAAATAAAACCAGATATGCGCTCTTGTGTGCATGATACGGATCGTAAACAGCAATAAGGAGTTATGACTATGTCTATTGAAATTTCCCCGAAGTCGTTCTTTGAGCAGCCCAGCGTGGCAGATATGCGGCTGATTTCCTGCCCCGGTGCAGAGGAACTGACCGGCCTGATCGACAAGCATCTGGTCCGCTGGGCCAAGGCTGCCGGAATTGACAAAGAGACCTTCATTATTCCTTGCGACTGCCCCCGCTTCCAGAGTGGCGATGCCAAGGGTCTGGTGAAGGAGTCGGTGCGCGGCGACGATATCTTCATCGTGGTCGATCCCGGCAACTACAGTGTGACCTACAAGCTGTTCAACTACGAGAACCACATGTCTCCGGACGATCACTTCGCCAACCTGAAGCGCCTGATCCAGGCAGTGGCCGGCAAGGCACACCGTGTGTCGGTTATTATGCCCAGCCTGTACGGCGGCCGTCAGCATCGCCGTGTGGTGCGCGAAAGTCTGGACTGCGCTGTGGCCCTGCAGGAGCTGCAGACCATGGGTGTGCGCAACATCATCACTTTTGATGCTCATGACCCCCGCGTGCAGAACGCTGTGCCGCTGATGAGCTTTGATAACGCAATGCCCACCTATCAGGTGCTGAAGAGCCTGCTGAAGAAGGACCCGGACCTCTCCTTTGATAAGAGCAAGTTTACTGTGGTCAGCCCGGACGAGGGCGCCATGAACCGCAACATGTACTTCTCCAGCGTGCTGGGCTGCAATCTGGGTATGTTCTACAAGCGCCGCGATTACACCCGCGTGGTCAATGGCCGTAACCCCATCGTGGCCCACGAGTATCTGGGCGAGAGCGTGGAAGGCAAGACCGTCTTTATCGCAGACGACATCATTGCTTCCGGCGAGAGCATGCTGGAGGTCGCCAGCAACCTGAAGGAGCGCGGCGCTGCCAACATCATCGCCAACGCCACCTTCCCCCTGTTCACCAGCGGTCTGGAGAAGTTCGACAAGGCTGTGGCCGAGGGCAAGCTGACCTATGTTGTGGGCACCAACCTGACCTACCGGATGCCTGAGCTGCTCACCCGCGACTGGTATGTGGATGTGGATGTTTCCAAGTACGCTGCCTACTTTGTGGTGGCTCTGAACCACGACATGTCTGTTTCCAGCATCATCGATCCGCTGAAGAAGATCGAGAATCTGCTGGCAAGCCGCAAGTAAGTTTAATACGAAAAAAGGCTCTGCATCCTTGCGATGCAGAGCCTTTTTCGTATCACAAATCAAATAAAACGATTATAATTCGTCTCCATGGCTGCGCAGATACCGAACCAGCATGGGCAGCTCGTAGAGCAGCATGACGACCCAGCCCACCGCATAGCTGTAAGGCAGAGCTTCGATCTCCATTTTCCACACCAGCACGAACACCGCAGCTGCCGCCACACGGAACACCATGTTGAAGGTGCTGGACACCAGCGTGACCTTCAGATCGCCAATGCCGCGGAAGAAGCCCTGAATGCCATTGGTGGCTGCGGGCATCAGGTAGAACAGGGAAACCGTGCGCAGGAAGCGCACGCCCAGATGGACGACCTCCGGGTCGGTGACGAACAGCTTCATGATAAAGGGCGCACCGGAAAAGCATACAACGGCGATCAGAACGCCGTAAGCGGCCTCGATGCGCATACCGCAGCGGAAGCCCTGCTTCACACGGTCGTGCTTGCCGGCACCCCGGTTCTGCGCCATGAGGGTGGTCATGGCGTGGCCGATGTTCTGCTGCGGGGTATAGGCAAAGTCGTCAATGCGGGAAGCAGCGGTAAAGGCGGCCATGGCGTTGACACCCATGGTGTTCACGATGGCCTGCACCGCGATCTTGCCAAGCTGCACGGTGGCTTGCTGCATGGCGCTGGCCCAGCCGTAGCTGACCGTTTTGCGCAGCAGCTTGCCGTCAAACACCAGCCAACGCCTGCCCAGCTGCAGGATGGGCACCTTCCAGCGGATGTACAGTACGCACAGCACGCAGCACAGTGCTTCGCTGACCACGGTGGAAAGGGCGCAGCCGTTGCTGCCCCAGTTCAGCACCTGCACAAAGAACAGGTCGCCGCCGATGTTCAGCACAGAGCTGATCATCAGGAAATACAGGGCACTCTTGCTGTCGCCCAGTGCACGCATGGTGGCGGCAAGGAAGTTATAGAAGAAGGTGAAGATCAGGCCTGCAAACACGATGCGCAGGTAGCTGGCCGCAATGGGCAGGATATCGGCGGGCACCTGCATCAGCTGCAGCAGGGGCGTGGCCAGAATGACGCACAGCGCCGAGAATGCCAGCGAGAACACGGTGCCTGCAATGGCGGTGGTGGACACCTGACGCTCCATCAGCTGGGTATTACCGGCACCGAATGCGGTACTGACAAGAATGCCGGCACCCAGACACATGCCGTTGATAAACAGGATGGCCAGAGTCATGAGCGGGTTGGAGGTGCCGACGGCGGCAAGAGCTTCCTCGCCCACGAACTTGCCCACGATGATGCTGTCGGCGGCGTTGTAGGTGAGCTGGAACAGGTTGCCAAGTACCAGCGGAATAGTAAAACGGATCAGGAGCGGTGTAATGGCTCCCTTTGTCATGTCGTTTGTCATGGGAACTCTATGATTTCTCCTTATAACGTATTTACGATCTGCCGTCCGGGCAGGATGGCAAGGGCAGAGCGGCTGGCACCTACATGGATGAGCTGTGCGGCCGCCTGCAAAACGGCACCGGATGCCACCGAAGCCGGGATGGCATCGGTGCGCAGCACCTTTTGCGCGGCCCGCTGCGCATCGGTGGTGTTCACCGCCACCACGTTGTCCACCACATAGGCGTTGAAGTTTTCCGGCACAAAGCCGTAGCCCAAATCACTGATGCCGTGGGGGCCGGTCAGGCCGCCGCCCAGCGCCTGCGATTCGTAAGGCTCCACGGCGGCGATGCGCACATCGTTCGTCCATGCCTTGATGGTCTCGCCTACGCCGGTCACGGTGCCGCCACTGCCCACGCCGATCACGATAGCGTCCACAGCGCTTTTGCCCTCCCGCGCGATGCTCTGCACAATGGCAGGGCCGGTAACGCGGCGGTGGTACTCCGGGTTATCATCGTTGGCAAGCCAGTCCATGTAGTACCAGCCGTTGGCGGCGGCGGTCTGTGCCGCCAGACGGCGGGCACCGTTCACACCGCTGCGGGCCGGGCTGTGGCGGATCTGCGCACCCAGCCGCAGCAGGGTCTCCTGCCGCAGGGCGGGGGCATCCTCCGGCATCACCAGAACCACCGGGTGACCGGCGGTCAGGCCCGCCAGCGTGAGCGCAGCGGCAAACGGGCCGGAGGCCGCTTCAATGATGGGCTGACCGGAGATCAGCTTCTTTTTTTCAATGGCAAGGGCCAGCATCCCTTCGGCAAGGCCGTCCCGGGCCGTGCCGGTGGGGCCTGCAAAGTCCAGATAGGCATACAGCCGTCCCTTCAGCCCGCAGGCGGCAGCATAGCCGCGCAGCTCCACGATGGGGCAGGCGCTGAGCGTCTGGTAAAAATTGGGGTAGATCGGCACGAAGACCCTCCTTTCATGGGATACAACAATATTATCCTAACGCAAAAGGACTGCGCGCGTCAAGATGCGTTTTAGCAAAAACGGCGAATTTTTGGCGGATTTTCTGGAAAAATCTCCGAAAGGCTCTTGACAGGATGCGGTGCATCTGCTATACTTCATCCGTAAAGCAAATGAACTTTACATCACTTCTCGAAAGTACAGGCACAAAACCGGGGGATCAGAGGATGGCAAAAGATCTGGAAATGGGCTATCTGCTGGACTTTTACGGTGAGGTGCTCACCGAGAAACAGCGCGAAATGCTGCGCCAGTATTACAACGATGACCTTTCGCTGAGCGAGATCGGCGAGAACTTCGGCATCACCCGTCAGGGTGCGCGGGATGCCATCAAGCATGGCGAGAACGCGCTGAAGGAGCTGGAGGAAAAGGTCGGCTTTGCGGCGCGTTACCGCCGCGTGCAGCAGAAGCTGGAAGAGCTGGAGCAAATGGTGATCGATGCACGGTTCGAGTGCACCGGCCCGCAGGGCCTGACCACCACCGAGTACGAACACCAGCTGACCAAAATGTTAAAGCTCATCCGCTCCATCGACGAAGCAAACGAGAGCTGAAACCTGTGAAAGGAGCACCGTACAATGGCATTTGAATCCCTTACCGACCGCCTTGCCGGTGTGTTCAAAAAGCTGCGCGGTCACGGCAAGCTGACCGAGGCAGATATCAAGGCCGCGATGCGTGAGGTGCGCATGGCCCTGCTGGAAGCCGATGTCAACTACAAGGTTGCCAAGGACTTCTGTGCAAAGGTGTCCGAGCGCGCCATGGGTCAGGAGGTCATGGAAAGCCTGACCCCGGCACAGCAGGTGGTCAAGATCGTCAACGAAGAGCTGGTTGCCCTGATGGGCGGCAGCGAGGCGGCCCGCCTGAACATCAAGAACAAGGGCCAGACGATCATCATGCTCTGCGGCCTGCAGGGCAACGGTAAAACCACCCACGCCGCAAAGCTGGCAAAGTACTTTATCAAACAGGGCCGCCGCCCTATGCTGGTGGCCTGCGATATTTACCGCCCTGCGGCCATCGATCAGCTGCAGGTGGTGGGCAAACAGGCGGGCGCACCGGTGTTCACGCTGCCGGGCGCAAAGCCGCCGGAAATTGCAAAGAAGGCGCTGGCACACGCCAAGGATTACGGCAATGACATCGTGATCCTGGATACCGCCGGTCGTCTGCAGATCGACGATGTGCTCATGCAGGAGTTGGTGGACATCAAGGAAGCCGTTCCTGTGGACGAGACCCTGCTGGTGGTGGATGCCATGGCCGGTCAGGACGCTGTGAACGTTGCCAAGACCTTCAACGAGAAGGTAGGCATCGACGGCATCATCCTCACCAAGACCGATGGCGATACCCGCGGCGGTGCGGCACTTTCAGTGCTGGCCGTTACCGGCAAGCCCATCAAGTTCCAGGGCACCGGCGAAAAGCTGGACGATCTGGATGTGTTCCATCCCGACCGCATGGCAAGCCGCATTCTGGGCATGGGCGATGTGCTGAGCTTGATCGAGCGCGCGCAGGAGACGGCCGACGAAAAGGCTGCCGAAGAGACCGCCAAGCGGATGATGGAGAACAAGTTCGACATGAACGACATGCTGGACCAGTTCGCACAGATCCGCAAGATGGGCGGTGCAGGCGCGATGCTGAGCATGCTGCCCGGCGGCAGCGGCATCGATCCCAGTCAGGTCGATGAAAAGGCATTCGACCGCATCGAGGCCATGATCTATTCCATGACCAAGGAAGAACGCGAGAAGCCCTCCATCATCAACCCCAAGCGCAAGCGCCGCATCGCGGCCGGCAGCGGTACCACCGTGGCCGACGTGAACAAGCTGCTCAAGCAGTTTGAAATGATGCAGAAGATGATGAAGCAGTTCAAGAAAAGCCCCAAGGGCTTTGCCCGCCGCCTGGGCGGCATGATGGGCAACCCCAATGCCTTCCGCGGACTGAAATAATTTTTGTGATACAACCCCCTTGCGGGTTTGTACAATATAATCAACATGCGCCCGCAAGGGCCGCACAAAACAATTTTTGGAGGATATTTACCATGGCAGTTAAGATTCGTCTGCGCCGCGTTGGCGCCAAGAAGGCTCCCTTCTATCGTGTTGTTGTTGCTGACAGCCGCTTCCCCCGTGACGGCCGTTTCATCGAAGAGATCGGCACCTACGATCCCAACAAGGAGCCTTCCGAGATCAAGATCGACGCTGAGAAGGCAAAGCAGTGGATCGCCAACGGCGCACAGCCCACTGATACCGTTCGCGTCCTGCTGAAGAAGTCCAACGTTCTGTAAGTAGGGAGGGCTGACTCATGCAGGAGCTGTTGCTGGCAGTTGCCCGCGGTCTCGTGGAGGATAAGGAAGCCGTTAAGGTCACGGTGGACGAGCCTCGCGAGGACGGCACCATCGTCTACCACCTGAGCGTGGCAGAGGGAGATATGGGCCGTGTCATCGGCAAGCAGGGCCGGATCGCAAAAGCCATTCGTGTGGTGATGCGCGCGGCTGCTGTGCGGGTCGATGAAAAGGTCCTTGTTGAGATCGACTGAGCACCCTACAGGCCCTTTGCCCTTGCGGCAAGGGGCCTTTTTGATTATAGGAGCAAGATTATGCAGCAATATCTGGAAGCGGGCAAGGTCGTGACCACCCACGGCGTGCGCGGCGAAATGAAGCTGGAGCTTTGGTGCGACGGCGTCAACTTTCTGAAAAAGGTGGGCAGGCTGTACCCCTCGGCACAGGGCGGCAGGGCCTATAAGATCGTGTCCATCCGCGCACAGGGCCAGATGGCTCTGCTGCAGCTGGAAGGCGTGGACGATATGGATGCTGCCCGTGCGCTGCGGGGGCAGGTGTTCTACTTTGACCGCAATGATGCCACCCTGCCCGCAGGCCGCTGGTATGTGGCCGACCTGATCGGGTGCGAAGTGCGGGATGCCGACACCGGCAGGGTGTACGGCGTTGTGACCAGCGTGGATCACCCCGGTGCACAGGATATCTACACCGTCAAAGCACCGAACGGCAAGGAATACATGTTCCCGGGCGTGGATGCTTTTCTGAAAGAGCGCAACCCGCCGGAGGGCTATCTCCTCGTCACCCCCATTCCGGGCCTGCTGGACGATGACTTTGACAGCGAACGGGAGGAAGAGTGAGCCATGGGAATGCGTGTGGACATCGTGACCCTGTTCCCGGAAATGTGCCAGCAGGTGCTGGATGCCAGCATCATCGGGCGCGCGGCAAAGAAGGGCTTTATTGAGACCCACTGCCACCAGATCCGGGACTACACCCTGAACAAACAGAAGCAGACCGACGATTACCCCTACGGCGGCGGCTGCGGCATGGTGCTGTACGCTCAGCCCATCGCAGACTGCCTGCGTGCTGTGCAGCAGGAAGTGGCTTCACAGGGCCGTCCGGCCCCGCATATCGTGTTCCTGACGGCAGGCGGCCAGCGCTACACCGAGGAGCACGCAAAGCGGCTGGCCCAGTACGATAACCTGACACTGGTATGCGGCCACTATGAGGGCATCGACGAGCGTGTGATCGATGCTTTTGCGGACGAAGAGATCTCCATCGGTGACTACATCCTCACCGGCGGCGAGCTGGCCAGCCTTGTGGTGGCGGACAGTGTGCTGCGCCTGAAGCCCGGCGTGCTGGCTGAGCAGAAGGGCTACGAGGAAGAAAGCTACTGGGACGGCCTGCTGGAGTATCCCCAGTACACCCGTCCCGAGGTGTGGGAAGGCCGCGCCGTGCCGCAGGTGCTGCTGGGCGGCGACCACCAGAAGATCGATGCATGGCGCGGGGAACAGAGCCGGGAGCGCACCCGCCTGCGCCGCCCGGAGCTGTACGAGAAGTGGTGTGAGACCCACCCTGTGACCGAGCTGCCCAAGTGGAAGCGCGGCGAGAACATGCGCCTTGTCAAGACCGACGAGCAGTTTGCTGCTGCCGCCCGCATCTTTGTGGAGGGACGCCGCACCACCTGTGCCGAGAACTGGACCCCGGAATACTGTGCCAGCCTCAACGAGGAAGAATATCTTTTGCAGCTGCGGCAGGAAAAGGCCGCAGGCTGGGTGTGCTACCTGCACACCACCAAGGATGTGCCGGACGGCATCGTGAGCATCAACCACAAGGTGGGGCACATCGAACATCTGTTCGTCACTGAAAAAGCCCGCGGCAGGGGCATTGGCATGAAGATGCTGGACTTTGCCCGCAGAAAGCTCAGCGAGCACGAGCACCCGGTGCTGAGCGTGCTGAACACCAACACCCGCGCCATAGCGCTTTACACCCGCATGGGCTGGAAGCTGACCAGCGGCACTGAGCTGGAGTTCACGCCGGAGCAATATCCGGCTGTGGTGAAAAAGTGCGCGCTGGTCTGGATGCGGTACGAGGGCAGCGCACAGAAGTAACTCCGGGCGGCAGCTGCAGGTGCATCGGACAGCGAAAAAGGCACGAAAATGGATGCTCGGACCGGAGGGTATGGTGCTGGAAACGCACAAAAACGGCCGAGATATTGCCCGATGGTCGAAAAAATGTTGAAAACTTTTGTATCTACCCTCTAACCTTCGGGGAATAATTTTATTATCTTTGTATAAATAATGAAAAATGGGCCGCTTTTCATTGGAGAAACCGCCAAAAATGCGCCGGGGGGCTGTACAACCGTTTCGACTTGCGCTAAAATAATCGTAACGCAACAGGCACAGGATACAGATTCTATACCCAAAACGATATTAGATAGGAGCGCTTTACTATGTACGTGAAAGAAGTTACCGTTGAAAATCAGGTTGGTCTGCACGCTCGTCCGGCTACCTTCTTCATCCAGAAGGCTAACGAGTTCAAGTCTTCCATCTGGGTCGAGAAGGAAGAACGCCGCGTGAACGCAAAGAGCCTGCTGGGCGTTCTGTCTCTGGGCATCGTGGGCGGTACCACCATCCGCATCATCGCTGACGGCGCTGATGAGCAGGCTGCTGTTGACGGCCTGATCAAGCTGGTGGAGTCCGGTTTTGCTGAGTAATTTGTGTCTATAAATGGAGCGGCGGGGGAACCTGCCGCTTTTTGTTTTTCAAGGAGAATCCATGACCAAAGCTGAACTGTATCAGAAAGCCTGTATGCTGCCGCTGCTGCCCGGCGTGTATATCATCCGGGATAAGACGGACACCATCATTTATATCGGCAAGGCAAAGCGGCTGCGCATCCGGGTGAGCCAGTATTTCCGCGAGGGCGTGCCCCACGACAACAAGGTCAGCCAGATGATCGCCCATGCCTATGCCTTTGACGTGATCGTCTGCCAGAGCGAGTTTGAAGCGCTGGTGCTGGAAGCCAGCCAGATCAAGGCCCACACGCCGAAGTATAACATCCTGCTCAAGGATGATAAAGGCTACAGCTATATCAAGGTGACAAAGGAGCCATGGCCCAGGCTCTCCTTCGTGCTGCAAAAGGAGGAGGACGATGCCGAGTATATCGGCCCCTATACCTCCAGCTTTGCGGCCCGGCAGATGGCGGAAACGGCCATGGATGCCTTTCTGCTGCCGCGCTGCAATAAGCGCTTCCCGCAGGAGATCGGCAAAGGACGGCCCTGCCTGAACGCCCACATCGGCAAGTGCATGGCAGTGTGCAGCGGCAGGATCAGCTGCGAAAACTACAATCAGGCCGTCAAGAGCGCCGTGCACCTGATCCGCTACGGCAAAAAGGACATCCTGAAGATCCTCAACGAGCGGATGCAGGAGGCCTCGGACCGGCTGGAATTTGAGACGGCGGCGCTGCTGCGGGACCAGATCGCAGCCATCACCAAGGTGAGCGCCGGGCAGAAGGTCATTGTGGACCCGGATGTGGAGATGGATGTGGTGGCGCTGGCAGGCACGCCGGACAGCGTGTGTGCGGCGGTGCTGCGCTTCCGGGACGGACGGCTGACCGACAAGCGGGAGTTTTTGTTCCACGATACTTCGGACATTGCCGCCGTGCGGGAGGAATTTCTGCCCCGGTATTATCTGGATGACGAACAGATCCCCAAGATCATTGCGGTGGACGAGCTGCCGCCGGACAGCGACGCTTTGCAGCAGGCGCTGAACGAAAAGCGCGGCAATGAGGTGCAGCTGTATGTGCCCCAGCGCGGCGATAAGGCCCATCTGGTGGAGATGGCCCACACCAACGCGGTGGAGCGTCTTGCCCGGGAGAGCGGCCGCTATGCCCGGGAGGAAAAACTGCTGGACGAGCTGGCGCAGGTGCTGGGCCTTGCAAAGCCGCCCCGTGCCATTGAGAGCTACGACATCTCCAACTGGGGCGATGGCTCCAGCGTGTGCGGCATGGTCACCTTCAAGGACGGCAAGCCCTACAAGGCGGGCTACCGCAGATTCAAAATGAAGACGGTGGCGGGCACTGACGACTATGCATCGCTGGCAGAGACCGTCTCCCGGCGGGCGGCAGAGTATGAAAAGTACGCAGAGCTTGCCAAAAAGGGAGAACCCTGCAGCAACTGGTTCGGGCAGAAGCCGGATCTGCTTTTGATGGACGGCGGCAGGGGGCAGGTGAGCGCGGCAAAAGATGCACTGGCCGGGACTGCCCTTGCGGATGTGCCGCTCTACGGCATGGTGAAGGACGACCACCACCGCACCCGCGCCATTGTGGACAGCGACGGCCGGGAAATTGCCATCAATATGAACCGGGGCACCTTTACCTTTATCACGGCCATTCAGGACGAGACCCACCGCTTTGCCAATGCCTACCGCAAGCAGCAGATGAAGCAGAAGAGTTATTCCTCCACCCTGACGGAGATCCCCGGCATCGGCCCCAAAACGGCCAAGGCGCTGATGGCCCAGTTCAAGAGCGTGACCGCCGTGAAGGAAGCCACGCCTGACCAGTTGGAAAACACCCCCGGCGTGGGGAAACAGACGGCACAGATCATCTACGCATATTTTCACGAATAAAACCCTCTCAGTCATCGCTGAGCGGTGCCAGCTCTCCCGAAAGGGAGAGCTTTTTGCATTCAGATACAATGAATGTGCAGAGCTGAAAAAACGCGATTGATGCATTTGCCGGTTATGGCCCTTCCCGTGAGAAGGCAAACCCCGGCAGACCGCAGTCTGCCGGGGTTTGCAATATTAAAATAAATATTCCGCTGAAAATGCCCAGAGCAAAGCGGAGGGCATTCAAATGATTCAGTTCTCCGCAGAAATATCCTGACCGAAATACTTCTCGCTCAGCTCCTTCAGGGTGCCGTCGGCACGCAGCTCCTCAATGGCGGTGTTGATGGCATCCAGCAGGGTGGCGCTGGCATCGCCCTTGCGCAGAGGAATGGCAACGTGGGATGCATCCTCGGTCTGGGCCACCAGCTTGAAATCTGCGTCCGGGTGGACGTTCAGGTAATCGTAGAAGGAGACATCAGCGTTCAGGGTGGCGTCGATGCGGCCCGCGGTGAGCAGCTGGATGGTCTCTTCCAGCGTGTCGATGCCCTGCACGGTGGCGCCATAGCTTTCGGCCAGCTCCATGTAGGTGGAAGCCAGACTGTTGGCGGTGGTCTTGCCCTTCAGGTCCTCAAAGCTGGTGATCTCATCGTTATCCTTGCGGACGGCAAGGGCAGTGTGGATGTAGCCATAAGGAGTGGTGAAATCATAGGTCTTGGCGCGCTCGTCGGTCGCTTCCACGCCGTTGCACACGATGTCGTAGCGGCCTGCGTCCAGACCGGCAAACAGGCTGTCCCAGTCGCTTTCGACGTACTCCGGCTCCACGCCCAGCTTTTCGGCAATGGCGCGGGAGACTTCCACATCGTAGCCCACCAGAGTATCGGATTCGTCGTGGTAGCTCCAGGGCTGCCATGCGCCTTCCAGTGCAACGATCAGCTTGCCGCTGGACTGGATGTTGGACAGCTGGTCGCCAGCGGAGGGAGCCACAGATGCAGCAGTACCGGAAGCAGCGGTGCTGCCGGAAGAATTGGAGCAGCCGGACAGAGTCAGCACGCCGGCAGCGGCCATGACGCTCATAAGAGAAATAAAGGTTCTGCGTTTCATAGTTGGATTCCCTTTCCTCTATAAAAATATTTGTGAAATAAACTCCTTCAGGCAAAGAGGGAGACTTTCTGGTTTTGCCTAAGGCCCCATCCCGGAGGGGGCTGTCTGCGAAGCAGACTGGGGGAGTTGGTTAAACCTCACTCGGTGTGAGCGATCTTCCGCAAAAATTCGCGGGTGCGCTCCTCTTTGGGGTTAGCGAAAAACTCATGCGAGGGAGCCTGCTCCACTACCACGCCGTTCTCCATGAAAACGGTCTTGGAGGAAACATTGCGGGCAAAGCCCATCTCGTGGGTGACCACCAGCATGGTCATGCCCTCTTCGGCCAGCTGCCGCATCACGGCCAGCACTTCGCCAGTCAGCTCCGGGTCAAGGGCCGAAGTCGGCTCGTCAAAATAGATGATCTCCGGGTCAGATGCCAGCGCACGGGCAATGGCCACGCGCTGCTGCTGGCCGCCGGAAAGCTGGCGCGGATAGTAGTCGGCTCGGTCGGCAAGGCCCACCTTTTCCAGCATCTTCATGCCAACGGCATCCGCCTGCTCTTTGGGCATTTTGCGGGCAATGATGAGGCCCTCGGTCACGTTCTGCAGGGCAGTCTTGTTGCGGAACAGATTGTAGCTCTGGAACACAAAGGCCGTCTTTTTGCGCAGCCGGGCAATGTCGGCGCGGCTGGCCTGGGCAAGGTCGAACGTCTCACCGTCAAAGGTGAGCTGGCCTGCGTCGGCAGTCTCCAGAAAGTTCAGACAGCGCAGCAGGGTGGTCTTGCCGGAGCCGGAGGGGCCGAGGATGGCCACTACATCGCCCTTTTCCACGGTCAGGTCCACGCCGCGCAGCACCTGCAGCTCGCTGGTCACTTTGCGTGCACCGGGCCGGTGGAAGATGCCTGCCTGCAGGCGGGGCTTTGTGTAGGTGAAAAAGGATTTGTGGACGTTTTTGATCTCTAACATGGACATGGTTGCCACACTCCTTTCTTACTGGAAGCCGTGGGCGTTGAGCCGACGCTCCAGCAGTGCCTGCAGCTTGGTGATGACCGTGCAGAACAGCAGATACACCACGGCCACCTCACAGTAGATGGGCAGGAAGATGTAGGTGCGGGCGGCCACGCGCTGACCGGCCATGAACAGCTCGGCCACCGTGATGTTGGACGCCAGCGAGGTGTCCTTGATCATGCCGATGAGCGAGTTGGAGAGGGCGGGCACTGCGGTGCGCAGGGCCTGCGGCAGCACGATGCGGCGCATGATCTGCCACCAGCTCATGCCCACGCAGTAACCGGCTTCCAGCTGGCCCTGCGGCACGCTTTCCAGTGCACCGCGCATGGTCTCGGCACAGTAGGCACCCTCGTTGAAGGCAAAGGCGATGACCGCAGCAGGGAAAGCGTCCAGCATGATGCCCACGCTGGGCAGACCATAAAAGATGATGAACAGCTGCACCAGCAGCGGCGTGCCGCGGATGACCCAGATGTAGAACCGCGCGATCTGCCGCAGCACCGGCACATTGGCGTACTGCACCAGCGCAACGGCCACGGCAATGATCATGGCAAAAAAGAAGGAGACCAGCGTGAGCGGGATGGTCATGGTAAGGCCTGCCGTAAGGATACGGGGCAGAGCCTCCGCCAGCACGCTGATCGTACGGTTGGAAAGAAATGCTTCAAACATGAAAAATGTTCCCTCAGAACGGTATTCAAATACTTTGTAAATCGTAAGAACAAAGGTATTATAAGGCTTGGAGTGCGCTTGAAGTCAAGGGCTTTTTCTAAAATTCCTACAAAACCTACCAGAATACTATAGCATGAATCCGGATGGAGTGCAAACGGTTTGCTCAAAACGCGTGATGTGTACAAAAACGGACGACCCATCTGGAAAACTTTGTGCAATGCGGCAAGCGGTTGACGGCGCACCGGCTTTCGTGTACAATGAACATAACAAAGCGCACCGGGCTTGGCCCGGCACAGGCGCAAATTCACCGCAGAGGGTGCAGTGCCCTTTGCGCGGTGCAGACACGGAGGACACGAACGTGACGAAGAAAAAAATTGGCGTTCTGGGTGCAGGTACCTGGGGCATGGCTCTGGCACGGATGCTGTGTGTCAGCGGCAATGATGTGCAGGTGTGGTCGGCGCTTCCGGCTGAGGTGGAGAACCTTTCCGCTACGCGGGTGCACCCCAATCTGCCGGGCATGAAGATCCCGGAAGAGCTGCAGTTTACCAAGAGCATTGAGGAAGTGTGCACCGGCAAGGATGTGCTGCTGTTTGCAGTGCCGTCGGTATTTGTGCGCTCCACCACGGCCAAGGCCCGGCCTTACATCCCGGACGGCCAGATCCTTGTGGACGTTGCAAAGGGCATGGAGCCGGACACCTTATATACCATGACTGAGGTCATTGCCGACGAGCTGAACAAAGAGGGTGGCCCCAAAAACGCAAAGCTGGTGGCCCTTTCCGGCCCGACCCATGCGGAGGAGGTGGCGCTGGACATGCCCACCACCATCGTTTCGGCCTGCCCGGATGAAGCCGCTGCCGAGTATGTGCAGGATGTGTTCAGCAACACCTGTATGCGTGTGTACACCAACGCCGACATCAAGGGCGTGGAGCTGAGCGGCGCGCTGAAGAATGTGATTGCGCTGGGTGTTGGCATCTCCACCGGCCTTGGCTACGGCGACAACGCCCGCGCAGCCCTCATCACCCGCGGCATTGCCGAGATCGCCCGGCTGGGCGTGGCCATGGGCTGCAACATCCACACCTTTGCGGGTCTGGCCGGTATCGGCGACCTGATCGTGACGGCGACCAGTATGCACAGCCGCAACAATCGTGCGGGCATTCTGATCGGCAAGGGCAAAAGCCCGGAGCAGGCCGTGAAGGAGGTCGGCATGGTGGTGGAGGGCATCAATGCACTGCCTGCCGCTATGGAGCTGGCAGCAAAGTACAATGTGGAAATGCCCATTGTGCAGACGGTGAACGCCATCGTGAAGGAGGGCATGAGCGCCAGCGACGCGCTGCGCACCCTGATGGACCGCAACCGGAAGAACGAGATGCCGCAGGGCTACGAAAAAGTCTGAATTTTAAGGGAGAAGGCACAGCTGTCTGCAGATGGCTGTGCCTTTTTTGTTGCGCGGCCTGCCCACTGGCCGAAAACACAAAATAATTCAAATTTTTTACCAAAATCAGACGTAAAAGGGTAGAAGGTCGGGAAACTTTCTGCTATACTGAAACAGAACGCAAAAACCGGGGGACGTTTTGTGCACCCTGTCGGAGAGAAAGAGAGGAATCTGCCATGCCGTCAACTTATGCGCACCGCCGCTTTGGCACCAATGTGCTGGAACATCTGCCGGATGAACTGCGTGCTCAGCTGGAACAGAACCGTGAGCTTTACGATATCGGCCTGCATGGGCCGGACCTGCTGTTTTATTACCATGCTGCCAAGTCCAACCCGGTGGGTGCACTGGGCAATGCCATGCACGAGGAGCCGGGGCGGGTCTTTTTTGACCGGGCGCGCAGGGTGGTGCACTGCGAGGCAGACCGGGATGCTGCGCTGGCCTATGCACTGGGTTTTGTCTGCCACTTTGCGCTGGACAGCACCTGCCACCCGTATGTGGAGCAGTTCACCCGGGAAAGCGGCGTGACCCACTGCGAGATCGAGACCGAGTTTGACAACATGCTGCTGCGCCGGGACGGATACGACCCGCTGAAGTTTTTCACAGCCAGCCATATCCACCCGTCGGAACAGAATGCAAAGGCGATCGCGCCCTTTTACGAGGGCATCTCGGAGCAGGTGGCGCTGGACTCGCTCAAGGGCATGATCTCAGTGCACAGGCTGCTGCAGGCATCCAACCCCGTCAAGCGCTGGGTGGTGCTGACCGGCATGAAGGTGGTGGGCAAATACGACATGCTACACGGACTTGTGGCAAACCCGCAGCCGAACCTGAAGTGCGTGGAGAGCGGCAAGCGGCTGGAAGAACTGTATGCGCAGGCGCTTCCGCTGGCAGAAACGCTGATCCTGGAGTTTGTGGCAAAGCTGGACACGGACCAGCCCCTGAGCAAGGCCTTTGACCACACCTTCGGGGAGTTCTGAGCAAGTCGATGCAGGCCAGCAGGGAAAGATGCTGTTTCCCGCTACGACCCTTTTGGTGAAAATGTGTTTGGAGCGCTCCGCAGAGCGCGACAAACACGAAAATAAAAACAAAATTTCCGCTGTAGATGGCCAAAGCGAATGCGGCGGCCATTTTAAATGGTGAAATCTAAAAAGAGGGGGCACCGCCCGGCGGTGCGAGAGGAAACAAGATGAAACATGAAAAATTCAAGGTGACCCCGCTGGAGCGGTCATGGATCCTGTACGATGTGGGCAACTCGGCCTTTGTGCTGATGATCGCCACACTGGTGCCCATTTTCTTTAATGCGCTGGCCGAGGCCGGGGGATTGAGTCCGGTGAACTATCTGGCCTACTGGGGCTATGCAAGCTCGGTGGTCACGGTGATCACGGCAGTGCTGGGGCCGATTTTGGGCACGCTGGCCGATACCAGAGGCTTTAAAAAGCCCATCTTCATGCTCTGCCTGTTCGTGGGCGTGGCAGGCTGCTGTGCTATGGGCCTTGCCACTACATGGCTGCCGTTCCTGATTATCTTCATCCTTGCAAAGATCGGCTTTTCGGGCAGTCTGGTGTTCTACGATTCCATGCTGGGCGATGTGACCACCCCGGAACGCATGGATGTTGTGTCTTCGCAGGGCTATGCATGGGGCTACATTGGCAGCTGCGTGCCCTTTGTGGTGTGTCTGGCGCTGGTGCTGGGCAGCGGGGCCATCGGCCTGAGCCAGATGACCGCCCTTTCCGTGGCGCTGCTCATCACCGCTGTGTGGTGGCTGAGCACCACCCTGCCGCTGCTGCGGAGCTATAAGCAGATCAACTATGTGGAGGTAGAGCAGCACGCCATCCGGCAGAGCTTTGTGCGTATCGGCCACACCCTCAAGCATCTGCGCGAGGATAAGCAGGTGTTCTGGTTCTTGCTGGCCTTCTTCTGCTACATCGACGGCGTGTATACCATCATCGATATGGCCACCGCCTACGGCACGGCACTGGGGCTGGAGACCACCGGCCTTTTGCTTGCCCTGCTGGTAACGCAGATCGTGGCCTTCCCTTCGGCGCTGATCTTTGGTCGGCTGAGTGCAAAATACCCGTCCAGCCAGCTTATCCCGGTCTGCATCGCAGCCTACACCGGCATTGCGGTGTTTGCCTTCTTCCTGACCAGCCAGTGGCAGTTCTGGGTGCTGGCCGTGCTGGTGGGCATGTTCCAGGGCGGCGTGCAGGCACTGAGCCGCAGCCACTTTGCCAAGATCATCCCGGCTGAAAAATCCGGCGAATACTTTGGCCTGTTCGACATCTGCGGCAAGGGCGCGTCCTTCCTTGGCACCATGATCGTGAGCGTGGGCAGCCAGCTGACCGGCAGCGCCAATGTGGGCATTGGGATGCTGGCGCTGCTGTTTGCAGTGGGCTTTGTGCTGTTCCGGGTGTCCTGCCGGACTGAGGGCGCAAAGCAGGTGTAAAAAATACGATTTAAAATTGCCGACGCTTTCACTTTGGCAATATCAGAGGAAATATTATTTTATAATTTTGCAAACAAGCCAGCCCTGCGGGGCCGGCTTGTTTCCTTTTTCACGGGAAGGGCGCAATGGCAAACGGCATATTGCCGCTGTCAGCCGCGCAGCAGATAAAGCACAAACTTACCCGTACAGCTCGTCGCGTAAGCGACTCGAAATCGGCGGAACACAAAAAATCCTTTAGCGCAGCGATTTGGATTTTTTGTATGGAGCCTAACTGCTTTGGGGTCTAAAAGGGGCGAGCAGCCCCTTTTTCATGGATCCAGCGCGTTGAAATCGCTGTGACCTTGCTGTGCTGAACACACAGCATTTGCTGCGCAAACCGGTCTGCGGCTTAAAAGCCCCACTGGGGCTTTCATGCCCTGCGGGCACCGCCGTCCTTTCTGGTTCTCTTTTGCAACCAAAAGAGAACATACCTGGCGGTAATGCTTTTTACAAAAGGCATTAAACTCAATCTGCGCGAAAACGCTCTGAACGGGAAGCAAATCATCAAAAACCGTTCTTCTGGTTATAATTAACAAACCTGTAATTGTGTTTTTTGCCCTCGAATGATACAATAGTGTCAAACGATTTCAAAACCACAAAGGAGAAAACGAAATGGAACGATTTCCCGGTTATACCCTCGTGCGTACCGAGGACTGCCCTGAACAGCACGGAACCCTGACCGTGCTTACCCACGATGTGAGCGGTGCCACGGTGCTGCTGGTGGAAAATGAGGATACCAACAAGGCGTTTGGCATCGGCTTTGGCACCTTCCCGTCCGATGACACCGGCGTGTTCCACATTCTGGAGCACTCGGTGCTGGCAGGCAGCGAAAAATACCCGGTGACCTCGCCGTTCTTGCAGCTGCTCAAAAGCAGCATGGCATCTTTCCTGAATGCGATGACCTTCCCGGATAAGACGGTCTACCCGTTCGCTACGCCCAATGAGACCGACTTCAAAAACCTGATGGATGTCTACCTGAACGCGGTGTTCTGCCCGCTGGCCATGGTGGACAAGAGCGTGTTTGAACAGGAGGGCTGGCACCGCAGTGCCGACGGCATCGTGAGCGGAGTGGTGTACAACGAGATGCAGGGAGCTCTGGCTGCACCGGATGCTCAGTTGGAAAATGCACTGGAACGGGCCATGTTCCCGGATACGGCCTACGGCTTTGTTTCCGGCGGCGACCCGGCCAGCATCCCGGCGTTGACCTATGAAAAGTATAAGCGGGTATATCACCGCCACTACAGCGCCGACAACTGCTGCATTACCCTCTATGGCAAAATGGATATGGCTGAAAAGCTGGAACTGCTGGACAGGGATTATCTCTCCAAAATGCCCAAGGGCACCAGCCGTCCGCAGCTGACCGTGCAGCACGAGCAGGCGGGTGCCTGCGTGGAACTGCCCTACTATACCGAAAACCCGGAGCCGGACGAGGTGCAGTGTGCTCTGGCATGGTACACCGGTGCCTTTGCAGACCTGGAGCGGCAGCTGGGCGTGGAGATCCTGCTGGATGCCCTGCTTGGCACCAATAACTCCCCGCTGAAGGCGGCGCTGCTGGCCGAAAAGCTGGGCGCAGATATTGACATTGGCTTTGACGACAGCACCCTGCAGCCGGTGCTGGAACTGGTGCTGCGCGGTGCCACCGAGGAGAGCGCCCGCAAGTTTGCTGCCGCTGTGCGCAAGGCGGTGGACGGCATTCTGGCCGAGGGCATCCCGCAGGAACTGCTGTTGGCTTCGCTGAACGCAGCAGAGTTTGCATCGCTGGAGCGCCCGGGCACCCTGCCAGACGGCGTGCTGGATGCCATCAATGCTTCTACTGGCTGGCTGCACACCGGCGACCCCGCCCTGCTGCTGCACACGGACAGGCTGTTTGCTTCCCTGCGGGAAAAGATGGCCGATGGCTGGTTCAATGAACTGCTGCGTGAGCTGTTTGCACCGGCTCCGGTGCAGGTGGTGCAGGTGCCCACCCTGCCTAAAAAGGAGGAGGACGAACCCATCCGCACCGACGGCAAGCTTGCGCTGGAGCACCCGCTGACCGTTGCCGACCTTGGCGACGGAGCAAGGACGGCCCCAGGCGAGCGGGAACTTCTGGCTGGCGCGCAGCTGGTGCATCACCCTTCGGCAGGCAGCCTGTACCTGAACTTCTACTATGACCTTGGCAATGTGAAGCCTGAGGACATGCCGTATCTGGACCTGCTGACCGATGTGCTGGACGAGCTGGACAGCGCCGAACACACCGCTCAGCAACTGAACACTCTGCGCAGCACATGGCTGGGCGACAGCCGCACCCAGCTGGACATCTGGACTGGGCGGCAGGAGGGTGCACCCTGCCATGCCAAGCTGAGCCTGTGCCTGAGCCTGCTGGAACGCAGTCTGGAAAAGGCTGTGGAGCTGGGCGGCGAATGGCTGTATGATACCATCCTTACCGGCCCGGCGGCAGAAGCTGCTTTTGCACGGGTGCTGAGCCAGCAGAAGTTGAACATGGAACAGCAGTTCATCCAGCAGGGCAATGTATACGCAGCCACCCGTGCCAGTGCCCACTACACGGTGGACGGTGCGGTGAGTGAACGCTGCAGCGGTGTGAGCTATTACAAGTTCTTGTGCGGCGTGCAGGAGCGCGGCAATTGGGCAGCACTGGGTGAAAAGCTGGATGCCCTGCGCACAGAGGTGCTGCAGCACGCGGAGCTGACGGTCAGCCTGTACGGCAGCGAGGATGCCCTTGCAAAGCTGCGCACTCTGCTGCCGGACAGCCGCTTTGCTGCCGAGGACCGCGCTGCGGCGAAGCCCTATGTGGAGCCGCTGACACCGCCGGTGAACGAAGCGTTTATCATTGACGGCGGTGTGAACTACGATGTACAGGTATGGCCCATGGAGCGCCGCAGCGACCGCAAGGCGCTGGCCCGCGTGATGAGCTACGAATACCTGTGGCACAACATCCGCGAGGTGGGCGGCGCTTACGGCACCGGAATGCTCTCCTCGGACGGCGTGGAATACCTGTACACCTACCGCGACCCCCATGTAAAGGAAAGCTACGACACCTTTGCAAAAGGTCCGGCAGAACTGGCAGCACGGGAGTACACCGAAAAAGACCTGAACGATTTTATTGTGGGTACTGTGGCCAAGCTGGACACCCCCCGCAAGCCGCGTGCTGAGGCCCGCGAGACGGACCGCCGGTATTTCTGCGGCATCACTGATGAAATGGTGGCGGCAGACCGCAAGGCCTTGTGTGCGGTGGATGCCGCACTGCTGAAGGAGCAGGCCGCAGAGCTGGGTGCCGCCATGGCAAACGGCGTGCGGGTGGTGTTTGGCAGCAAGGAAGCTGTGGAAGCTGCAAAAGAAATGTTTGATACGGTAGAGACCCTGTAAGCAAAGAGCCTTCCATCCCGCCCGGAACATGCTCTGACAGGATAAAAGTGCCTGATGATACGAAAAATGTCATCGGGCACTTTTACTTTTTGTAAAGAAACGGAAAAATTTAAAAAGCAGGGTTGACGCGGCAAAAAAGCAGTGGTAAAGTAATGGGCGGAAAAGGCAAAAAGTGTCTTTTTACAACAGGAAAACGAGGTGGTTGTCATGGAACCTGCTGGCAGTAGCAGCAGTCTTTCTCCCCGATTATTTTATATGATGGCAGCCGCCGTTTCTGCTTTGCGCAGACCCTGCTGTGTGTGAATGCACACGGTGCATGTTTGCGTTCCCTGAAAAGAAGAAACGAGAGCTGCCACTGAAAAGGAGGCAGCTTTTTTATGTCTGAAATCTCGATCGATACCCTCAAGACCATGCTGGCAAATCTGGACGATGCCAAGAAATACCAGAGCCTGCGGGATGTGATGGAAACTCTGCCCGCGCCCGACCTTGCGGCGGTATTTGAGGATCTGCCTGCAGAAAAGCTCCCGGTGCTGTTCCGTCTGTGCCCGAAGGATCTGGCCGCAGATGTGTTCACCGAACTGGCCCCTGAGACCCAGCAGAAGCTGATCGACGGCCTGACCGATACCGAGCTGAAGGCTGTTGTGGACGAACTGTTCGTGGACGATGCCACCGACCTTGTGGAGGAAATGCCTGCCAACGTGGTCAAGCGTATTCTGGGTCAGGCCGACCCCACCACCCGCCGCATGATCAATGAGCTGCTCAAGTACCCGGAGGACTCGGCCGGCGGCGTGATGACCACCGAGCTGATGGAGCTGCGGCCGGACATGACCGTGGCACAGGCTATGGAGGCCATCCGCAGGAATGGCTTTGACAAGGAGACCATCAACAACTGCTATGTGACCGATGACAGCCGCAGGCTGATCGGCGTGGTGTCCCTGCGGGCGCTGGTGCTGGCAAAGAACACAGAAGAGCCTATCAAGGACCTGATGGATTCCAATGTGGTCAGCGTGAGCACCACCACCGATCAGGAGGATGTTTCCAACCTGTTCGAGAAATACGGCTTTCTGGCTATTCCGGTGGTGGACGCGGAAAACCGGCTGGTGGGCATCGTGACCATTGACGATGCTATCAGCATCCTGCAGGACGAGGCCAGCGAAGATATTGCAAAGATGAACGCAATCGGCCCCTCCGACAAGCCCTACTTCAAGCAGAGTATGTGGGACCTGTACAAGAGCCGTGCGCCGTGGCTGCTGTTTTTAATGATCAGCGCCACCTTCTCCAGCATGGTCATCCGCGGATACGAGGACGCACTGGCCGCTGTGACCGTGCTGACCGCCTACATCCCCATGCTGACCGACGCAGGCGGCAACGCGGGCAGCCAGAGCACTTCCACCATCATCCGCGGCATGGCAGTGGGCGACATCCAGCCCCGCGATCTGCCCCGCATCCTGTGGCGCGAGAGCCGCGTGGCCTTGCTGTGCGGCGGCACGCTGGCCGTATGCAACTTTGTAAAGCTGCTGGTGTTTGACCGCATCGCGGCTCCGGTGGCGCTGGTGGTGTGCCTGACTTTGATCTGCACCATCCTGCTCTCGCAGATCATCGGCGGCATTCTGCCGGTGGCGGCAGAAAAGCTGCATGTGGATCCGGCCGTGATGGCTTCACCCCTGATCACCACCATTGTGGATACCACCACGCTGCTGATCTACTTCAACATTGCAAAGATGCTGCTGCATCTGTAAAAGATACTCGGATCGGAATGCCCGGAGGCTCAGGAAAGCTTCCGGGCATTTTCTTTGCAAAAGGCGGGCGGCAGGAACCGGGAATGACAGGCGATTTTCAGAAAATTTCAGAAATGAAGCGAAAAAATGCGGAAGAACAGGGATGAACTATTCCTGAAAATATTTTTCAAGATATACAAGAAATAAAAAAGCTGCAAAAACCGGACGATGCAACATTTTGTAATCTTTTTGAGAGAAAAATGACATAATTTTTTTGCTTTTGTAGGGAGGTTGCAAATGTATGAAAAATTGTGATGTTTCGAGAAAAGAAATTGGCGAGCCCAAAAAGCATTTGTTGAAATAGCACAAAAGAACTCCTTCAATCTTGTGAACTTGTTCTCTTGAACAGTGGGGTGCTGCAAGGGTATAATACGAACAGGAATTACAGGTGCATGCAAGATTGCTCCTGTGAAAATGCTGAGATACGAATTGAAGGAGAACATTATTATGAAAATGATTTCGCGTCGTGACTTCCTGAAGGCATCTGCTGTTGTTGGTGCAACTGCTGCTATGACCGCCTGCGGCGGCTCTTCCAGCACCTCTACTGCGGCTTCTTCTGTTGCTGCATCTTCTGCTGCTGCTTCCAGCGCTGCTGCAACCAACGGTTCCGCAAACATCGGCGTGTGCATCTATCAGTTTGCTGATAACTTCATGACCCTGTACCGCTCCGATCTGGAAGAGTACCTGAAGGACATGGGCTACTCCGTCACCATCATGGACGGCAAGAACGACCAGAACACCCAGACCGAGCAGATCAACACCTTCCTGCAGCAGGGCGTGGACGTGCTGGTCATCAACCCTGTCCAGACCACTTCCGCACAGACCATCGTTGATACCGTCAAGCCCTCTGAGACTCCTATCGTCTTCATCAACCGTGAGCCCGACAAGAGCGTTCTGGACTCCTACGCAGACAAGTGCTGCTACGTTGGTGCTGACGCACGTCAGTCCGGTACTTATCAGGGCGAGCTGATCCTGGAGACCGAGACTCAGGGCGATATCAACGGCGACGGCAAGATTACCTACATTATGTGCAAGGGCGACCCCGAGAACATCGATGCTCAGTACCGCACCGAGTACTCCATCAAGGCTCTGACCGATGCAGGCAAGGAAGTTGAGTGCCTGTACGAGTACCTGGACAACTGGGATCAGACCACCGCTCAGCAGGACGTTGCAAACGCTCTGTCTCAGTACGGCGATAAGATCGAAGTCGTCTTCTGCAACAACGACGCAATGGCACTGGGCGCTCTGCAGTCCATCCAGCAGGCAAGCCGCACCGTCGGCAAGGACATCTATCTGGTCGGCGTCGATGCTCTGGCAGAGGCTGTTCAGGACGTTCTGGATGGCAACATGACCGGTACCGTGCTGAACGACGACGTGGGTCAGGCTACCGCAGCTGCTGAGGCTACCAAGCTGTACGTTGAAGGCTCCAAGGTTGAGCAGTACTACTGGGTCGACTATGTGAAGGTGACCAAGGACAACGCTTCCGAGTACGTGAAGTAAGACCAAAGTTTTCCTGAAACAATGCAAGGTGCGCAGTGGACCTTGACGGCTTGAGCAAAGCTATAAAGCGCGTGCGTGCGAGAAATATTCTCCGCGCACGCGCCTTGTTTTGAAAAAAGGTTTTTCTGCGGCCTTATAATAAACGACAAGGAGGCTCTGCGGAATGTCAGAATACCGTCTGGTAATGAAAGGCGTGGTCAAGACCTTCCCCGGCGTCAAAGCGCTGGATCACGCCCAGTTGGAGCTTCGCCCCGGTAAGGTCATGGCGCTGATGGGTGAAAACGGCGCCGGTAAGTCCACACTGATGAAATGCATGTTTGGCATTTACAAGATGGACGAGGGCGAAATTGAATACGAGGGCGAAAAAGTTACCATCACCACCCCTCTGGATGCACTGAACCGCGGCATTGCCATGGTGCATCAGGAACTGCAGCCGATCCCGGCACGTACTGTGGCCGAGAACATCTGGCTGGGCCGCTACCCCACCAAAAAGTACGGTCCTATTACGGTGGTGGATCACGCCAAAATGTACAAGGATACGGAGGAGCTGCTGAAAAAGCTGAAGCTGGAGATCAATCCCCGTGCAAAGCTTGGCTCTCTGAGCATCGCACAGATGCAGATGGTGGAAATTGCAAAGGCTGTTTCCGCAAACTGCAAGGTGCTGATCCTGGACGAGCCCACTTCCTCGCTGACCGCAAACGAAGTTGAGTCGCTGTTCCGCATCATGCGCGAGCTGAAGGCTCTGGGCGTGGCACTGGTCTATATCAGCCACAAGATGGACGAGATCAAGGTGATCGCGGACGAAGTCACCATCATGCGCGATGGCCAGTACATCGGTAAGTGGGACGTTGCCAACATGACCAAGGAGCAGATCATTGCAAAGATGGTCGGCCGTGAGCTGTCGAACCTGTATCCCCCGCTGGAGAACCATCCCTCGGACGAGGTGATGATGAAGGTGGAGGACTTTACATCCATCCATCCGCGTTCCTTCCGCCACTGCAGCTTCGAGATCAAAAAAGGCGAGATTCTGGGCGTGGCCGGTCTGGTGGGCGCACAGCGCACCGAGCTGATGGAAGGCATCTTCGGCCTGCGTGCCCATACCTCCGGTAAGGTGTGGATCAAGGGCGAAGAGGTGAACATCAAGCAGCCCCGCGACGCCATCCAGAAGAGCGTGGCTCTGCTGACCGAGGACCGCCGTGCCACCGGCATCATGGGTGTGCTGAGTGTTGCGGATAACATCTCCATTGCATCGCTGGATGCCCTGCGCAAGGGCCCCATCATGCTGGACAACAAGAAGATCCTGGATCTGGTGGCTACCAACAAGGAAAAAATGGCCATCAAGGTGCCCAGCCCCAAGACCCAGATCAAGAGCCTTTCCGGCGGCAACCAGCAGAAGGTGCTGATCGCCCGGTGGCTGGCCAACAACCCCGATGTGCTCATTCTGGACGAGCCTACCCGCGGCATCGACGTCGGTGCAAAGTATGAAATTTACTGCATCATCGCCGATCTGGCCAAGCAGGGCAAGAGCATTATCATGATTTCCTCTGAAATGAGCGAGATCATCGGTATGTCCAACCGTGTCATGGTCATGTGCGATGGCCGTATCACCGGCTTTATCGACGGCAAGGACGCCACGCAGGAGAACATCATGGCGCTGGCTACCCAGTTCGAGACCGCACCTGACGCAGCTGCGGCAAATCAGTAATTAAGGAGGCTGTCTATCGTGGAAGCTACCAAAAAATTGAATGGCAAGGCTGTGGGCAAGTGGCTCAGCAACAACGCCATTATCATGATGATGCTGGCCATCACTCTGATCGTTGGCATCATTCACCCCAACTTCTTCTCCGGCACCAACATGATCAACCTGTTCAAGAACGTGTCCATCCGCTACATCATCGCTCTGGGCATTTCCGGCTGCCTGATCACTACCGGTAACGACCTGTCCGCTGGCCGTCTGGCTGGTTTTGCCGCATGTCTGGCCTGCATTTTTGCGCAGACCGAGGGCGCATCCGGTAAGTTCTACCCCAACATGCACACCCTGTCCACCCCCGTGGTGTTCATTCTGGTCATTGCCATCTGCGCCATCGTGGGTCTGTGCAACGGTCTGGTGGTCAGCTACCTGAAGGTGCAGCCCTTCATTGCTACCTTGGGTATGCAGCAGGTGGTCTACGGTATCTGCCTGGTGTACACCGGCGGTACCCCCATCGGCTCTTTGAACAAAAACTTCACCTCTCTGGCCTCCAACACCATCATCGGTGTGCCTGTGCTGATCTGGATCGCTCTGATCGTGGCCGGGTGCTTCTGGTTCCTGTACAACAAGACCCGTCACGGCAAGTACATGTACGCCATCGGCGGCAACGAAGCTGCTGCTGAGGTGGCCGGTGTCAACGTCAACGCCACCAAGATCCGCATCTACATCCTGGCTTCCTGCATGTTCGGTCTGGCAGGCTGCCTGCTGGCTGCAAAGTCCGGCGGCGCATCCGTCAACACCGCACAGGGCTATGAGCTGGACGCCATCGCAGCCTGCACCATCGGCGGTGTTTCCACCACCGGCGGTGTCGGCACTGTGCCCGGCGTTCTGGTCGGCGTTCTGGTCTTTGAACTGATGAAGGTGGCTCTGCAGTTCATGAACGTGAACTCCTCCTACACCTACATCGTTCAGGGCCTGGTCATCATTGTGGCTGTGGCCATCGATATCCGCAAGTATCTGGCAAAGAAGTAAGAGCTTTTTCTGTGGGTCGTCTGCTTTTGGGCAGGCGGCCCGCTTTTTTTATTTGCATTTGTGTGGTATCATAAAGAAAAACACCATCAGGAGGTGTGCTTATGGCACAGGAAAACCGAACAAGGGAGCAGTTCACAGAGGAGCTTGCCCGGCGGGAAGCTGCCCTTGCGGCCCGGGAAGAACAGCTTGCACAGGAGCAGGCAGAGTTGGCCGCGCAGAAGGCGGATTTTGAGGAGGGCAAAAAGAGCCTGCTCAACAACGGTGACAAGAATTTTGTGAATGCGAAAGAAAAAATGTACGACCATTTTCCGCTGACCGTGCACCAGATGGATATTATCATCGGGGTACTGTTTGCACTGATCGCACTGTTCCTTGTGCTGGGCGTGACCCACACCAGCTTCTTCGGGCTGTTCGGAGGGTAAGAACATTCCTTTTCTGCAGCAGGTGATTGCATTTCACCCGCAATATGCGTATAATTTAGGATAAAAGCTCTGCCGCACTGCGGCGGCAGGAAGAGGAGTGGTGATCTTGAAAAAGAAATGGCTCGCGGCGGTGCTGGCCGGAGCTTTGCTGGCAGCAGCACTGCTGAGCGGATGCTCGTCGGTGGAGACCGTTAAACGGCTACGCTTCGGCGTGGCTGGCGAGGGCGGCATCTACCGGGAGTTCGGTGAGCGGTTCGCAGCATTGGAAAATGAGACGGATAACGGGCAGGTGGAGCTGAAGGCTACCGCCGGTTCCGCAGCGAACCTGCGTCTGCTGGCCGGCGAATACCTGCAGCTGGCCATTGCACAGGCAGACCTTGTGCAGGATGCCTATGACCAGACCGGCATCTTTGCCAACGAGGAGGAAAGCCGGGGCTTTGGTGCCGTGGCGGCGCTGTACACCGAGATCTGTCAGGTGGTGGTGCGGGCGGATTCCGACATCCAGTCCATTGAGGACCTGCATGGCAGGACGGTGAGCATTGGCGCGGAGGAATCCGGTTCGGAGCAGAACGCGCGGCAGATCTTATCTGCCTATGGTCTGAACGACAAGATGGTGAGCATGGTAAACCTGAACTATGAGGATGCCGCTGCCCAGCTGAAGGCGGGCAGGGTGGATGCCATCTTTATGACAGTGGGCGCACCCAGCCCGGTGCTGACCGCTCTGGCAGGCGAGTGCGGCATCCGGCTGCTGAAGGTAGACGGTGCGGCAGCACAGCGCCTGCAGAGCGCTTACAGCGCCTACAGCGGCGTTACGCTGCCGGCAGGCACCTATCCCGGACAGACGGAAAAGGTGCAGACGGTGGGCGTGAAAGCCGTTCTGCTGGCCAGCAACGCGCTGCCTGCAAAGCAGGTGCAGCAGCTGACACAGCTTCTGTTCTCCAGCCGGGAAGGGCTGGAAGAGCAGCTGGGCATCCCGCTGGACCCGGAGGAAAACGCAGTAGAGGGCGTTGACATCCCGTTTCATGCGGGTGCGGCCGCATATTATAAGGCGGCAGGAATTACGGTCGATGAAGCGGCTGGGAACTGAGGGAAAGTAGAGCAATGAAGATCGAATTGGATATGTATCAGACACTGGCCGTTGCTGTGCTGGTGCTGATGCTGGGCAAATTTTTGCGGGAAAGGGTGCAGGTGCTGGAACGTTTCTGCATTCCGGCTCCGGTCATTGGCGGCGTGCTGTTCGCCATTTTTACCTGTGTGTGCTATGTGACCGGCGTTGCCGAGTTTGCATTTGATGATATTCTAAAGGAAGTCTGCATGGTGATGTTTTTCACCTCGGTGGGCTTCCAGGCAAACCTCAAGGTGCTGAAAAGCGGTGGAAGAGCGATGATCGTGTTTCTGGGCGTGGTCATCGTGCTGATCGTCAGCCAGAAGTTTGTAGCCGTGGGGCTGGCAAAGCTGCTGAGCGTGGATGCGCTGGTGGGCCTTTGCACCGGTTCCATCCCCATGGTGGGCGGTCACGGCACCGCCGGTGCCTTTGGCCCGGTGCTGGAGGACTTTGGCATTCAGGGGGCCACCACCCTGTGTACGGCAGCGGCCACCTATGGCCTGATCGCGGGCAGCATGATGGGCGGCCCCATCGGTAAGATGCTCATTGAGCGGCACAACCTGCTGGCCACGGTGGTGCCGGAGGATGACAGCCTGCTGGTGGAAGAAGAAATGAAGCACGAGCGCCACACCACCATGTACCCGGCGGCAAGCTTCCAGCTGATCGTCGCCATGGGCATCGGCACGGTGCTGTCCAGACTCCTGAGCCTGACGGGCATGACCTTCCCCATCTATATCGGTGCCATGATCGCGGCGGCCATCATCCGCAATGTGGGTGAGTATGGCGGCGGCTACACCGTGTATATGGGCGAGATCAATGACATTGGCGGCATCTGCCTTTCGTTGTTCCTGGGCATGGCTATGATCACCCTGAAGCTGTGGCAGCTGGCAGAGCTGGCCCTGCCGCTGATCGTGCTGCTGGCTGGGCAGACCCTGTTCATGATTCTGTATGTGGTGCTGGTAGTGTTCAACATCATGGGCCGCGATTACGACGCGGCGGTGATCGTATCCGGCACCTGCGGCTTTGGCATGGGCGCAACGCCCAACGCTATGGCCAACATGCAGGCCATCTGCGATAAATATTCGCCCTCGGTCAAGGCGTATCTGCTGATCCCGCTGGTGGGCAGTCTGTTTGCGGACTTTTTGAACAGTCTGGTCATTACGGTGTTCATCAATTTTATCTGAAGCTGATCTTTACAGTTCGGGCGGGCTTCCGCACCGGGAAAGGAGACGTGCAATGTCGCTTTATCACCATCTGAAAACGTGGCTCGGAAAAAAGCGGGAGCATCCCCATGAGGAAGAAACCGTGGCCTTGCCGGAAATCCATACCGGCAAGGTGGCACATCATACGGATGCGGACGGCACTCCGGCGGCAGATAAGCCGATCCACTACGATAACGTGGCTATCCCGGAAGTGCATATCCACCCGCGGCGCAAATAACCCCGATTGCTAAAAAAGAATAGTTCCACGCCGGACAGCCCGGAGCGAATGCGCAGGCTGTTCCGGATCACAGGAAGCAGAAAAGCTCCCGTCCATCATCAGGACGGGAGCTTTTTTGCTTGCGGTAAGATCAGCGGCTTAGAGGAACACGTACTTGAGGATGAACAGCACGGTCAGCACATACATCAGGGGGCTGATCTTCTTTTCCTTGGCCTTGCCGGTGACCAGATTAATCAGGGTCCAGGAGATGACGCCGATGGCGATGCCCTCAGAAATGCTGTAGGCAGTGGGCATGGCCAGAATGGTCAGGAAGGCGGGGATGCCCTCGCTGGGGTCATTGAAGTCGATCTTGACGGCGGAACCCATCATGTAGAAGCCCACGATGATCAGGGCCGGAGCCGTTGCAAAGGACGGGATGGTGAGGAACAGAGGGCTGAAGATGGTGGCCAGCAGGAACAGGATGCCGGTGGTCATAGCGGTCAGACCGGTGCGGCCGCCCTCGGTAACGCCGGAAGCACTCTCGACGAAGGTGGTGGTGGTGGAAGTGCCCAGCACAGCGCCTGCGCAGGTGGCGATGGAGTCGGCCATCAGTGCGCCCTTGATGTGGGGCAGCTTGCCGTCCTCGTCCAGCATGTCGGCCTTGGAGGCAACACCGATCAGGGTGCCCAGAGTATCGAACAGGTCAACGAACAGGAAGGAGAACATGACGGCGAAGAAGTTCAGGATGCCAACGCCGGAGAAGTCGGTCTTGAATACCTGACCGAAGGTCTTGCCCAGCGCGGAGAAGTCGAAGCTAACGAAGGCGGTGGGGATAACGGAGTACATGCCTGCGTCGGGGTTGGGAACATAGATGCCGGCGATCTCGCAGAGGATGCCCAGCACCCATGTGATAAGGATGCCGTACAGGATGCCGCCCTTGACCTTCTTTACCAGCAGGATGGCGGTGATCACGATACCCAACAGGGCAAGGATCGCGCCCATGCCCACGCTGGAGAAGGTGTCGCCCTTGAAGTGCTGGTAGGTGACGAGGGTGGAATCGCTGTTGACGATCAGCTTTGCGTTCTGCAGACCAACGAAAGCAACGAACAGGCCGATGCCCACGCTGACGGCGCTCTTCAGGGTCATGGGGATGGCATTGAAGATGCCCTCACGGACATTGGTGAGGGACAGCACGATGAAGATGATGCCCTCTACAAAGACGGCCATCAGGGCCAACTGCCAGCTGTAGCCCATGGTGAGAACGACCGTGTAGGAGAAGTAGGCGTTCAGGCCCATGCCGGGTGCCAGTGCAAACGGATAGTTGGCAAGCAGAGCCATAAGCGCAGTGCCAACAAAGGATGCCAGCGCGGTGGCGATCAGAACGGCTTCCGAATCCATGCCGGAAGCAGAAAGGATGTTGGGATTGACCGCAAGGATGTAAGCCATGGTCATGAAGGTGGTGATACCTGCCATGATCTCGGTCTTGACATCGGTGTGGTTCTCCTTCAGATGAAAGATGTTTTCTAACATGAGGAACCTCCTGATTCAGATAAAACATCCCGTCCGTGCGTGGGACGGGAAAGAACAGAACCTATTGTAACATTTTACAAAAGCATTTGTCCACAAAATAAACACACTTTTTTCATTTTCTGTCCAAAAATCGCAAATGAGTATGACTTTGAAGGTTTTCTGCGGGTCTGCCACAAATTTTGATGGAGAAAAAACACTGCTTTTGAAAAGATACGAAACAGCGATGAATTACAAGGGATAAAAGTATACGAATCGGATTTCTGAATTTAAAATATACGCTATGGCCCTGTAAAAGTGCACACTGTTGGGAAAGCAGCACCAGTGGTATCCTTTTGCCATAGCCCAGCACACCAGGGCGGAAAGGAGCTGATACCCAACACCATGGGGCAGACAAAACAGGCCAGAGGGCTGGCCAGCCTGAGCCGAGCCACGGACACCCTGAGCACCCTGCTGGCACAGCAGGTGCGGGAACTGAATGCCCGGCAGAAGGCGGCAAAAAAGGAAGGCGCATCGGGAGCAGGCACCATGAAAGACCTCAAGGAGGCCACGGCGGTGCTCAAGGATCTGGCCGGTGTAGCCAAGACCCTGAACGATCAGGGGGCACAGGCAGAAGGAGCGGAGTGCGGCGTGGTGCTGCTGCCGACGGTGGAGGAAGAACCATGAGCATTGTACAAGCAAGAGTGCCGGTGGTCTGGAGGCCCCAGCCGCGGCAGGCCGAATTTATGAGCCGCCCGGAACCGGAAGCGCTGTACGGCGGTGCAGCAGGCGGCGGCAAGAGCGACGCGCTGGTGATCGAAGCGCTGCGGCAGGTGCACATTCCGCACTACCGGGCGCTGATCCTGCGCAAGACCTACCCGCAGCTTTCTGATCTGGTGGACAAGAGCCAGGTGTACTACCACAGGGCGTTCCCGCAGGCACAGTACAACGCCACGGCCCATGTGTGGAACTTCCCCAGCGGGGCAAAAATTTACTTTGGCTCCATGCAGTACACCAAGGATCGTACCAATTATCAGGGCAAGGCCTTCGATTTTATCGGCTTTGACGAGCTGACCCACTTTGAATGGGAAGAGTACAGCTACATGATGAGCCGCAACCGTCCCACCGGCCCGGGCACGCGGGTGTACATGCGGGCCACCACCAATCCCGGCGGCATCGGCCACGGGTGGGTGAAGGCACGGTTCATCACGCCCGCACCGCCCGGCACGCCTATCACCGAAGAATACACGGTAAAGCTGCCGGACGGCACCGAACAGAAGCTGCAGCGGGCGCGGGTGTTCATCCCTTCCAGCATTTTTGATAACCCCGCCCTGCTGGCAAACGACCCCGGCTACCTTGCAAGCCTTGCCAGTATGCCGGAAGCAGAAAAGCAGGCGCTGCTCTACGGCAGCTGGGACAGCTTTTCCGGGCAGGTGTTTACCGAATGGCGCAACGACCCGGCCCGCTACGAAGACCAGCGCTGGACCCATGTGATCGCACCGTTCACCATCCCGAAGCACTGGCAGATCTACCGCGGGTTCGACTTTGGCTTTTCCAAGCCGTTCTCGGTGGGGTGGTACGCAGCGGACGAGGAGGGGCGGCTGTACCGCATCAAGGAGCTGTACGGCTGCACCGGCAGGCCGAACGAGGGCCTGCGCATCGACCCGGTGGAACAGGCCCGGCGCATCCGGGAGGCAGAGCAGAACGACCCGCTTTTGCGCGGCAGGGTGATCCACGGCATTGCCGATCCGGCCATCTTTGATGAGAGCCGCGGCGAGAGCATTGCCGCTATGATGGAGCGCAGCCCGAACTTCCTGCGCTGGTCCCCCGGCGACAACACCCGGCTTGCGGGCAAGATGCAGTTCCACTACCGGCTGAATTTTGATGCGGACGGCAGGCCGATGTTTCAGGTGTTCAATACCTGCAAGCACTTTATCCGCACGATCCCGAACCTTGTGTACGACGAAAGCAACGTGGAGGACATCGACACCCGGCAGGAGGATCACATTTACGACGAGTGCCGCTATGTGCTGATGGAGAACCCTATCAGCCCGCCGGTGCGCTGTGCTGCGCCGCCCATGCCCGACGACCCGCTGAACCTGCACAAGCGGGCAAGATTTTACAGAATTTAAAGGAGAAACGCAATGGACGATTACGAGAACGAAGCTTTGCCCGTGGGTGAAGCACAGGTGGCCGAGGCCATGCAGACCTTGCAGCGGTACAAGGCGGGCAAGGCTGCGCTGGACAAGCGTATTGTGGATAACGAGCTGTGGTTCCGCATGGGCCACTGGAAGAACTACCAGAACCCCATGATGCCCGGCAAGGCTCAGCCTTCCAGCGGGTGGCTGTTCAACAGCATTGCCAACAAGCACGCCGATGCCATGGACAACTACCCGGAACCGAACGTGCTGCCCCGAGAGGCAGATGACGAGGACACCGCACGGGCACTTTCCAGCGTTTTGCCGGTGGTGCTGGAACAGGCCGACTACGAGCAGGTGTACAGCGACTGCTGGTGGCGCAAGCTCAAACAGGGCACCGGCGTGACCGGTATCTTCTGGGACCCTGCAATGCGCGGCGGCATTGGCGACATTGCGGTGCGCAGCGTGAACCTGCTGATGCTCTACTGGGAGCCGGGCGTGGCGGATATTCAGGCATCGCCGGACTTTTTCAGCCTGAGCCTTGAGGACACGGCCCGGCTGTGCGCGCAGTACCCGCAGCTGGCAGGACACACCGCCAGCGTGCTGGACGTGCCCCGGTACATCCACGATGAAGGGCAGGACACCAGCTCCAAGAGCGTGGTGGTGGACTGGTACTACAAGCGCCCGGATGAAACGGGGCGCATGGTGCTGCACTACTGCAAGTTCTGCAACGGCGTGGTGCTGTACGCCAGCCAGAACGACCCGGCGCTGGCAGAAAGCGGCCTGTATGACCACGGGCAGTACCCCTTTGTTTTTGACCCGCTGTTCGTGGAGGAGGACAGCCCGGCGGGCTTTGGCTACATCGATGTGATGAAGGACTGCCAGACGGCCATTGACAAGATGAACCATGCCATGGACGAGAACGTGCTGCTGAGTGCAAAGCAGCGGTATGTGCTCAGCGACACGGCAGGGGTCAACGAGGAAGAGCTGGCCGATTTCAGCCGGGACATCGTGCATGTGGTGGGACGGCTCAACGACGACAGTTTCCGTCCGCTGCAGACGGCGGGCCTGCAGGGCAACAGCCTGAGTTACCGCCAGAGCCGCATTGAAGAGCTGAAGGAGATCAGCGGCAACCGGGACATGACGCAGGGCGGCACTGCCGGAGGTGTGACCGCAGCCAGCGCCATTGCGGCCTTGCAGGAGGCAGGCAGCAAACTCAGCCGCGATATGCTCAAGAGCGCCTACCGTGCTTTTGCAAAGCAGTGCTATCTCATCATCGAGCTGATGCGCCAGTTCTACGACGAGCAGCGGGTGTTCCGCATCGTGGGCGAAAGCGGCGAGAGCCGGTTCGTGCCCTTCTCGGCGCAGGCGCTGCGGGCGGTGCCCGGCGGCAGCGTGGGCGGCGTGGAACTGGGCAGCCGGGAGCCGATCTTTGACATCGTGGTGAGCGCCGCCAAGAAGAGCACCTTCAGCCGTCTTTCCCAGAACGAGACGGCCAAGGAGTGCTATCAGCTGGGATTTTTCAAGCCGGAAAATGCCGATGCCGCCCTTGCGGCACTGGAAATGATGGACTTTGAAGGCATTGAGAAGGTGCGTCAGAGGGTGCGGCAGAACGGCACCCTTGCCCAGCAGCTGGCTAGGATGCAGCAGCAGATGGCACAGATGGCGGCGGTGATCGCCCAGCAGGGCACCGGGCCTGACGAACCGGCCCGCAGTGCAGGCGGTGCGTCTGCGCAGAAGGACGGGCAGGCGGTAAAGCTGGCGGGCCTTGGCAATGCCCTGCCGGTGGCCGCCGCTGCACGTGCCATGAACATCCATTAAAAAGGAGGTGAATTTTATGATGAAAGTTTGTTACAGCGAGATGGATACCCCCGCCGGGCTGAGCTGCCGGCTGGAAGCTGCCGGTCATGCAGGCTATGCGCCTGCCGGGCAGGACATCGTTTGTGCAGGAGCCAGCACCGTGATGCAGGGCCTTGTGTACCTGCTGGCCGGGGAAGAGAACGCCCACAGCGAAGCCTTTGATGAGCCGGACGGCCCGCGTCTGGCAGTGAGCGTGGATGCGCCCTGCGAAGAATGGGTGCGCGGTGCCTTTGAGCTGGCCAAAGCCTGCTTTGTGCTGCTGGCCGAACGCTACCCGGAGAATGTCCGCTTTGCAGATGTGAGCCGCAGAGGAAAGGAGAGCATGATGGATCTGCAGCTGTTTGCAGCGGAGGCGACCGCCGCCTGCGGCGGAAACAGGGAGCCGAGGCTGGGGCAGCGGCCAGCAGAACACGAGTGCCGCTCAAGGCACGAAGTGGACGCTGGGAGCCGCAACCCGTGGGGAACCTTTATGCTACAGCTCTTTGCAGAGGGAGAAGCCGCTCCCCCTGCCCTGAGCGAAGCGCAGACCCGGCAGGCGGTGGCCTCCGGCACCATGAAGCCGGACAAAGCAAAAGAAGCGCCCGCTGTGCCGCAGGCCTCGGCAGAGAAAACCGTAGAGCTGCAGCCGGAAAAGCCCCGGCAGGAACTGCCTGTGCAGCGCCCGGAACTGCCGCCGCTGTCCAGCTTTGCCCGCAGCACACAGGCTGCTGTGCACAGCCTGCATGCCCGCTGGGCGGCAGAGGAAGCGGCCATGCGCCGCAGCCAGCCGGATTTTGATCTGCAGAACGAGCTGCGCAGCCCGGAGATGCGCCGCCTGATGCAGCTGCCCGGCATGAGGGTGCGGGATGCGTACCGTCTGGCCCACTACGACGAAAACCTGCGCACTGCAGCGCAGGCTGTGGAGCAGGGCGTGGTGGAACGCATTCAGCAGCGGGCCGCACGGCCCACCGAAAACGGCATCCGGCCCGGCGGCGCGGCTACCGTCCGCCCGGATGTAGCCAGCATGACCCGCGCCCAGCGAGAAGCACTGGAACGCCGTGTGCTCCACGGAGCACAGATCGAATTGTGAATATTTTACAAGAGAAAGGAATATGAGCATGAACAAGAATTTCAACATCCAGCTGTTTGCGGAAAACCTGAACACCACCGCTACCATGTCGAAAGAGATGAAGACCTTCTACGAGAAGCGCCTGATCGATCAGGCAGAGCCGCGTCTGGTGCACGACCAGTTTGCGGACTACTACCCTGTGCCCCAGAACGGCGGCAAGACCATTGAGTTCCGCAAGTACGACAGCCTGCCCAAGGCATCCACTCCGCTGACCGAGGGCGTGACCCCGAACGGTCAGGCACTGAATGTGACCACCATCACCAGCGATCTGCACCAGTACGGCGGCTGGACTCCGCTGACCGACGTGCTGCAGATGACCGCCATTGACAACAATGTGGTGCAGGCCACCCGTGTGCTGGCAAGTCAGGCAGGCCGCACCATGGACAGCATTACCCGCGATGTGCTGGCGGGCGGCACCAATGTGATCTATGCGCCCAAGCTGGCCGCAGGCGGCACCGAGACTGCCGTTGCCAGCCGCAAGGCACTGGACAAGACCTGCACCCTGACCCCGAAGCTGTTCTTTCAGGCAGCGGCGCAGCTGGGCGCGATGAACGCCGACCCCATCGGCGACAGCTACATTGCCATCATCCACCCCTACGCTGCCTACGACCTGAAGACCAGCAAGGAGTTCATTGAGGTGCACAAGTACGCAGACCCGGACACCATGTTCCGCGGCGAGATCGGCAAGCTGGGCAACATCCGCTTCATCGAGACCAGCGAGGCCAAGATCTGGAAGGATTCCACCTGCCCGGACGGTCTGGCTGTGTTCGGCACGCTGGTGCTGGGTGCCCACGCCTACGGCGTGACCGAGCTGGAAGGCGGCGGTCTGGAGCACATCGTCAAGCAGCTGGGCTACGGCGACGACCCGCTGAACCAGCGCGCTTCCGTGGGCTGGAAGGGCATGCGTGCGGCAGAGCGTCTGGTGGAGCAGTACATGGTGCGCATTGAAAGTGCGTCCAGCTATTCCGCCACCGCTGCTGCAAACTGAGGAGGCGTGAGCCATGGCTGAAAAGAAAAATGTGCGCATCCGGCTGTTCAAGGATAACAGCCGCTACAAGGGCGATCTGTTCGTGAGCGTGAACGGTGTGAACTATAAGATCCGCCGCGGCGTGGAGGTGGAAGTGCCGCCCGAAGTGGCCGAGGTGCTGGAGCACAGCCAGATGCAGGATGAGCTGACCGCCGCCCGCATTGCGGCGGCAGAAAACGCCGCCCAGTAAACCCGAAACAGACAAAAAGCCCGGCTGGGGAGCCTGCCCGGCCGGGCCTTTATAAAAAGGAGAGTGAGCATATGACCGTAGGACAGGCGCTGGAACGCGCCGAAGAGCTGCGCCCGGGCAGCCGCATTGCGCTGGCCACCCGGCAGGCGTGGCTGAAGGAAGCAGACGCGATGCTGCGGGAACGCTTTTTTAAAAACAGCATCACAGATGCATACGACGATGTGGGCGCAGACCTTGCATGGGACGACAGCCTGCAGGACGACGATGTGCTGCTGGCACCGGCACCTTTTGATGCGCTGTATCCGCATTATCTGTGTGCCATGACCGATGCGGCCCTTGGTGAGACCGACCGCTACGTCGGGGAGCAGGCCCAGTACAACAGTCTGCTGGCAGATCTGGCGGCGTGGCTGCGGCGCAGCTACCCGACACTGACGGGTGCCCAGTGGCGCTGGTAAGGAGGTGAGAGCATGGTTCTGGCAAACAGAGCGAAGCTGCAGAACAGCCGCAGTCTTGTGCGGGTATTCGGCGGGCTGAACGAGACCTATGCCTGCTCGGAAGCAGAGTACAGCGCGGGCGTGAATTTTTCTGCCCGGGATTTCCCGGCGCTGAGCACCCGCAAGCCGCGCCGCAAGCTGAGGGAGTTGACCGGGCTGAACGGCATGTATCATCTGAACGGGCTGCTGACCGTCTGCGGGAAGGATCTGATCTACACGCCGGATGCCGACGGCGCGAACCCGGTGACCTGCACCGAGGCAGTGACCGACGGCAAAAAGGCACTGGTGGGCATTGGTACAAAAATCCTGATCTTCCCGGACAAGGTAGCCTTTGATACAGCGGACGGAAGTGTTTCGGCACTGGGAGCTGTATGGCAGGCAGAGGGACAGAGCGTGCAGTTTGCACCCTGCGATGCTGCGGGCAAGGCCTACGAGGTGAGCGGTTACGGCAAGGAGGAACCGGAGAAGCCTGCAGACGGACAGCTCTTTTTGAAGGTGGAGGACGAGGAGCACCCATGGGCCAGCACCAGCACACTGGAAGAGTACAGCGCATCCTCCGGCAACTGGACGGCAGTGCCGCTGGAATACTGCCGCATCACAGCGGCGGGCGCGCAGAGGCTATTTGCCCAGTGGGACACCGTGACCGTGCAGGGCACGGCAGCACAGCAGGCTGGCATGTGGACAAAGCTGGACGGGGATCTGGTAGTTTACGATGTGCTGGAAAACGGGCTGCGCGTGCGGGTAAGCCCGGAGGGAGATCATGTTTACGGCACGCTGGTGCAGAGCGCCGAGAGCGCCCAGTGGACCAGCTTGGACGGCAAGGAGACACGCAGCTTTGCGGTGAGCACGCCGGTGCGGATGGAACGCCGCGTGCCGGATCTGGACTACGTTACCGAGTGCGACAACCGGGTATGGGGCTGCAGCAGCAAGGAAAACGTGATCTATGCCTGCCGCTTAGGCGACCCCACCAACTGGTTTTCCTACCGGGGCATTGCGGCAGACAGCTACGCAGTGACGGTGGGCAGCGATGGTGCGTTTACCGGCGCGGCCACATGCATGGGCTATGCGCTGTTCTTTAAGGAGAACACACTGCACAAGCTCTATGGCTCCAAGCCTTCGGATTTTCAGCTCACCTCGCTGCGCTGCCGGGGCGTTGCCAAAAACGCGGCGCGCAGCCTGTGTGTGCTGAACGAGACGCTCTATTATCTTTCGCCGGACGGAGTGATGGCATGGGACGGCAGCATTCCAACAAAAGTGTCCGGCGCGTTGGATTCGGGCCGACTGGCCAATGTGCAGAGCGCGGTGGGCAGTGCGCTGGATGGCCGCTATTACCTGCATGTGGCCCGCACGGCGGCAGGCGAAAATACGGCAAGGCTGCTGGTGTACGATACCGAGCGCGCGCTCTGGAGCGAAGAAAACGTGTGTTCCTACGAGATGACCAGCACCGGCGGACAGCTTTATCTGTGGGACGGGCAGGCACTGTGGGCCGCAGATCCCAGCCGCGAAGCGGACTGGCAGGCCACCGACGGTGTGGAGGAAAAGCTGAACTTTGAGCTGACCACTGGTGACATTGGGCTGGACGGGGCCGAGGACCGGTATCTTTCCCGACTGACGCTGCGGCTGGATGCCGAGTGCAGCAGTACGGTGGAGGTGGCCGCCAGCTATGACGGCGGCCCATGGGAGACGGTGGCAAGCCTGACGGCACAGGACAAGCGGCGCAGCTTTGATCTGCCGTTCGTGCCCCGGAGGCACGGCACCCTGCGGCTGCGCCTGAAGGGCAGGGGACAGATCACCCTGCGCAGCATTGCAAAAACAATGGCCGCTGCCAAGGGCGGCATTGCAGGCGGGGAGGTGTGACGAATGGCAAGCGTGATGGGCATTAACAAGATCGGCCTGCCCAAGCTCAGCGAGAACATGGACCCGGAGGATGCCCGTGCCCTGCGCAGCTACCTGTACCAAATGCAGGAACAGCTGCAGTATGTGCTGAGCAATCTGGACGTTGAGAACATGTCCGACGAGATGCGCACGAAACTGCAGAATTTATAAGGAAAGGATCATATATGGCAAACAGAAAGAAAAAGGAAGAAGCGCTTGCCGTTGTGCAGGCGCAGACGGAGGGCAGCGGCCAGCCTGCCGTGCAGAGCGGCTATTCGGCAGCGGGACTGGACAGCCGCTCGGAGGTGGAAAACGCGCTGGCAAATTCCAGCTACAAGCCCAGCCAGACCGTGACGGATGCCGCAGATGCGCTGAAGGAGTGGCAGGCAAACCGCCCGGGCGATTATCAGAGCAGCTATCAGGAGCGGATCGACCAGCTTTTGAACCAGCTGCTGCAGCGTGAGAGCTTCCAGTACAGCTACACCAAGGATCCGCTCTACCGCCAGTACGAGCAGAACTATTTGCAGAACGCCCGCAATGCCAGCGCAGATGCTGCGGCGCAGGCTGCAGCCCTGACCGGCGGTTATGGCTCCAGCTATGCCACGAGCGCCGCCCAGCAGGCGTATCAGCAGCAGATCGGTGCGCTGAGCAGCGCCATCCCCACGCTGTACAGTCTGGCACTGGATACGTATACCAGCGGCGGCAACGAGCTGGTGAGCCAGCTGGATCAGCTGAACAACAGCGAACAGGATGCCCAGCAGCAGTACAACAACAAGCTCTCGGACTACTACACCCAGCTGCAGCAGAAGGGCGAAGCATACAACAACGCCTATGCGCAGGACTACGGCGCGTATCAGGATTATCTGAGCCAGCTGGGCACCCTGCACGATTATTACTCCGCGCAGGAACAGCAGCAGGCAGCACGCCGCCAGCAGGTGTTCAGCAATGTGATGACCGTGCTGGGTGTGCTGGGCGATGCGGTGCAGATCGTTCTCAGCGGCACCACGGGCGTTGGCTCCATGCTGAGCGGCCTGCTGAATACCGGTTACAACATCTACTCCGGCAACCGTCAGTACGAGGCAGACCGTGCGGACACTCAGTGGAACCAGCAGCTGCAAGAGCGGCAGTATCAGGACAGCCTGAACCAGCAGCGCTACGAGAACGAGACGAGCGAGCGGGAGTATCAGGACAAACTCAACCAGCAGAAATTCAATAACGATGTCACAAGCCAGAAGCTGAACATCGCACTGGGCGAGTGGAACCTGAAAAAGTCCAATGCAGCGCAGAAAGCAAGCCGCGCTGGCAGCACGGCGGCAGGCAGTAAGACTGGCGGCACTGGCACGGGCAGTACGTCCTCCGGTACAGCCAGCCGCAGCACGGGCACTGCCACCCGTCTGGGCAGTGACACCTCCCGGAATGTGACGGTGCCCTACATGGCCATGCTGATGCGCAGCCAGGGCAAGAGCGATACCAGCATCAGCACCGCACTGCGGCAGGATGGCTATTCCAGCGCAGAGATCGCACAGATCCTGCAGCAGATGAGGCGCTGACCGTTCGGGTGGATACCAAACAATAAAAAGCATGTGCAGAGCACACAGGAGCCGTTCCGGCCAGAGGTGTTCTGCACATGCTTTTTTAGCAGAAAATAATGGCGTGCTGTTCGAGTCCCACTGGGATACCCCCACCAAATAAAAAAATCCGCTGTTTTGAACAGCGGCAGAAGGTTCCCCGGTAGACATTCCTAAGGGATGGAACCCGCAGCAGAATCTGACGGTCAGGGCCTTACGGGTTGCGTTTGCTGATTTTTCCGCAGCCCCTTGGCAGGGCTTTGAAAAATCAGAACGCGGCCCCAACAACTCCTCCCTGTTTCGGCCGCAGGCCGCGGTCGTCGTCGTTGCTGTTCTCGTCCCACTGGGCACCCCACCAAATAAAAAAATCCGCCGATGCAAAGCATCAGCACAGCATTTGTCTTGGTAGACATTCCTACTGATTGGAACCCGCAGGCTAACCAACAGCCCACTGGGCTGTTGGTTGCTCTGCCGCTGATGCGTCAGAGCCGCCTTGTTCGAGCCCCACTAGGGCACCCCGCCAAATAAAAAAATCCGCCGATGCAAAGCATCAGCGGATTTTTTGGTGGGGTGCCCAGTGGGACTCGAACCCACGGTCTCCAGATCCACAATCTGGCGCGTTAACCGACTACGCTATGGGCACCACATAGATGCGCCCGAAGGGACTCGAACCCCCGGCCCACTGCTTAGAAGGCAGTTGCTCTATCCACCTGAGCTACGGGCGCACGTTGTAATCCCATGGGTTCCATTATGGCGGCAGCTGTGTGTCGGCACACGCTGCGAGAAGTATAATACCATACAGGTCCCATTCTGTCAAGCAAAAAATGCAAAAATCTTTTTTCTTTTTTCAAAGCCCGCAAAGCACTGCTTTACAGCAGCCACATGCCAGCAAAGCCCAAAGCAAAGCCAAGCGCGGCTCCGCCCACGACATCGCGGATATGGTGCACGCCGGTCAGCACACGGCCAACACAGATGAGCACCGTGATGCCCACCATCACCCAGCCCGCCTTCGGGTAGAAATACATCCATGCCATGGCCAGCACGGAAGCGCTCAGCGCGTGGCGGGATGGGAAGGAGTGTCCCCGGGTCTCCTTGTGCCGCAGCGGTTCAAAGCCGGGCTGTTCATAGGGACGCGGCAGGTTCAGCCTGTCCCGCAGGATGGTGCCGCCCCAGAAGGTAAGCCCCGGCACGAACACCGTCCGCGCAATGACGGCGGTGAGGTCCAGCGCGGCTTGACGCTGACTGCCCAGCAGCCGAAACAGCCGGACGTTCAGCAGGCAGAGAAGCACCGGATAACATACAAAAGGGATGAGCGGCAGCCAGCGGTCCAGTGCCACCACACAGCGCTTGGCTGTGGGGTGGGCATCCATCCAGCTGTGCAGGGCGTGATAATGTTCTGCGGTCAAAAAAGATCCCTCCGCATCGAGCACCTGAAAAATTAAAAGCAGGTGTCCAGATAATTTTCCACATCAAAGGGTTCCGGGGTGGAATCCTTGCGCAGGTACAGCGGGTGGTGGGGGTGGCCCTTTTTGCTGCGCCTGCCAAAGGTGACCCACGGGATCTCCCGCTCCCGCGTCAGGGCCACCATCTCCCGCATCAGGCCGGGCAGATAGTCCCGCTTTTCGATCAGCGTGCCCCACGCTGCCCACATGGTGGGTTCGGTCTGGGCCAGAACGGCTTTGAGCCAGCGCAGGTTTTCGTCACACAGGGCGCGGTCCGGCACACGGTCCATATCGTTAGGGTCGGTGGCGCGCTGGGGATACACGTTGAACATGATCCAGCTGTCAAAGCCGTTGGCGGCGGCAAGGCGCTCCACACTTTTCAAGGTGGGATCCAGCGCACCGGGCTGGGCGGTGCTGGGGTTGATGCCAATGCATACCAGCGGGTGGGTGCCAACGCGGCCCAGTACGTAACGGTAAGGCTGATATGTATGCGGCTCGTAATACCAGATGCCGCCGGGATATTCGTCGGCCTTGAGTACGGGGATCTGTTCGGTCTGCATGGAAAGAATGCTCCTATCATTGTTTGCTTTCTATTATCGTACCTGAAACTGCAGGATAAATCAACTCTTTTGTGCGGAAAATCCTCCCATAAAATCAAATTTCATGGTATACTAAAGAAGGACGCTGCGGCAGCTGGCTGCAGCGCATTGCAGATGAGAAAAAGGAGCAACTATGCTGGAAGATTACAAGAACGCACTGAAGAGCGGCCAGCGTGCTTACCGTGCCTGTGTGGCGCGCGGCCAGTCGCCGTATCTTGCGGTGCTGGACGATATTCTGGTCAATGTGAACATCGTGGCGCAGGAGCCGCTGGGCCTTGTGGAGATCCCGGCGGAAAGCATCGTCGGCACAAAGACCAGCGGCCGTCACACCGCCTTTGCACCGAACTTTATGCCCCTGCTGGAGCCGGACACCGAGTTTGCAGGCAAGTGGTCAAACCTCTGCGATGCACATCTGGAAGAGGGCATCCACACCCCCATCATCGCCTACGAGTTCCTGAACAAATTCTATGTGCAGGAAGGCAACAAGCGGGTATCGGTGCTCAAGTATTTTGATGCGGTCAGGATCGCGGGCACGGTCACGCGGCTCGTCCCGGAACGGAACGACAGTCTGGAAAACCGTATCTACTACGAATTTCTGGATTTTTATAAGCTCTCCAAGGTCAACGATGTGCATTTCTCCCGTCTGGGGGGTTACGCAAAATTGCAGACGCTGGTGTGCAAGGCCAGCGGTGAAAGTTGGACGGATGATGACCGGCTGAGCTTTTCCTCCTTCTATACCATGTTCCGCCAGCAGTTTCTGGCTCTGGGCGGCGGCGGACTGAATCTGACTGCCGGCGATGCCATGCTGGTGTATCTGTCGGTCTACCGTTACGCGGATGCCTGCGAGAGCACGCCCAGCCAGATGAAGCAGAATCTGGAAAAGCTGTGGGATGAGGTGAAGGTGCTCACCGAGCCGCAGGCCGTGGCCCTTTCGCTGGAGCCGAAGCAGGGCCCCGGCGAACCGCTGCTGGCAAAGCTGAACATCTTTACAAAGCCCAGCGAGCTGAAGGTGGTGTTCCTGCACGAGTACAATGCCGAGAGCAGCGCGTGGGTGCGTGCCCACGACAAGGGCATCGAAGCGCTGCAGCAGGCGTTCCCGGACCGGGTATTTATCACCCGCAAAGAGAACATCGAGCCTGAGGTGGACGCGGAGCAGGTGCTGGAGGATGTGGCTCACGACAATGCCGACGTGGTGTTCACCTCAAGTGCCCGGATGCATACCGCCTGCCTGAAGGTGGCGGCCCAGCATCCCAAGACCCGCATCCTGAACTGTTCGCTCAACGCGCCGCATCCGCTGGTGCGCACCTACTATCCCCGCACGTATGAAGTGACCTATCTGCTGGGAATGCTGGCCGGCGTGATGGCAAGGACCGACCGCGTAGGCTATGTGGCGGCAAACCCGGTGTATGGCATCCCGGCGGCAGTAAACGCCTATGCGCAGGGCCTGAAGACCGTGCGCCCGGACGCAAAGGTGGTGCTGCGCTGGGCCTGCCTGCCGGACCCGGCACACCCGCTGGATTTCTCTGACCGGCCGGATGTGGAGATCTTCTATGCCCGCGATAACCGGGAGCCGGAAGGCACCCACCGGGACTACGGCCTTGTGCGCCGCATGCCGGACGGCAGTTTGCAGCCGCTGGGCCTGCCGGTGTGGCGGTGGGATACGTTTTATATCGAGATCATCCGCTCCATTTTTGACGGTGCATGGGACAGCGATGCTGCCGGTGCCCGGGCGGTGAATTACTGGTGGGGCATGCGCAGCGGCGCAGAGGAGATCGATTACAGCAAAGACCTGCCCGCAGGCACTTTACAGCTGCTGGACCTGATGGAAAAGATGCTGCACGAGGATGACCTGCGCATCTTCCCGGAAGACCTGTACGCGCAGGGGCATGTGCTGCACTCGCCGGAGGCCGTGGTCTACAGTCCCAAGGAATTGATGGAGATGGACTGGCTGGACGAATGCGTGGAAGGTGCGCTGCCGCACTACGATGAACTGGATGTAAAAACGCATGTGCTTATGGCGATCAACGGCCTCAATACCCTGAAAGGGTTTGTGAAATAAGCGGCCCTCAGGCCGAGAGAGAACGGAGCAAACCGATGTGAAAATTCTTGCAATTTCGGATGTGCCCTCTAAAGCACTGTGGGACTACGGTACCCGCGAACATCTGGAAGGCATCGACCTGATCCTTTCCTGCGGGGATCTGCCGCAGAAGTATCTGGAATATCTTACGAACTTTACGGCTGCGCCCATCTTGTATGTCCACGGCAACCACGACGGCAGTTACAGGGAAAATGAACCTGGCGGATGCATTTGTGTGGACGACAGCGTGTATGTGTGGAAGGGCCTGCGCATTATGGGACTGGGCGGCAGCATCCGCTACAATAACCGGGAGGACAGCTTCCAGTATACGGAAAGGGAAATGCGCCGCCGTGTGCGCAAACTCTGGCGCAAGGCCCATCATGTGGGCGGCATCGACCTGCTGCTCACCCACTCCCCGGCGGCTGGCCTGAACGACAGCACGGATCATGCTCACAAGGGCTTTGCGTGCTTCAATGATCTGATGGATGAATACGAGCCGCAGTGGTTCGTGCACGGCCATGTGCACCTGAACTATGATGCAAAGCTGCCGCGCGTGTGCACCCGCGGCAAGACCACCGTGATCAACGCTACCGAGCGCTATGTGTTCGAGATCCCGGACCCGGACCCCGTGATCCAGCATTATCCGTTCTGGAAAAGATGGTTTGATGTAAAATGAAAAGCTGCCTTGCATTTTTGGATGCAGGGCAGCTTTTTTTACGGTTTAAAATGGAGCCTTGTGTGGGAACGGACAACCTGCCGCAAAATAGGTGCGGAGTGCTTTGCAGCAGGAGAAAAGAAGACAGGAAAAGTTACAGCTCCAGCTTGCCGGAGACTTTGTTGATCACGTAATAAGCAGCGTCTTCCTCGGGCTTGACGTATACCTTGCAGGACTGCACGCCAACCTTGTGGGTAGCGCGGTAATCGGCCTTGGCACGGTCAATGATATCGGTCACGTTATACTGCTTGCCGCTGAACTCCACGTACAGCTCCGGTGCAAGCGGGGGACGGCCGCGGCGTGCAGGGGCCTTGGCAGATTTACGGGTCTTAGACTCCTTGGCCTCAGCGGCAGGAGCTTCCACAGCAGGAGCAGCCGCTGCGGTCTTTTTCTTTTCGGGCATAGATAAACCCCTCCTTGATCGTATTTGAATGCTGCACAGGGGGCTGCACAGCATTGGCTCCATGAAATATATTACTTATATAATAAGTTTTTAGAAATGGTTTGTAAAGTCTTTTTTGCAAAAAACTTTCGGAAAAAGGCAGGAAATCGGGTGTGAAACTCACTGGAATGCATTTTGATGCAACAGTATTACGGAACTGCCACAAAAACACGCAAAAAAGGCGGACCTTTCTGGTTTGCGCCGAGAACGCTCCCGCTACAAACCCGGCGGGTAAAAGCGGCGGCTTTCCGGCCCGGATTTACTCCCGGCAAAGCTCCTCGGCGTGTTGCACAACAGGGGTGAGAAGCTCCTCGTCCCAGTCCTCGGCAAGGGTGAACAGCAGCTGATAAACGGCGGCCTGCGCCTGACCCTGCGGGCGCTTTTGGGCCAGCGCAAACGCGGCAGAAAGCATTTGCAGCTTGAGGGTGCGGATACTCTCGGGCGCAGCCCACAGGCGGACAAAATCGTAATCGTTCGTGTTGCCGCAGGGCATGGCACAGGTGGCGCAGCCCGGGGCAACGCGGTGCTTTTCAGTCTGGACGATGGCAAGCATCCGCTGCAGCCTTTCCTCCGGTGCATCCGGCTGCGCGGCAAGGCGCAGACCGGCGTTCAGCACCTCGTCGGTGTCGTCCGTTTTGGGCTCGTTGGTGGTGGCCCTTGCAAGGCCCACAAGGGCACCTAAAAGGGCATCTCTTGCCTGTTGAGCAGGGGTGACAGGCGCTTTTAAAAGTTCAGGCATGGCACAGTTCCTTTCAATGGTTCTTTCTGCGGAAAGTATAGCCGATTTTATGGCTGTTTACAAGCGGGGAATATTTAAATCGGCGGAACACAAAAAATCCTCTAGCGTAGCGACTTGGATTTTTTGTATGGAGCCCAACTGCTTTGGGGTTACTAGGGGCGAGTAGCCCCTAGTTTGCAACGGCGACGACCGCGGCCAGCGGCCGAAACAGGGAGGAGCTGTTGGGGCAGCGGCCTGCAGGATGCGAGTGCCGCGCAAGGCACGAAGCAGACGCAGGAAGCCGCAACCCGCCGCCTCCCGCGCCTCGAAAGTAGCGGAGACCTTGCCGCGCTGAACACGCGGCATTTGCTTTGCAAACCGGTCTGCGGCTTAAAAGCCCCACTGGGGCTTTCATGCCTTGCGGGCACCGCCGTCCTTTCTGGTACTCTTTTGTGCGCGCAAAAGAGTACATACTCGGCGGAGATGTTCTTTGCAAAAGGCGCGAAACTTTAAGTACGCGACTGTGCTCTACAAAAAATATTAAAATAAAAGTCCCCTCTTTCGAGGGGACAAAAGATGAAATTAAACCAACTCAGGAACCTTTGCAGCCAGCAGCTCCGCCAGCTGTGCGTGGCCCTTGCGGGTCAGGTGCATGAAGTCCACCTTGTTGAACTCGCAGTCCTTTGCGTCCAGGAAGTGCACGCCCTGCCGCTCGCAGATGATGCGGAGCTGCTCTGCCACACCGGCAGACTTCTCCACACAGCCATCGCCCATCACAGCGTCGTGGAAGCCTGCGCCGATGGGAGGAGGTGCCACCACCAGAATGTTGGGCTGCTTGGTGCCCCAGCAGTCTACGCTCTTTGCTTTGAGGATGAGCCGCTCCATGCCTGCAGCAATGCAGGCGGCATTGGCACCAAAGCGCTCCTTCACATCGTTCGTGCCCAGCATGATGATGAGCAGGTCGATGACCTCGTGGCTCTTGAGCAGGGCATAGATAACGCTGAGGGCATCCATAGATTCGTGGATGGGGTCCACAAATACGGTGGTGCGGCCGGAAAGACCCTCTTCGGTCACAAGGTATTCGTCGCCCAGCGCCTTCTGCAGGCGGCAGGTCCAGCGCTCCTCTTCATTGAAGCGGATGCCGTGGTCGGCGCAGTCGTTCGGGTCGGCACAGTAGCCGTGGGTGTTGGAATCGCCCAGACAGAGGATATGTGTTTTCATATATGATTACTCCTTTTCCATGGTCTGCCGGAAGTAGTACACTGCGCCCACCATACCGGCGTCGTTGTGCAGCTGAGCGGCACGTACTTCCAGCCCCTCTGCAAAGGCGGGCATGACCGATGCTTTCACCTTTGCGGCAATGGGTTCGATCAGCAGTTTCTGCTGCGCGCTCACGCCGCCGCCGATCAGAATGAGCTGCGGGTTGAAGATGTGCACCATGCCTGCAAGGCCCTGTGCGATCTCGTCCGTCCAGTGGTCCAGCAGGGCAAGAACTGTCTCGTTGCCTGCTTCGGCTGCGGCAAAGATGGCGCGGCCATCCTTCCAATCGGGGCTCTTTTCCTGTGCGGCGCGCACCAGCGCGGTGGTGGCAGCGTAGCGTTCCCAGCAGCCCTTTGCGCCGCAGGTACAGTCCACACCGTCCAGTGCGTGGGTGCGGTAGTGACCCAGCTCACCGCCAAGGCCCCGTGCACCCTCTAACAAATGGCCTCCGGTCAGGATGCCGCCGCCCACGCCGGTGCCAAGGGTCACACCGATCACGTCCGTACAGCCCTGTGCGGCGCCGACCCACACTTCACCCAGCGTCATGCAGTTGGCGTCGTTGGCCACTGTGACGGGCAGGCCGAAGTCCTCTTCCAGCGCAGACTTGATAGGGCTGCCGATGTAATTGGGAAAGTTGCCGCAGGTACCGGCCACGATGCCCTTGCGGCTGTCGATCTGACCGGTGGCCGAAACGCCGATGCCCGCAAGGCTTTCCACCGGGATGGAATTTGCAGTCAAAAACTCCTTTGCGGCCCTGCGCACGGTGGTGAGAACAGGCGTCTGGTAGCCGTCAAAGCTCACGCTCTCTTCGCCCTTGAGCAGCACCCTGCCGGTCTCGTCCACGATGCCCAGCTTGACGGCTGTGCCGCCGATATCAATGCCAAAATACTGTTTCATCCGGCACACTCCATTTTACTTTTTTGCGGCGTTGATGGCACCGGTAAAGCGGGCCGTGATCTCTGCCGGGCGGGTGATGGCACCGCCCACCACCAGTGCGAATGCACCGGCTTCCAGCGCCTTGACCGCCTGCTCCGGGTAGTGGATGTGGCCCTCGGCAATGACCTTTGCCGGGCACTCTGCGGCCAGCTTATGGACAAAATCAAAGTCGATATCGTCAATGCCTTTTGTCTCCGGGGTGTAGCCGCGCATGGTGGTGCCCACAAAGTCGGCACCGGCTTCGGCGCAGGCCATGGCATTCTCAAAGTTGTCGCAGTCGGCCATGACCAGCTGGTCGGGGTACTTTGCCTTGATGGTGCGGATGAACTGGGCGGAGGTGGAGCCGTCCGGGCGCAGGGCACCGGTGCCCTGCACGGCAAGGATGTCTACCCCGCAGGCCACCAGCTCGTCCACTTCCTTCATGGTAACGGTGATGTACATGGGCGTGCCGGGGTAGTCCTTTTTGATGATGCCGATGACCGGCAGATCCACCACCTGCTTGATCTGGGTAATGTCGCGCACGGTGTTGGCACGGATGCCCACAGCACCGCTCATGGCGGCGGCTTTCGCCATCAGCGGCATCACGCCGCCCTCTTTCGTGTACAGGGGCTCCGTCTCCAGTGCCTGACAGGAGACGATCAGACCGCCCTTGATCTGAGCAAACAGTTTTTCCTTATCCATCGTTCAATCCTCCATCCGAATCTTTACAACAGCCTTGCGCACGCCCACACAGCCGTGCTGTACAAGGCCGGGTTTGTGCAGCTCCGTGGGGAAGAACAGCACAAAGCGTCCTTCGCCCAGTGTGCCGGTCACGACACTGGCGCTGTCCTGAAAACCGCAGTCGCCGGTAAAATCGCCGATCTCCCTGCCGGGATTTGTGGTAAAGCCCCAGCCCTCGCTGCCGGTGATGTCGAGCTGCAGGTCGGCGTACTTTTTGTGATATTCCGGGTGGTAGCCGTGGTCGGAATGGAGCGTGGCATCCATCGTGTTGATGAATACCTCCTCGCCATCCACCTCGGTGCGGCCCAGAGGCAGGCTGGCAGGGTCGTGGGTCAGCAGGTAATCAATGGCCGTGTCGAGATTTTTGCAAAGGCCCTTGTAGCGCGTCAGGTGCTGCAGGGTATCACAGATCATAAAACGTCCCTCCAAAAACAAGCGCCCGCTCTCCCCTCTGAAAAGAGACGGAGAGGGGCGCTGCTTCAATTTTACAGTTTTGCGATGGCAGCTTCGATCATGGCCTGTGCTTCGGCCACGATGGCTTCATCTTCCGGGATCAGGCCGGGCATCGGCTCGCGCACGCCGCCCAGCTCCAGACCGTACATCCGGCGCAGGATCTCCTTCTGTACGGCGTACAGGTTGCCGTGGGCTTCGCACATTTTGTAGATGATGCGGTCGGCCTCGTACTGGATCTCCTGAGCCTGCTTGATCTCGCCCTTGTTGATGTGGTCGTTCATGGCCAGATACAGCTCGGGCATGACGGCGTAGGTGCCGCCGATGCCGCCGTCTGCGCCGATCACGCGGCCAGAAACAAACTGCTCATCGGGACCGTTGAACACCACAAAATTCCCCTCGCCGCGGGCGGCGATGCCGGCATCCTTGAACATCTGGATGTCCTGGGTGGGCATGGAGCTGTTCTTCACAGCCACTACATTGGGGTTCTTGAGCATTTCCTTCAGCAGGCTCATGGTCAGGCCGGTGCCTGCCAGCTGCGGGATGTTGTAGATGACGAACTCGGTGTTGGGAGCAGCAGCGGACATATCGTTCCAGTATTTTGCAATGGCGTACTCCGGCAGGTGGAAGTAGATGGGAGGAATGGATGCAATGGCGTCCACACCCACGCTCTCGGCATGACGGGCCAGCTCCACGCTGTCGGCGGTATTGTTGCAGCCGACATGCGCAATGACGGTCAGCTTGCCCTTGGCTTCGCTCATCACGGCTTCCAGAACGGCCTTGCGCTCATTCACGTGCTGATAGATGCACTCGCCGGAGGAGCCGCCCACATACACGCCCTTGACGCCTTTGGCGATCAGATGGCGGGTAAGGGCCTTGACGCCCTCGGTAGAAATATTGCCCTCTGCGTCGTAGCAGGCGTAAAAGGCGGGGATGACACCCTGATATTTTTTGATATCTTTCATGTTCCAAACCCTTCTTTAAAAATAGTAATAAATACAGATGAAATGGTTTTGCATCAAGCTCGTACGCTTTCTGTTCCGGGCAGCGGCATCAGCGCCCTCTTGCGGTGCCCTGCATCCGCTTCGGCCCTTGGGCGGGCCTTGCGTCTTGCAGACCGCTGCGCCAAAAATCCCTCCCTGCATGCCCCTTTTTGTCGCTGCGCGACATCTTCCCCCGGCCGGGGGAAGTCTTTGCCCGCAGGCGGCGGTCGGGATTTTAGCCCTTAACAGCACCCATTGCGATGCCCTTGGTAAAGTACTTCTGGAAAATGAGGAAGATGATGATGATAGGCACAGCAGCCAGTGCGGCACCTGCCATGATCAGGCCAAAGTCGGTGCTGTTCTCAGCCTGCAGCTTTGCAATGCCCAGAGAAATGGTCAGGTTGCTGGTGCTGGACAGCATGATCAACTGCATGAAGTAGTCGTTCCAGCTGTTGATGAAGGTGAAGATGGCCAGTGCGCCGATGCCCGGCTTGACCATGGGCAGCACGATGTCGATAAAGGTCTTGGCCTCGCTTGCACCGTCGATGCGGGCCGCTTCCAGCATCTCAGTGGGGATGCCCTCACTGAACTGCTTCATCAGGAACACACCAAAGGGCCAGCCCACGATGGGGAAGATGACGGCCCAGATGGTGTTGTACAGGTTCAGGCTGCTCATTTCGCGCAGCAGGGGAATCAGAATGACCTGCTTGGGCAGAGCCATTGCACACACGATGAGGGTGAACAGCAGCTTGCGGCCTACAAAGCGCTTTTTTGCCAGTGCATAGCCGGCCATGGCGGCTGTGATGCAGGTGAGGATCATGGACATGACGGCCATGAACACGGTGTTGATCATCCAGCGGATGGCAGCGGGAGCGGTGGGGCCTACCGAGAAGTAGATGGGCTCGCCGTTAGCGCTGAACTTGGAGCCAAAGGGCACAGCCAGCTGCCACAGCGGGGCGCTCTTGCCGGAAAACAGCTTCTGGTAGTTGGTCAGCACCCACTGGCTGGGCCACCATTCCGGGGTGGTGGCGTTGATGGCGGCACCGGTCTTGAAGGAACCGGTGATGATCCAGTACAGCGGGAAGGCGAACAGCACCGCAACGATGCTGATGAGGATCAGCGTCAGGATCATGTAGGCGCTCATTCTCTTGAGCTTGCTGGGGTGACGCTTCAACGGTTTTTGCTTTTTTGCAGCGGCATTTGCACTCATTGTCCGGCACCTCCTTTAATTATCCTGGTTGCCCAGCTTGAACTGGACAGCCGACAGAATGGCGATGATGATTGCCAGCACCACACCCATTGCGTTGCCGTAGCCGTAGCGGTACAGCTTGAAGGCGGTGTAGTAGATGTAGTACATGATGGTATCGGTGCTGTGGTTGGGGCCGCCGGAAGTCAGCAGCTGGATCAGCGCAAAGCACTGGAAGGAGTTGATGGTGGTAATGACCAGAATGTACAGGGTGGTGGGCATGATGGCGGGCCACTTGATCTTCCAGAAGCACTGGAAATCGGTGGCACCGTCCACTTCTGCAGCTTCCACGATGGACTGGTCCACATTGCCCAGAGCGGAAACGTACAGCACGATGGGCTGGCCCACAGAGGTGGTGAGCAGGATCAGGATGATGCAGCCCAGAGCAAAGCGCTCATCGCCCAGCCAGTTGATGTTCTTGTCAATGAGGCCCAGAGTCTTGCCCAGATAGTTGAAGATGCCATAGTAGTTGTTGTACATCCACTTCCACACCACGGTAACAGCCACGGAGCCGGTGACCACGGGCAGGTAGAACACGCAGCGGAAAAGGCTGGTAGCCCACTCGGGCAGGTCTACGATGGCAGAGGAGACCCACAGCGAGAAGGCGCAGGTCACGGGCACGGACACCACCACGATGATGAAGGTGTTCTTTAAGGCACCCAGAAAGATGGGGTCTGTGAACAGTTCCTTATAGTTTGCAAGCCCCACAAAGATGTCGGCACGGTTCATGGTGGAATCGAAGAAGCTGGTCACCACGCACAGCACCATGGGGTAAATGACGAAGCCCAGAAAGAAGATCAGGCTGGGCAGCAGGAAGCAATAGGAAGCGAAGGTCTCGCGCCGTACCAGCGCACTGCTGCGCTTAGGCTCTTTGATCGCCGTTTTTGCAGCCAAGAGAATCACCGTTCCTTTCGGTTATGATTTTTTTTTTACAAATAAAGCCCCTCCCTCGTCGGGATCTTCGAGGAAGGGGCGAAGCGTCAATAATTATCTGCCCCCGGCAGAGTGGATGGGCTTATGCCTGTGCGGCAGCGTTTGCGTTGTCCACAAAGGTCTTGACGGCAGTCTCGACATCCTCACCGGAGCCGACGCGCTGCAGCATGTTCCACCACTCGGTACGTGCGGTTGCCCAGCCCGGAGTGATCTGGTAGTAGTCGCCCAGATAAGCCATGAACTTGCTGTACTCGCTCATGATCTCGTTGTCGGCGTAGATATCGCCCACGCTGGTGCGGACCGGGAAGTAGGTGGAAGCCAGCACACTGTCCTTGACCTGATCGGGGTCGGCAGCGATGAAGTCGATGAAGGTCCTGGCTGCTTCGATCTTGGCCTCGTCGCCGTTATCAAAGATGCCGAAGCCCCAGATGCCGCCGCACAGCTTCGGGTCGCCGCTGTCGGTGGGGAAGGCCATGGGGAAGATCTCGTCGCCATCGTTGGTCAGACCGGCGGCGTTGTTGTCGCTGTTGGCCTGCTGTGCAATGTTCCAGCAGAATGCCATCTGCAGGGTGCCGTTGCGGAACAGGGTGATCTCGTCGCCGCCTGCGATGGAAGCGTCAAAGTTGATGCCCTTGGTGTCGTGCAGGGTCTGGATCGCCTTGATGTTCTCGGCGGAGTCGGCAGTGTACTTGGTGTGGGCTGCATCGGTAAAGGTGCCGCCGTACATGTTGTTGATGATGGCGCGGGTGCCCTGGTCGCCGCCCTGACCTGCGCAGTAGATGGCTGCAACGTTCTCGTATCCGCCGTTGTACAGGGCATCAACGGTCTTCAGGAAGCCGTCAGTGCTCCAGGTATGCTTGTCGGTATCAATGTACTGGTCAGCGCCCACTTCCTTGACCTTGGTCATGTTCACGGCCATGCAGTGCGCGGTCATGCACAGGGGATACTCGTAGTAGTTGCCGGCAGTGTCCTTGCAGGCGGACTCAACGGACTCGTAAATGTCCTTCTTGGCATCATCGGTCCACAGGTCGTTCAGCGGAGCCATAACGCCCTTTGCGCCCCAGTTTGCAACCAGACGCTCGGGACCTTCCATGATCAGATCAGGTGCGCTGCCGCCCTCGATGGCGGTGTTCACCTGATCGTCGCCGTTGGTGTAGTCCAGATACTCCACAGTGACCTTGATGTCAGGATACTTTGCGTTGAAGCTGGAAATCAGACCCTGAACGGTGTCGTCATTGCCCCAGCCGCCGATGGGGTATGTCCACAGCTTGATGCTGGTGGAAGAAGCAGCTGCGCTTGCAGCGGTAGAACCTGCGGTGGAAGCAGCAGTGCTGGTGCTTGCAGAAGAGCCGCCGCATGCGGCCAGAGCGCCGGCTGCGCCCAGAATGCCAGCGGCCTTCAGGAACGAACGGCGGGAAATGCAGTTTTTCATAGTAGTTTCTCCTTCGCATTCAAGATGCTTCACGTTGTTGGCGGCCTGCCGTGCCAGCGGCCGCTCTTGATGGCTCCATTATAGAAAAATATTTTCATTTTGTCTATTCATGGTTTTCATAAATTTTCAGAATGACGGTGTACATTGTGCACAAAAGCGTGGGATATATGTTGAAATGCAAAGAAAACCTTGCTTTACTCTTCTGAAAATATTACAGAATGGTACAAACCCACAAAAACGATAGTGAAAATGTTTTTCTAAACAAAAATGCAAAATTGAAAGATATTTTCACAGAATGGCCGGTTTTTCCGCCAAAACTGTGTGCTCTGCACAGAACTGCGGGCCAAAATGTGGGCAATGCGTCTCTTGCGAAGCGGGGACGATTCTTTTATACTTTTTATAAAGGTGAATGAAACGGTCGGCAGCTGATCCGGGTCGGTGAACTGCTGCGCCGGAAAAGAGGAAAAAGAAAAATGGCAACGAATTTTTGGGAGCTGCTGCAGCAGCATCAGGGCGACCTGACAAAATCGGGCCGCACCGTGGCGGACTATCTTGTGCAGCACGCGGCAGAGGCACAGTATCTGTCCATCTCCTCGCTGGCAAAGGAGTGCTGTGTGGCAGAGGCAACGGTGTTCCGCTTCTGCCGGGCGCTGGGGTTTGAGGGCTATCATGAAATGCGCATTGCGCTGGCGCAGGCCAACGCCACCGGTGCACTGGTCAACCAGCATGTGCCGGAGCCGGATGCCGACACGGCAACTTTGTGCGAGCACGCCAGCGCCCTGCTGATGACTACTATCAACGGCACCCAAAACAATCTTTCGCCGGAGGCGGTGGACAAGGCTTCGGAGCTGATGCACAAGGCCCGGCAGGTGTACTGCCTTGGTCAGGGCGGCAGCATGTATATTGCAAATGATATCTGCGCCCGCTTTGCCTGCATCTCCACCAAGTTCCGCACGGCAGGCGACAGCCATATGCAGCTTATCACGGCCAGCCTGATGACCCCGGAGGATGTGGTGCTGTTCGTTTCCTATTCCGGCGCTACCCGCGATATGCTGGAAACGCTGCGCGCGGCCAAGGCGGCGGGCGCAAAGATCATTCTGCTCACCCATTATGAGGATTCGCCAGGCGCAAAGCTGGCGGATATCGTGCTGCTGTGTGGTGCGCAGGAAAGCCCGCTGGACTCCGGCAACATCCCGGTCAAGGTGGCGCTGCTGTATGTGGCTGAAGTGCTTGTGCTGCGCTACACCATGGACGACCCCGAAAATGCCAACGCCGCACAGGATCGCACCAGTGAAGCACTGGCGGTCAAAATGCTGTAAAAATATTGCCCGCAAGGCCCCTGCAGATCCCGTGTTCTGTGGGGGCCTTGGCATATCCGGCAAAGGGTGCGTAAAATCTGTTTCTGATCTTTTTCAAAAAAAAATAGACCTCATCTTTTCGATGAAGTCTATTTTTCTTTAGCCTCTTAACTTAACGGCATTGGGCGAATGCCTGATGGGCTTTTATGCCGGTGGTGGGGGTCTCCCGCGCACTGAGCAACAGCCCGCAGGGCTGATTGCTCCCCTGCTGTGCAGGGTCGTGCTGTTCGACCCGCTCACACGCCGCAGATAAAAAGAAAGCCCCCCAGACAAGCTGGAGGGCTTCCTTTTTATGCCGGTGGTGGGGGTCGAACCCACACGTGTTATTAGCACAAGGGATTTTGAGTCCCCCTCGTCTGCCATTCCGACACACCGGCTGATATGCAATTCAAAAGAACGTTACTATTATAGCGGATTCTGCGCACAAAATCAAGACTGAGTTTCCGGCGGAAACATGTGGACTGTTCCCGGGCAGAGCGGGCAGCAGACGGCCGGAAAACTGCACTCCCCAATTTGCGTCACTTTGTGCGGCACAGTACGGTGTCTGATGAGGAAATTTGGCAAAAATAAAGAGCTTACGTTGATTTTACAGGATCAAAACGACACATTCCGCACCGCAGGCTGCAAGGGGTGAAGATTGACGTATTCTGGTAAAAAATAGTATAATGTTATTCGTGAAGGAATGCCGTGCGGCCCAAAACGCGCGGTTTTGCAGCGGGGGATATGCGATGATGAGCAAAAAAGACAGAACACGCCAGCAGATGGAAGAGGAAATGCGCCAGCTCCGCAAGGTGTTCATGACGGTGCGCCTGATGAAGGCAGACGAGGTGCAGGGCGGCAAAAAGGGCAGCGCGCCCTGCTATGCCCAGTGGCGGCGCAGCCGTCCGTGTGAAAACTGCGTGGCAAGGCAGGCGCTGGAAAAGAACACCCGGAAAACAAGGCTGGAATACTTTGGGCAGGAGCTGTACGAGATCACGGCCAGCTGTGTGCAGGTGGATGGCCAACTCTGTGTGCTGGAGCTGACCCGCAAGATCGACCGCAGCGTTCTGTTGGACCCGGAAAACGGTGAGCGGCTGCTCAACAGTATTACCGACGAGCGGGAAAAGCGCTACCGCGACCCGCTGACCGGTGCCTACAACCGCACCTATTATGATGAGAACTACCGCTACCGCAGCATTACCGCCGGTGTGGCGATGCTGGATATGGACGATCTGAAGTTCTCCAACGATGTTTACGGCTCCGGTGCAGGCAACAGCGTGCTGGAAACGGCGGTAAGCACCATCCGGCGCGGCCTTTCGGAAAAAGACCGCCTGATCCGCTACGACGGCGGCAGGCTGCTTTTGCTGCTACCGGACATCCGGCAGGAACAGCTCAGCCCGCGTCTGGAACAGATCCGTCTGCAGCTGCAGGCGGCCAGCGTGCCGGGCTACTCCCGCATCCGCATGTCGGCCAGCATTGGCGGCGTGTGGATCGACGACGAAAATGTGGACGATGCGGTGCAGCACGCGGAACGACTGATGCACTATGCACGCATCCAGAAAAACACCGTGATCACCGAGCGTCAGCCGGAGCCGCACGCCCTGCAGCCCACCCACAGCCGCCAGAGTGTGCTCATCGTGGACGACTCGGCCATGAACCGGATGCTGCTCAGCCAGATGCTGAACAGCCAGTTCGACACTGCCGAAGCGGCTTCCGGCGAGGACTGCCTGCGCCTGCTGGAACAGAACCCCACCGGCATCTCCGTTGTGCTGCTGGATATCCACATGACCGGCATTGACGGCTTTACCGTGCTGGAAGCCATGAGCCAGCGCGGAATGCTGGAAGAGATCCCGGTCATCATGATCTCCAGCGAGGACAATGTGGACACGGTGCGCCGCGCCTTTGATCTGGGTGCGTCCGATTATATCAGCCGCCCCTTTGATGCAAGGGTGGTGTATCAGCGCATTACCAACACCATCCGCATGTATGCAAAGCAGCGCCGCCTGAGCGCCATGGTGGCGGATCAGGTGTCGCAAAAGGAAAAGCGCAGCCAAATGATGATCGGCATTCTGAGCCGGGTGGTGGAGCGACGCAACGGCGAGAGCCGCACCCATGTGCAGCACATCAGCACCCTGACCGGAATGCTGCTGGACCATCTGGTGCAAAAGACCGAGACTTACCCCCTGACGCAGGAGATGCGCCGTACCATCAGCATGGCCTCGGTGCTGCACGACATTGGCAAAATGGAGATCGGGGAGCAGATCCTGAACAGCCCGGAGCCGCGCACGCCGGAGGATGAAGAAACCATGCGCCAGCATACCCTGCTGGGTGCACGGATGCTGGAAGAGCTGGATGCCTACCGCGACGAAGATTTTGTGCGGGTAGCCTATCAGATCTGCCGCTGGCACCACGAGCGGTACGACGGCAGCGGCTACCCGGACCAGCTGGTTGGCGAACAGATCCCCATTGCGGCACAGGTGGTCGGCCTTGCGGATGCCTACGAAACGCTGACCACTGGCAGCGGAAGCCAGCCGCCGGTACCCTGCGCGGCTGCAGTGCAGATGCTTTGCACCGGCGAGGCCGGGGCGTTCAATCCGGTGCTGCTGGACTGCCTGCGGGAGATCGAGAACGAGATCGACGATGCCATGCGTCGTCGGCCGGAGACCTTATAAATCAGACCGGAGAGCTGCCCGAACGGGAAAGGCCCTCCGGTTTCTTCTTTGTCCAGATGTGAAAACGAAAGTCCAGTCCTTGCCCGCAGGCGCAGGCTGTGTTACACTGTAAAAAACACAGTCAGAAATCTGCAAAAAAACAGGAGGAGATCACTTTTGAAACATCTGCATCGGTTTGTGCGCCGCGCGGCGGCGTTTGTGCTGGCAGCAGCGCTGTGCGTTTGCGTGCTGGCCCCGGCGGCTTCGGCAGCCACCACTATGGGCGGCGCGGACACGACCCTGATCCCTGCCGAGGAGGAAAACTGCCTTGCATGGCTCTTTGGCACCAGTGATACCATCACCATGCCTTACCTCAACATCAAGGGAAAAGGCCTGCAGCGCAATGTCACGCTGAACCTTGTGGACTGCCTTGTGGGCATTACCTACACGGAGCTTGGCTCCATTGGCAGCTATGTCAGCGCCAGCGCCGCCCAGCAGGCGTGGAAGGCGCAGGCGGTGGCCATCCATTCCTATCTGGAATACCACAAGCAGTACGGTGCCTCTGCCAATGCGCTCATCTACACTCCGGTGGATCAGATCCCATCCTCGGCACGGGAAGCCATCCGCAGGGCGGTGGAACCGGTGAAAAATGAGATCCTTACCTGCAACGGCAGCGTCTGCGATGCCGTGTGGTCGGCCAGTGCGGGCTATAACACCCAGACCGGCGTGTACGGCACCTGCTCCAGCCGGGACGCATGGGGCACCGATGTGCCGTATCTGCAGAGCGTAGAAAGCCCCTACGAGGAGCAGTACCACAACAAGCTGCGCCGGGTCATCGGAAAAGACTATACCTATAAAGAGTATAACGACAGCCGCACTGGCGAGCCCTACGTCAGCGCCGACACCACCCACAAGGATCTGGGCGGCTTTGTGCAGTACAACACCTTTGTTTCCAATGGCCGCAGCTACCGCTATATCGGCCAGTTCGTTTCCTCCCGCTACTGCTTCGACTTTGGCGCGGACGAAAGCGGCACCCCCTGCATGACCTATTACGGCTTTGGCCATGGCGTGGGCATGAGCCAGTGCGGTGCTGTGGGTTACGCACAGGAGCAGGGCATGGGCTACCGGGAGATCCTGAGCCACTACTACACGGGTGTGAGCATTTCCACTTCCGGCAGCTCCGGCGGTGGGTTCTTTGGCTGGCTGCACAGCCTGTTCCACTGGTAAGCAGTGGAAAACTGCAAAGAAATGCGCGCAAAACCTTCTCAAATCATGCCGGATTTGGTATACTATAAATCGTGTGATTTTTTGAGAGATCATTTTAAGATAAAAAAGTTCCATAGGAGCGGAGATCGGAATGGATCAGGAAAAAGAAACCAAACGACAGGCCGAGCGCTGCCGTGCACTGGCGCAGCGCATCGTGCGGGAGCTGACCCCTGCCAGCATTCAGGTGCTGGGCGGCAGCGGCGCACTGGCCGAAGCATTGGAAAAGGCCGGCGCACAGCTGCTGCCGGAGAATGCAGAGCAGGGCACCGCTGCTCTGCTGGTGGTGGAGGACCCGGAATGGGTGGATCTGCCCGCACTGCAGTGTGCACAGGTGCTGCTGGTATGCACCGATGCATCGGCCATGGCTGACTGTGCAAAGCAGTTGGCCGCACAGGGCCTGTACCGGGATTTTGAGTGGAAGAACCGTGGCAAAGCCCAGCAGACCGCGCTGTTCTGCCGCAGCGCCGCTGTGCAGGATGCACAGCAGCTGCTGGCAGGCTACGAGATGACGCTGGACGATCTGCGAGAGCGGATGCAGCAGGCCGAGCGCACTGGCGAAGAGCAGACGGCTCAGCTGGAACGCCTGCGCAGTGATCTTTCGCTGAGCCGCAGCCATGAGCAGGATCTGGAAAAGACACTGAACAATGTGACCAGTTCTACTTTCTGGAAGATGAGCTGGCCGCTGCGCTACTTTGTCAGCAAGGGCCGTCAGCTGGCACACACCTTCCCGCCGTTCGTCTTTCTGGGCCAGCTGCGTCGGGTGGGCATTTCCGGCGTGCGTGCGCAGGCAAAGGCCAAAAAGGAATATGCGAAACTGTTCCCGGGCAGGACCATGCGCGCCGACCGCTTTGCCAGCGCAGAGCTGCTGGTAAGGCAGGCGGCCGACCAGCCCGCCGCGCCGCGCATCAGCATCGTGGTGCCGCTGTACAATACGCCGCAGCAGTTTCTGGTGGAGCTGCTGGACTCGGTGCAGAACCAGACCTATCAGAACTGGGAGCTGTGCCTTGTGGACGCCGGACAGGACGAGACGGTGGGCCAGACCGTAGCAGCCCGTGCTGCGGAAGACCCCCGCATCCGTTACCAGAAGCTGGAAAAGAACGAGGGCATTGCGGGCAACACCAATCAGGGCTTTGCACTGGCAACGGGCGAGTTCATCGCCCTGCTGGACCACGATGATATCCTGCACCCCTGTGCTCTGTGGTACGTGGCACAGGCCATTGCCGAACAGGGCGCAGACTTTGTGTATACGGATGAAGTGACCTTTGAGGGCGACATCGACCACCTGACCGTTTACCATTTCAAGCCGGATTATATGCTGGATAATCTGCGCTCCAACAATTATATCTGCCACCTGAGCGTGTTCAGCGCAAAGCTGCTGGCCGCTGTGGGCGGCGATGAGCGTGCAGCCTACAACGGCAGTCAGGACTATGACCTCTACCTGCGCCTGACCGAAAAGGCGCACAAGATCGTGCATATCCCGCACCTGCTGTACTACTGGCGCTCCAGCCCCACCAGCGTGGCAAGCAACATTTCGGCCAAGACCTACTGTCTGGAAGCTGCGGTCAAGGCCCTGTATGCCCACTACGAGCGTGTGGGTGTTCCGGTGGATGAAGTTTCCATGATCCCGGGTACGCCGGGCTTCTATAAGACGGACTATACCATCACAAAGCCGGGCCGGGTCAGCATCCTGATCCCCAGCTGCGACCATTCTTCCGACCTGCGCACCTGCGTGGAGTCCATCTACCGCAGGAGCACCTATGAGGATCTTGAGATCATCGTCATCGAGAACAACAGCAGGGAGCCTGCCACCTTCCGCTGCTATGAAAAGCTGCAGAAGGAGCACAAGAACCTGAAGGTGATCACATGGCAGGGCACCGGCTTCAACTACAGCGCCCTGAACAACTTTGGCGCAAAGGAAGCCACCGGCGAATACCTGCTGCTGCTCAACAACGATACCGAGGTCATTTCTCCGCGCTGGATCGAAGAAATGCTCATGTACGCCCAGCAGGACCGTGTGGGCTGCGTGGGCGCAAAGCTGCTTTATCCGGACAACACCATCCAGCACGCGGGCATCGGCTTCGGCTTTTTGACCCTTGCGGCCCACATGCACAAGAACTTCCCGGTGGGCCACCCCGGCTATATGGGACGTCTGGTCTATGCACAGGATGTGTATGCGGTCACTGCCGCCTGCCTGATGGTGCGCAGGAGCGTCTACGAGCAGGTGAACGGTCTGGACGAGAGCTTTGCTGTGGCCTTCAACGATGTGGACTTCTGCGTGCGCGTGCGTGAAGCGGGCTATACCAACGTGTTCACCCCCTTTGCACAGCTGTACCACTACGAGAGCAAGAGCCGCGGTCTGGACGAGAACCCGGTCAAGCGCAAGCGCTTCATCTCGGAGGTGGAGCGCTTCCAGAAGCGGTGGGCAAAGCAGCTGGCCGCAGGCGACCCCTGCATGAACCCGAACTTTGACCTGATGAAAGAGGACTTCAGCTTTGACATCAAACCGCTGGAGTGAACGACATGGAACTTTCTGCTTGTATTGTAGTTTATAACGGCGCGGATGAAGCGCTCAGGGCGGCACAGACCGTGCTGGACTGCACCCGCCGCCACCCGCTGACACTGTATCTGGTGGACAACGCCAGCCCGGACGGCAGCGGCCAGTGCCTTGCAAAGGCCGCGAAGGACGGCACCCTGCACATCCGCGAGGACCAGAAGGTGGAGGTGCTCTGCCGCACAGAGAACGGCGGCTTTGGCACCGGCCACAACACGGTGCTCAGCCTGCTGCAAAGCCGGGTGCACTTTATCCTGAACCCGGATATCCAGCTCACTGCGGATACGCTGAGTGACCTTGCGGACTGGATGGCACAGCACCCCGGCGTGGTGATGGCGCGGCCCGCACTCACCTTCCCGGACGGCAGGCCCCAGCGCCTGCCGCTGCGCCGGTGCAGTGTGCGGGCCATGGTGTACCGCCAGCTGCCCTGCCTGAAATTCTGGGCAAAGTACAACGAGCGCTATCTCATGGCGGACAAAGACCTGACCAGCCCCACCGAGATCGAGTTCTGCACCGGCAGCTTCTCGGCCGTGGACACTGCGGTGTTCAAGGCTGTTGGCGGCTTTGACGAGGACTACTTCATGTACGTGGAGGATGCCGACCTCACCCAGAAGATGCGCACCCGGGGCAAGGCGTATCTGGTGCCCCAGTACACCGCCATCCATGCATGGCACCGCGCCGCGCACCGCAGCCTGAAGCCCTTTTTGTGGCAGCTGCGCAGCCTGCTGCGCTATTTCTCCAAGTGGGGCTTTGCGTGGTAACTCCCCCAGTCAATGCCAGCGGCATTGCCAGCCCCCTCGGAGAGGGGGCCTTTTGAGCGGAACAAATGCGAGATTGAAGGAGTTTCAGAACGGCTTTTCCGGAAAATTTTTCGGGAAAGCCGTTCTTTCTTGCTTTTTGTGTGATTTGATAGTAAAATAAAGTGAACTGTTATTCCCATTTTGCCGTTCCGGGCAGGGGAGAGCGGCTCCTGAATTTGTTTACAGCGGACGCAGCTCCGCTTTGAATCCATACGTCATCCGGGCGGTCTCCCGTCTGGGCGGCGTACAGCTGCACAACTTTTCAATCTATTTTAAAGGAGTGCACAAATATGAAAGGTATCATTCTTGCCGGCGGTGCCGGCACCCGGCTTTACCCGCTGACTATGGTCACCAGCAAGCAGCTGCTGCCGGTCTACGACAAGCCGATGATCTATTACCCCCTGTCCACGCTGATGCTGGCAGGCATTCAGGACATCCTGATCATCTCCACCCCGACCGATACGCCTCGCTTTGAGGCGCTGCTGGGTGATGGCAGCCAGTACGGCATCCATCTGCAGTATAAAGTTCAGCCCTCTCCGGACGGTCTGGCACAGGCCTTCATTCTGGGCGAAGAGTTCATTGGCGACGACTGCTGCGCCATGATCCTGGGCGATAACATCTTCTACGGCAACGGCTTCTCCAAGATCCTCAAGACCGCCGCCGCCAATGCGGAAAACAAAGGCCGCTGCACCGTGTTCGGCTACTATGTGCAGGACCCGGAGCGCTTTGGCATCGTGGAGTTCGACAAGGACGGCAAGGTGCTCAGCGTGGAGGAAAAGCCTCAGCATCCCAAGTCCAACTACGCCATCACCGGCCTGTACTTCTATAACAAAGAGGTCGTGAAGATGGCAAAGCAGGTCAAGCCCTCTGCCCGCGGCGAGCTGGAGATCACCACCCTGAACGACATGTATCTGAAGAAGGACGAGCTGGATGTTCAGCTGCTGGGCCGCGGTTTTGCATGGCTGGACACCGGCACCATGGACAGTCTGGTGGAAGCAGCCGATTTTGTGCGCATGATCGAGAAGCGCCAGGGCATCAAGATCAGTGCGCCGGAAGAGATCGCCTTCAAGTACGGCTGGATCGACCGCGACACCCTGCTGGAAAGCGCTGAGCGCTACGGCAAGAGTCCTTACGGCCAGCACCTGAAGAACGTTGCAGACGGCAAGCTGCGCTATTAAGCAAAAGAGAGGCATACCCATATGAAAATCATTGTTACCGGCTGCAAGGGTCAGCTGGGCACCGAGATCCTCAAGCAGCTGCGCGAAGGCCGCAGCGAGATCGGCCCCATCCCCGAAAAGCTGCTCAATGCCACGGTGATCGCCGTGGACCTGCCGGATCTGGATATCTCCAACTACAAAATGGTGGACGAGTTCATCCGCCGCAACCGCCCGGATGTCATCATCAACTGCGCTGCTTACACCAATGTGGACGGCTGCGAAGTGAACCATGATGCCGCCTTCAAGGCAAATGCCCTCGGCCCCCGCAATCTGGCACAGGCAGCGGAAAAGACCGGTGCACGACTGGTACACGTCTCCACCGATTATGTGTTCTCCGGCCGTGAGAACGGCGGCGTTGCACAGGACGAAGCCACCATTCCCGGCCCCATCAGCGCCTACGGCTCCACCAAGCTCATGGGTGAAAAGTACGTGGAACAGTTCTGCCACCGTCACTTCATCGTGCGCACCGCGTGGCTCTACAGCTACTACGGCAAAAACTTCGTCAAGACCATCGTGAACGCAGGCAAGAAGTTTGGCAAGCTGGAAGTGGTCAATGACCAGTGCGGCAACCCCACCAATGCGGTGGATCTGGCCCACGAGATCCTGCAGCTGTGCGTGACCCACGAGTACGGCCTGTACCACTGCACCGGCGAGGGCATCTGCTCGTGGTATGATTTTGCGTCCGAGATCATCCGCCTGTCCGGTGTGGACGCTACCGTTGCCCCCTGCACCAGCGAGGAATACAAGGCAAAGCACCCGGAAAGCGCCGACCGCCCCAAGTGGAGCGCACTGGACAACCGGATGCTGCGCTGCACCGTGGGCAACGATGTGCGCGACTGGAGAGACGCTCTGGCCTGCTTCTTCGCCCACTGGGACGGCGACAACGGGATGAAAGACTGAAAAGAGGAAATTGAACCTATGAAAACCTATCTGATCACCGGCTGCGCCGGTTTTATTGGCTCCAACTTTGTGCATTATATGCTCAAGAAATACCCGGAGATCCTGCTGGTCAATCTGGATAAGCTGACCTACGCCGGCAATCTGGAAAACCTGAAGGATGTGGAGGGTGACCCCCGCCATGTGTTCGTGCAGGGCGATATCTGCGACAAGGAGCTGGTGGAAGGCCTGTTCCAGAAGTACGATTTCGATTACGTCATCAACTTTGCCGCCGAGAGCCACGTGGACCGCTCCATCAAGAACCCCGAAATTTTTGTGCAGAGCAACGTGATGGGCACCGTCAACCTGCTGCAGCGCGCCAAGGAAGCATGGTATGATGCCGATGCCAAGACTTGGAAAGAGGGCAAGAAGTACCTGCAGGTGTCCACCGATGAGGTGTACGGCGCACTGGGTGCGGACGGCTACTTTATGGAGACCACCCCCCTGTGCCCCCACAGCCCCTATTCTTCCTCCAAGGCCAGCGCCGATATGTTCGTTATGGCATTCCACGATACCTACGGCATGCCGGTGAACATCACCCGCTGCTCCAACAACTACGGCCCCTACCAGTTCCCGGAGAAGCTGATCCCTCTGATGATCAACAACGTCAAACACCACAAGCAGCTGCCCATCTACGGCGACGGTATGCAGATCCGCGACTGGCTGTATGTGGAGGATCACTGCAAGGCCATCGACATGGTGGCCAACGGCGGCAAGATCGGTGAGGTGTACAATGTGGGCGGCCACAACGAGCGCCCCAACATCTTCATCGTCAAGACCATCATCAACCAGCTGCATGACCGTCTGCAGGACGAGGGCATCAGCGAGGACCTCATCAAGCATGTGGCCGACCGTCTGGGCCACGACCGCCGCTACGGCATCGACCCCACCAAGATCAAGAACGATCTGGGCTGGTACCCCGAGACCCCCTTTGAAAAGGGCATCGTGCTGACCATCGACTGGTACCTGAACCATCAGGAGTGGATGGACCATGTCACCAGCGGTGATTACCAGAACTACTATCAGGATATGTACAAGAATAAGTAACAGCCTGTAGATCAAGCAAAACCAAAAGCCGGACAGCCCGCAAGCTGTCCGGCTTTGTTCTGTTCAAGGGGTGTTCTTCCGTGCGGAAAGGGGAGATCAGTAATACACGCTGCAGGTCCAGTACATCTGTCCGTCAATGGTCACAACGGCAATGCCGATTCTTGTGCAAGCGCTGAGATTAAAGGCATGATGGTTCAAGGCTTCCGACAGCTCTGCCTTGCCCTCCGGGGTATTGGCTGGAACCTTGGCAAGCAGAATGTCGATCAACTCGCCACTCGCATCTTTCTTCATACCCAAGCCGAAAGTATCACAACGCGTCCAGTTCCCGGTCATGCTTGCCCATTTCTGATGGGTTTCGTTCGTTGTGCTCTCTGGCAGCTTGGTCTTGCCGGCGGCGCGGAACTGCTCTACCCAGATCTGCTCGGCATCAGAGAGCTGTTTTACTTCCTCAAGCGGCGCAGCAAACTCAAGGGTCGCGCGGTAGCTGTTGATCTCGCCCAGCAGCCGCTGCTTTGCCGCTATTTCCTCGGGGGTCATGCTAGCGCTGCCGCCCGGCGCAGCACCGCAGGCGGTCAGCATCAGCAGCAGCGCACCGGTGAGCAAAAGGGCGGTCAGTCTTGCCAGTTTTTTCATAAGGGTCATCCTCCGTTCTTTGTTGTAGCGTGGCGTTGCTTTCTTCGTGACTATAAGTTTAACAGATGCTACCCACCCCCCGCAAGTGCGACTTGATGCAAAATAACCCCCCATTCACGCAGGAAGAGAAAAATATTTCCCGCCTTTTTGGGCAAGGTGCGCAAAAAGGGAGCCCCTCCCCGTGAAAATGGAACAGCGGAGCGTCCGCAGACGCTCCGCTGTTCCGAAATTATAAATGATCCTTCCGCTGATAATGGCTAGAGCGGCGCGGAAGCCATTTCAAATCGTCTCGCTTTGGGTGGTGTCTACCACAAAATCTGCCGTCTCCGCAATGTGGTACTGGGCAAAATAGCCCTCCTCCAGCGGCACCCACCGGGCGGCAAAGTTTACATATCGCTCCCCCTCCCGCGCCTGCAGGCGGTGGGTCTGCTCTTCTTTTGCGCAGGTCAGGAACACCCGCAGCGTTTCGCAGCCGGTCAGCAGCGGGTGGTGGCTGTAGCTGCCCTCCAAAATCACCAGCGGCTGCGCGGCCAGCTCCCGCGCGGGCAGGTACGCACCCTCGCGGCAGGAATAGGCACGGTACTGCACCGGCTGGCCCTCGTAGGCTGGGCGCAGGGCTTCGTCCCGCAGGCGGTCAAGGTCCATATTGGCGCAGGGCGTTTTCTCCCAGCCGCGGATGCGCTGTGCAGGCGGCAGGTAAAAATCATCGGTGTGCAGGGTGATGCTGGCCGGGAACTGCCGGGCCAGCGTATTTGCAAGGGTGGTCTTGCCGCTGCCGCAGCGGCCATCCAGCGCCAGCACCAGCGGCTTTGTGGGCTGCTGTGCCAGTGCGGCGGCAAGAAGGGAGATCAGGCCCGGCGGTGCAATGTTCTGTGGCATGGATGCGTGCTCCTTTTATAAGATAGAACCCTCTCAGTCATTGCTGCGCAATGCCAGCTCTCCCGAAGGGGAGAGCTTTTGAATGCGCTGACTCTATAAAGAGCTCCCCCTTCGGGGAGCTGGCGCGTTAGCGCCTGAGAGGGTTTTCCTTATTATACCACAGCCTGCGCCAAAACGGTAGAATGCACAAAAAGCGAGGTGGAGAAAACCGTGGTTTGCCACGAATAACTTTTTTCAAGAAAAGTGTTGACAACGGCCCACCGCTGTGGTAAGATACAGTCACGTTAGAAATAACTAACCGCAAGAAACAGATCGGCAGGCCGAAGCCTTGAATGCTCCGCGCAAAGCTGCTTCTTTTTTGGAATCAGGGTTAGGAATATCTAACTTATAACCACGGCGCATCCGGGGAACAATAGCCCGGAGAAACAAGGCGGGAGGGCGCAGACATGGAGCGTAATTTTGAAACGGTCATGATCGAACAGTGTGCCCCGGTGCTGGCAAGCCTGAAACCGGCAGGCCTGTTCCGCTATGAGACCCGCGACTGCGCCGACCTTGCACGCCGGGTGAAAAACTGGAACACTCAGCTGAACCCCAAGGGCCTGCGTGTGCGGGTGCTCAAGGGCTGCGTGCTCAACCACCGGTATCTTGTGTATGTCTACCGCGAAAGCAGGCTGACTGCCGTGCTGGCAGATGAAAAGGTGCAGAGCTTTCTGCGGCAGGAGGGCTACCGCCTGCCGGAAGCGGGCGAAGCACCGGATGTGGGTAATATGCTCACTCAGCTTTCCCGCAAGCTATGCTGTTCGGCAGAATTTCCGCATGAGATCGGGGTGTTCCTCGGCTATCCGCTGGGCGATGTTGTGGGCTTTATCGAGAACCGCGGCAAGAACTTTACCTGCTGCGGCTGCTGGAAGTCCTACGGCGACCCGGATGCAGCGCAGAAGCACTTTGACCAGCTGAGCAAGTGCACAGCAGTCTATCTGCGGCTGTTCCACAGCGGAACACCCATTCTCCGCCTTGCCGTGGCGGCTTAAAATTTGTCATTCTCTTTTCAAATACTCTCTTTTTATCCTGGCACCTGCTGGTGTCCACGCACTGGCAGGAAAGAAATCCTCCTTTTGACACGCGGCCGCGCGGTGCAGACTGACCACTGTACCGCGCGGCTGTGTCATTTGCAGCAAAAGAGCACAGCAGAGCAGAGAAAAAGCTTTGTGATAGTTTACAAGATGCCGCCAAAAAAGAACAAGAAAATGTAAACAATGGCTAACTTTAATTCAATAATTTGAGTTAGTTGTTGTTGATTGTGGTGAAAAAACGGAAAAAATCGGGCAGAAAAATTGTTTGTTCATATGAACTAACTTTTAATTATGAAAAAACTATTGACATAAAAGGTTAGTGAGCGTAAACTATCCACGTTGGTAGTTGCGGCTGACTAACCGCAGCGATATCCCAGATTCAAACAGGAAGGGAAGCGGAAGTATGATGCCTTTGACAATGGCAAAAGCAGGGGAGACCGTCACCATCAAAAAGATCACCGGCAAGGACGAGATCCGGCTGCATCTGGCAGAGCTGGGTTTTGTGGTGGACAGTGAGGTAACGGTCGTCAACGAGATCGCAGGCAACCTGATCATTCAGGTCAAGGAGAGCCGCATCGCGCTGGACAAGACCATGGCAAACCGTATCATGATTGGCTGAACAGTGCCCCGGCGCTGTTTGGGAGCTGCTCCGAAACTGGAATAGTCTCTCTATAAAGACAAGCAGAGGAGGATGGTTAAGTATGAAAACTCTGAAAGACGTAAAGGTCGGCGAGACTGCTACTGTGGCAAAGCTGCACGGTGAAGGCCCGGTCAAGCGCCGCATCATGGACATGGGCATCACCAAGGGTGTTGAGATCTATGTCCGCAAGGTGGCACCTCTGGGCGACCCCATGGAGCTGACCGTGCGCAACTACGAGCTGAGCGTGCGTAAGGCCGATGCTGAAATGATCGAAGTAGTCTGATCCCAAAGGGAGGAAGGATTAAGCAATGAGCATTAAAATTGCACTTGCCGGCAACCCGAACTGCGGTAAAACGACCCTGTTCAACAATCTAACCGGCTCCAACCAGTATGTCGGCAACTGGCCCGGCGTTACGGTGGAAAAGAAGGAAGGCAAGCTGAAGGGCGATAAGGATGTTATCATTCAGGACCTGCCCGGCATCTACTCGCTGTCTCCGTACACGCTGGAAGAAGTGGTTTCCCGTACTTATCTGGTCAAGGAGAAGCCCGATGCCATCCTGAACATCATCGATGGTACCAACATTGAGCGTAACCTGTACCTGACCACCCAGCTGATCGAGCTGGGCATCCCGGTGGTCATGGCTGTGAACATGATCGATCTGGTGCGCAAGAACGGTGATAAGATCGACCTGAAGAAGCTGAGCGCAGAGCTGGGCTGTCAGGCTGTTGAAATCAGCGCACTGAAGGGCGAGGGCACCGAGGCTGCTGCAAAGGCTGCTGTGGCTGCTGCAAAGGCTACCAAGGCTGCTGAGCTGCCCCATGTGTTCACCGGCAGCGTGGAGCACGCCATTGCCCACATCGAAGAGTCCATTCAGGGCAAGGTGGATGACCGCTTCCTGCGCTGGTATGCCGTCAAGCTGTTCGAGCGCGACGAGAAGGTCATGGACGAGCTGAAGCTCGACAAGAGCCTGATCGACCACATCGACCAGCACATCAAGGACTGCGAAGCGGAGATGGACGATGACGCTGAGAGCATCATCACCAACCAGCGCTATGCATATATCAACACCGTCGTGGGCAAAGCTGTTAAGAAAAAGGCCCGCGTGGAGCACCTGACCGTTTCCGATAAGATCGACCAGATCGTGACCAACCGTATTCTGGCTCTGCCCATCTTCGCACTGGTCATGTTCCTGATGTACTCCCTGTCCATGGGCACCTCCATTGCAGACGGCGGCTGGGCCATTGGTACCTTTGCCACCGACTGGACCAACGATGTCCTGTTCGGTGAAATTGTTCCCAATGCTCTGGGCGGCTTGCTGGAGAGCATCGGCGTGGCAGGCTGGCTGTACGGCCTGATCATGGACGGCATCGTTGCCGGTGTCGGCGCAGTTCTGGGCTTCGTTCCCCAGATGCTGGTGCTGTTTTTCCTGCTGTCCATTCTGGAGGATGTGGGCTATATGTCCCGTGTCGCCTTCATCATGGACCGTATCTTCCGCAAGTTCGGCCTGTCCGGTAAAAGCTTCATCCCCGTGCTGGTCGGTACCGGCTGCGGCGTCCCGGGCGTCATGGCATCCCGTACCATCGAGAACGAGCGCGACCGCCGCATGACCATCATGACCACCTGCTTCATCCCCTGCGGCGCAAAGATGCCCATCATCGGCCTGATCGCAGGTGCGATGTTCGGCGGTTCTTCTCTGGTGGCTGTCTCTGCTTACTTCATTGGCATGGCTGCCATCATCTGCTCCGGCGTGATCCTGAAGAAGACCAAGCTCTTCGCAGGTGATCCCGCTCCCTTCGTGATGGAGCTGCCCGCATACCATGTGCCTGCATGGGGCAACGTGTTCCGTGCAACCTGGGAGCGCGGCTGGTCCTTCATCAAGCGCGCAGGCTCCGTCATTCTGGCCGCTACCGTTGTGCTGTGGTTCCTGCAGGGATTCGGCTTCGAGAACGGTGTCTTCGGCATGGTCGAGGATCAGGACAACTCCGTGCTGGCTGCGATCGCTACCAAGGTCGCATGGATCTTTGCACCTCTGGGCTTCGGCAACTGGCGTGCAACTGTCGCTTCCGTCTCCGGCCTGATCGCAAAGGAGAACGTGGTTGGTACCTTCGGTGTTCTGTATCACTTCGGCGGCGAGCTGTCTGAGAACGGCGATGAGATCTGGGCTGCTGTTGCGCAGGACTACACCGCTCTGTCGGCTTACGCCTTCATGATCTTCAACCTGCTGTGCGCTCCCTGCTTCGCTGCTATGGGCGCCATCAAGCGCGAGATGAACAACGGCAAGTGGACCGCCATCGCCATTGGTTATATGTGCGCTCTGGCTTACTGCGCCGCTCTGGTGGTGTACCAGCTGGGCGGCCTGATCACCGGTGAGATTGGCTTCAACTTCTTCACCATCGTGGCTGCTGTTGTTCTGGTTGGCTTCATCTACCTGCTGGTCCGTCCCAACAAGTATGCTGGTGACAACGAGGTCAAAATCGACATCTCCAAGATTTAAAAGAACGCTTTGCACGGAAAGGGTGTGTTTTGTATGATGGAATTCCTCGCTGCAAATTTTAATCTGCCCACGATCATTGTGGCAGTCATCGTGTTTGGCGGTGTGGGCTGGATCACATGGCACTCCCACAAGCATGGCGGCGGCTGCAGTGGGTGCAGCGGCTGCGGCGAAGGCGGCTGCAATGGCAGCTGCAGCGGTTGCAGCGGCTGTCACTGAGCATTGAAATGATCCGCAAAGGGCGCGGGCTGGTACATTCGGCTCGCGCCCTTTTTTCAAAAACAAAAAGTTAGCTTTGGATAACATTGGAAATTCAGAACGAAAGAGAGTGATCGGGATGGAACTTACGTCGGCGCATCTGCGCTATCTGCTGGCGATCTACGAAGTCTCACAGACCCATCTGGATATCAGCTCCCGCAGCATTGCCGAAAAGCTTGGCGTGACCAAGCCCTCGGTAGTGCGTATCATGAATCTGCTCATGGAGCGCGGCATGATCGTAAAGGAGCACTACGGCAAGATCTATATGACAGACCGGGGCATCTGGGTGGCAAAACAGGTGGATCGGGAGCTGAAAACGATCCTGACCCATTTCCCACCGGTCAGTGAGCCGCTGAGCGAAGAAGAGCGCTTTACCGCTGCCCTTGCCATGACCAGTGCACTGCCGGAGCGCATCTTTACCGGCGAATATGAGCGTCTGTTTGGCAGTGATGCAGAAAAAGCAGAAACGGAGAAAGCCCAGTGATCAATAAAAAATTGCTTTCCTTTGACCGTGGTGCGCTGCGGTATGTGGGAGCCAATGTGGCTTTCCAATGGCTGGGGATGCTGTGCAACGTGATCTTTGTGCGGGCCATTGCCCAGCTGGTGGGCGCAGCCTTTGCGGGCAGCCTGACCAGTGCACAGCTGTGGCAGAACCTTGTGCTCTGCCTTGCCACGGTGCCCATGCGCTTTGCCTTTACCATGCTGGCATCGGCCATGAGCGATCAGGCTTCCAAGGATGTCAAGCGCACCCTGCGCAGCAGCATCTACGCAAAGCTTGCCCGCCTTGGCCCCAACTACACCGAGACGGCGGCCACCAGCGAGGTGGTGATGCTGGCCAGCGAAGGGGTGGAGCAGATCGACACCTACTTTGCAAAATACCTGCCGCAGCTGTTTTACAGCCTGCTGGCACCCGTTACCCTGTTTGTGCTGCTGGTGGGTGTACACGCACGGTCAGCCATCATCCTGCTGTGCTGCGTGCCGCTGATCCCCATGTCCATTGTGGCAGTGCAGAAGTTTGCCAAAAAGCTGCTGGCAAACTACTGGGGCGAATACACCACCCTTGGCGACAGCTTCCTTGAGAACATTCAGGGCCTGACCACCCTGAAAATTTATCAGGCCGACGGCTGGAAGCACGAGCAGATGAATGCGCAGGCCGAGCGCTTCCGCAGGATCACCATGAAGGTGCTCACCATGCAGCTGAACTCGGTGACACTGATGGACCTGATGGCTTACGGCGGTGCGGGCCTTGGCATCATCAGCGCGGTGGCTGCATTTGCGGAAGGCCGGCTGACCCTGACCGCCACATTGACCATCGTGCTGCTGGCGGCGGACTTTTTCCTGCCGCTGCGGTTGCTGGGCAGCTACTTCCACATTGCCATGAACGGTGCCGCTTCGGCAGAGAAGATCTTCAAGCTTCTGGCAGCGGAAGAGCCTGCCGATGGTGACCGCGTGCCCGGAGAGAATACGACTCTGAAGCTTGAGCATGTCACCTTTGGCTACGAGAAGGACCGCACCATCCTGAACGATGTCTCCTTTACCATTCCGCAGGGCAGCTTTGTCTCGCTGGTGGGTGAGAGTGGCTGCGGCAAAAGCACCATTGCGGCGCTGCTGTCCGGCAGCCGCACCGGCTATACCGGCAGCGTGACGCTGGGCGGCGTGCCGGTGCAGGAGCTGCAGCAGGAACAGCGTCTGCGCACCCTGACGCTGGTGCCCCACAACGCCGCCATCTTCAAGGGTACGGTGGAGAGCAACCTGCGCATGGCAAAGCCGGACGCGGACGAGACACAGCTCTGGGCGGCATTGGAACAGGTGAATCTGGCCGATTTCTGCCGCAGCCAGAACGGCCTGCAGACCGCTCTGCATGAGGGCGGCAGCAATCTTTCCGGCGGCCAGCGCCAGCGCCTTGCCATGGCCCGCGCCCTGCTGCACGATACGCCCATCTACCTCTTCGACGAGGCCACTTCCAATGTGGATGCCGAAAGCGAGAACGATATCATGCAGGCCATCCACAGCCTTGCCGGAAAAAAGACGATCATCCTGATCTCCCACCGTCTGGCAAACGTGGTGCACAGCGACTGCATCTATGCAATGAGCAATGGCCGGGTGATGGAGCAGGGCACCCACGCCGAACTGCTGGCCCAGCAGGGGGCTTATAGCCGCCTGTATCTGGCACAGCGGCAGCTGGAAACACTGGAAGAGGAGGATGCCTGAGCATGAACAAGAGCAATCATCGCAGCCCCTTTGCCATTGTGGGACGGCTGATCGTACTGGTAAAGCCCATGCTGCCCGTTATGCTGGCAGCGATCGTGATGGGGGTGGCAGGCCACTTCTGCGCCACCTTCATTACCATCTTCGGCGGCTTTGGCATCCTGCGTGCGCTGGGGCTTGCAAGCCCGGTGAGGACCGTGGGCACGGCCTTTGCCTGCATTCTGGTGTTTGCCCTGCTGCGCGGCGTTCTGCGTTACGCAGAGCAGGCATCCAATCACTATATCGCCTTCAAGCTGCTGGCCCTGATCCGCGATAAGGTGTTCGGTGCCTTGCGCCGTCTGACCCCTGCAAAGCTGGAAGGCCGTGACCGCGGTGACCTGATCTCGCTCATCACCGCCGATATCGAAGCGCTGGAGGTGTTCTATGCCCACACCATTTCGCCCATCTGCATCGCGTGCATCTGCGTCATCGGCATGACGGGCTTTGTGGGCAGCTGGCACATCCTGCCTGCGCTGGTGCTGCTGGCGGGCTATCTGCTGGTGGGCGTGGCCCTGCCGGTGTGGAGCGCAAAGCGCGGCGACCGTGCCGCCCGGGAGTACCGTCAGGCACTGGCCGATACCAACAGCTATGTGCTGGAAAGCCTGCGCGGCCTGAAGGATACCCTGCAGTATCAGGACACCGCAGCCCGCGCCGAGGGCATCACGGCCCACAGTGAGATGTTGGGCGAAAAGCAGAAGGCGATGAAATACCGCGAGGGCCTGACCGTGGCCATCACGAACACCTTGATCCTGCTCACGGTGCTGGCCGTGCTGGGTGTGAGCCTGAACCTTTACCAGAGCGGTAAAATGGGCGTGGAGGGCGTACTGGTGTGCACCCTTTCGGCCCTCAGCTCCTTTGGCCCGGTGGTGGCGCTGGCAAACCTTGGTGCCAGCCTGACGCAGGTGTTCGCCAGCGCAGACCGCGTGCTGGACCTGCTGGACGAACAGCCCGTCACCGCCGATGTGACCGACGGCACAGACACCGCATTTGCAGGTGCTGCGGCAGAGCATGTGAACTTTGCCTATGCCAATGAGGAGGTGCTGCATGACCTGAGCCTGACCGTTCCGGAAAAGAAGATCGTGGGCATCACCGGCCGCTCCGGCAGCGGAAAGTCTACCTTCCTGCGGCTGCTGATGCGCTTCTGGGATGTATCCAGCGGCAGCATCCGCTTTGGCGCAGAGGATATCCGCCACGTGAACACCGCCGCCCTGCGCGAACAGGAAAGCCTTGTGACGCAGGAGACCGAGCTGTTCGACGATACCATTGAGAACAACATCCGCATTGCAAAGCGGGATGCCATCCGGGAAGAGGTGGAAGCAGCCTGCAAAAAGGCTGCGCTGGACGGCTTTATCCACAGCCTGCCCAAGGGCTATGATACCCCGGTGGGTGAGCTGGGCGGTGCACTTTCCGGCGGTGAGCGCCAGCGCATCGGTGTGGCGCGTGCCTTCCTGCATGATGCACCCTTCCTGCTGCTGGACGAGCCTACCTCCAATCTGGACAGCCTGAATGAGGGCGTGATCCTCAAGGCTGTGCGGGCAGAGTGCAAAGACAAAACGGTGCTGTTGGTCTCCCACCGCAAGTCCACGATGGCCGCAGCCGATGTGAGCTTCTCGGTGGAAAGTGGCCGGCTGAGCTGAAAACAGAACAGCGCAAAAAAAGCCTGTCTCGTAAAATGAGACAGGCTTTTTTGATGGAAAGCTCACTTCAGAGCATTCAAAATCTGGTTTGCAATGTACTGGTGGCCCTTAACGGTGGGGTGGCCGTCGGCAGCGGTCTGCGCACGGGGAATGGCAACATAGGTCAGGCCTTCCTGTGCGGCAAGGTCTTTGGCAAAGCGGTTCAATTTGCTGAAATAGCGGTTCCATGCGGGCAGCAGCGGCACGGGATTGGTGTAGCCCAGCAGCACGATTTTGGCATCCGGGTTCAGTGCACGGATACCGGCCACGATCTGCGGCAGGCTGGCGGTCACATTGGTATAGGCCTGATCGCAGATCTCATCCATGCCGCGGAACAGCAGGCGGTTGGTGGCGCGGCTTTCGTCAAAGGTAAGGGTCATACGGTTCAGCGCTTCGAGGAAGAGCCCCAGCTTCTGGAAGTTGAAATCACGCAGGGCACCGCTGACCATCAGTGCGGCAAGCTGCTCGCTCTTCCAGTTGGTGGCCTCGCCCAGACCCACGATGCAGGGCACCAGCGCGTCGTTGGAGCCGATCTGGATGGAAATGATATCGGCCTTGCGCAGATACTCCTGATATTCCGGGTAGACGTAATATGCGCCGGAAGCCTGATTCATCTTGGGCATGGCGCTGTTCTGCACCATATCCAGCATGTCAGGGCTCATCAGGCCGGGCAGGCCCAGATTGATCGCGTGCTGGCGGTCCAGCCCAAGGCCCTTGCCCACAAGGGCGGTGTAGCATTGGGAAGGGTAGCCCTCAAAGTTCGGCTGCAGATCGTAGCCGATCTGGGCGATGTTGCATTTCATATCGGCAAGGCCGACACCGGAGGTGATGCTGTCGCCCAGCGCCACATAGGTGAGCTGCTGCTCCGGTTCGCCGGCTGTCTGGGCATCGGCGGGCAGGGCGGTCTCCTGCTCGGCAGGCGCTGCGGTCTGCTCCTGCTGCACCTCTGCTGCTTCGGCGGCAGGCAGCTCCGTCTGTTCGTCGGCAGCAAATGCAGGCATGGCCAGTAGCACAAGCGCTGCCGCTGCGGCCAGAAAGCTGGCAAACTTTTTGTTTTTCATTGTAATTCCTTCTTTCTGGAATGACTGCACCTGTGCGGCACAGCTGTTGTCTCTATGATAAAATGGAAAGTAAAAATTGTCAATTGACAAAATTCAAAAAATTGCGGCCATCGCTGTGTCCGTATTCTGCGATTTCTTCCATACAAAAAAGCTCTCCCTTTCGGGAGAGCTCCGTGTCTGAAAAATTACAGAGTGAAGTTCAGGATCAGTAATCGCGGGGAGTGATCTCTTCTTCCAGCTTGCGGTAGTCCACCTTGCCAACAGGGGTAAAGGGCATTTCGGAGATGAACTTGTAGCCCACCGGCTGCACATACTCCGGCAGCTCTTCATTGCACAGCTGGCGCAGTTCCCGCACGATCTGGCGCTTTTTCTTGTCGCCTTCCGGGTCCAGCACCACGTAGACGAAGGGCAGGCGGCCCTGCACATGGTCCTTATCGGTGCAGCCCACCACCGAGCACTGATGCACGGCCGGGTGGCGGCTGATGACGTTCTCGATCATGGACGGGAACACCTTGAAGCCATCGTGACGGATGATCATGCGCTTGATGCGGGAATCCAGATACACAAAGCCGTCCTCGTCCATGTAGCCGACATCGCCGGTGTGTGCCCAAATCTGGCCGTCTGCATGGCGGCGCAGGATCATGTCGGTCTCCTCGGGCTTATTGTAGTAGCCCTTCATGACGGTGGGGGTGCAGATGCAGATCTCGCCGCGCTCACCGATGGGCAGTTCGGTCTCGGTGCCAGGCTCAAAAATGGACACCACCGTGTTCAGCATGGGAATGCCCACGCTGCCGGGCTTGGTCACGTTGCCGGCGGCAACGGTAGCGGCAGAGGCGACCTCGGTCATGCCGTAGCCCTTGGCCAGCGGATACTCCACGTTGTGTGCCTTCAGGAACTCGTTCACGGTCAGCTCAGCGCCCAGCGGCAGCGAGTCGCCGCCGGCGGCATAGTTGCGGATGAAGGAGAGATCCTTCTTCTTCTTGAGCAGCGGAGAAGCTGCCATCTGCTGGTAGTGGGCCGGAACGCCGAACATGTGCTCGGGCTTGTGCTTCCAGATCAGTGCGCCCAGCTTGTCGGGGTCCAGATTGGGGATGATGACGACATGCAGGCCCATGACCAGCGGCATGTGCACGCCGCAGGCATAGCCGTAGGCAATGAACGGAGGCATGACGTTCATCAGCTTCTGGCCGCGGCAGAACAGGTTGCTCTGGGCGATGAATTCGTGGGCCAGAGAGTTAAAGCAGTCGTCGGTCAGCATAACGCCCTTGGGCGAACCGGTGGTGCCGCCGGTGTGCACCACCACGCAGGCGTGCTGCGGGTCGTAGGGTTCGGCGTTCATGCTCTGATCCTTGCCCTGTGCAATAAAGTCCTTCCAGTGGATCACATTGGACTTGTAGCGGTTCTTATCGGGGTTGGTCAGCTTGTAGCCGACGGCCAGATGCAGCGGCAGAGAGTCTGCGGGGCTGATGACCAGAACGCGCTCCACATTGGTGCGCTTTTCTGCCTTGTGGCAGCGCTCATAGGTCACATTCAGGCAGATCAGCAGGCGGGAATCTACCTCTTCGATGTACTCGTGGATGCCCTCAACGCTGTAGCGCGGGTCCACCAGATTCAGCGTTGCACCGATCATATCGACAGCGTAGAAGGCATAGATCACCTCGGGGGTCATCACGCTGACAACGGTGATGATGTCGCCCTTTTTCACGCCGAGAGCACGGAAGGCGGCAGCGGTTTTCTTGACATTCACAAAGAGGTCTGCAAAGGTGAATTTGCGGCCATAATACTCCAGAGCGGTCTCGCTCAGATGGTTCTTGTTCTGATGGCAGAGATACTCAAAGGCGCTGCACTTGGGCAGGGGCATGTCGATGTATTTCTGGTCATAGTACTTCAGCCAGGGCTTCGCAGTGGACGCATAGAGCGGTTCACGCTGTTCAGTAGTCATAGAATAAAGTCCTCTTTTCTTTCTTCTTCTTTTCATTGCCAAAAGCCGACAACTTTGCAAAGAAGATGAAAGCCGCCGGTCAGAACACGCTAATAACTCAAAAATCAGAATCAACGATGCAGATTCTATTGTAGTGGAGCTGCCGGAGAATGTCAAGAAATAAACTATGAACGTTGCGTAAAAGTGCCGTAAAACAACGATTCAGCCCGAAATGTCGGGGGTCAGCGCAGCAGCCACTGCTCGGCTTCGGCAGCGCTGCACAGTACAAAATGCTCAGGCCGCAGTTCGCGCCACTGGGGGGCCTCTCTGGAGTAGTCGTGCATGGCGGGGTCGTACACCAGCAGCTTTTTCTGCCGCTCCCTGCGGGGGTCCGGCATGGGAATGGCGGAAAGCAGGCTGCGGGTATAGGGGTGGATGGCGTGGGCTGTCAACTCTTCGGCCCCGGCCAGCTCCACGATGCGGCCCTTGTGGATGACGGCGATGCGGTCGGAGATGTAGCGCATCACGGAAAGATCGTGGGCGATGAACAGGTAGGTGATGCCGCGTTCCTTCTGCAGGCGGCGCAGCAGGTTCAGCACCTGTGCACGGATGGACATATCCAGTGCGCTGATGGGCTCATCGGCAACGATGAACTCCGGCTCCACGATCAGGGCCCGGGCAATGCCGATGCGCTGGCGCTGTCCGCCGGAAAATTCGTGCGGGAAGCGGGAGGCAAATTCCGGCAGCAGACCCACGTCCAGCAGAGCCTGACGCACCTTTTCCTCCTGCTGGGCGGTGGAAAGATCAGGCCGGACGTTCTGCAGGCCTTCGCCCACGATGTAGCTCACCTTGGCGCGCTCGTTCAGCGAGGACTGCGGGTCCTGAAAGATCATCTGGATCTCTTTGATGATCTGCCTGTCCAGCTGGCGGGAAATTCTGCCGTTGATCTTCTGGCCTTTATAAAGGATCTCGCCGCCGGAGGTGGGCAGAATGCGCAGGATGGCGCGGCCAATGGTAGTTTTGCCGCTGCCGCTTTCGCCTACAAGACCGAAGATCTCGCCCTTATAAATTTTAAAGTTGGCATCCTGCACAGCTTCATATGCTTTTTTGCCGGAGCCGTAGGTTACGTTCAGGTGGTTCACTTCCACAAGAACTTCGCGTTCATTTTCCATCTTACAGCCCCTCCTCTCGCAGCATTTTTACCGCAGCAGGCGGCTCGATCTTGGGTGCCCGGGGGTCCAGCAGCCATGTTTTGGCCTTGTGGGTGGGCGTTACCTCAAAGTAAGGCGGGCGCTTGACAAAATCGATCTTCAGCGCCTGCGGGTTGCGGGGTGCAAAAGCATCACCGCGAATTTCCGCAAACAGGTTTGGCGGTGTGCCCACGATGTTGAACAGGTCCTCGCCCTTCACGCCCATCTGGGGCATACTGGAAAGCAGTGCCCATGTGTAGGGGTGGCGGGGATCGTAATAAATTTCGTCAGCAGTGCCAATCTCCACAATGTCGCCTGCGTACATCACAGCCACGCGGTCTGCAATGTTTGCCACAACGCCCAGATCGTGGGTGATCATGACGATGGTCAGATCGTACTTGAACCGCATTTCCTTCAAAAGCTGCAAAATCTGGGCTTGAATGGTCACGTCCAGTGCGGTGGTGGGCTCGTCGCAGATCAGGATCTTGGGGCTGCAGGCCACCGCAATGGCAATGACCACACGCTGGCGCATGCCGCCGGAGAACTCGTGCGGGTACTGCTTAAAGCGCTTTTCCGGGTCAGAGATGCCCACATCCCGCAGGTATTCCAGCGTTTTTTCCTTGGCGGCAGCACCCTTTAAGCCCTGATGCAGGGCGACGGCTTCCATGATCTGTGCCCCGATGGTCTTCAGCGGATTCAGGCTGGTCATGGGGTCCTGCATGACCATGGCGATCTCGCGGCCGCGTACCCGCAGCCAGTCCTTTTCGGTTCTGAGGTCAGAAAGGCGCAGCGGCTTGCCGTCCGCCATGCCGTAGTAATCAATGGTGCCGCTGGTAATGGAGCCGTTGGCATCCAGCAGGCCCATGAAGCTCTTGGTAAAAACGCTCTTGCCGGAGCCGCTCTCGCCTACGATGGCAAGCACCTCGCCCTGATAGAGGTCAAGATCGATGCCACGGATGGCGTGCAGCACTTTTCCACGCAGGTTGAACTGGATGTTGACATCTTTTGCGGAGAGAATGAGCTGGTTGTGTTCCATGATATCCCCTCCTTATTGTAGATGGTTCTTCGGATCGGCAGCATCCGAGAAGGCGTTGCCGATCAGATAGAACGCAATGGTAACAAAGCTCAGGATGAGGGTGGGGTACAGCAGCTGGTAGCGCAGCCCGGCTTGCATCATCACCTTGCGGCCGTCGTTGACCAGGTTGCCCAGCGAGGGGGTCTCCACGGACAGGCCCAGACCGATGTAGGTGATGAACACCTCGTTGCCAATGGCTTCCGGGATGGTAAGGGCCATGCGAAGCATGATGACCGAGACGAGGTAGGGCAGCAGGTTGCGCAGCACGATACGGATGGTGGGCGTGCCGATGCAGCGGGAAGCCACATTATAATCCCGGTCGCGGATAATGAGGATCTGGTTGCGGATGAAGCGTGCCATTTCGATCCAGCCCTTGATGGCCATGCCAAGGACCATGGTCCAGATGCTGGGGGTGGCTACATAGGAAATGAGGATCAGCACGATGGCGGTGGGAATGTTATCGAAGATGTTGTACAACTCGGTGAACACAAAGTCCAGCCCGCGCACATAGCCCCACAGCACACCGGCGGTAATGCCCACCACAGCTTCGATGAGGGCCACGAAGAAGGCGATAGTCAGACTGGTGCGTGCACCGGCCCAGATGCGTGCCCACAGGTCCTGACCGATGGAGTTGGAACCCCAGATAAAGCCGTCCTGCCCAGGGGCGATGTTGCGGTACTGGATGCCGGTCACAGGGTCCACGGCGCACAGGTTCGGGTCTGCCTGACCGGGCAGGTGGGGCTGGATGAAGGCAAAGGCAACCACGACCACCAGCGCGATCAGCAGGGCCACGGCGAACTTGTTCTTGAAAAAGGCACGGAAGGTGCTGCCCCAGTAGCTGTAGTTGGAGCTGGCGGTGGCTTCGGCCTGTTCCTCACTGAACCCGGCGGGGGTGAACAGCTCATCCTCCGGCAGATTTTCCCAGCCGGTGCGGCGCTGTGCCTGAGCAGCATTCAGCTGGTCCTCCAGCTGCTTCGATTTTTCGCGTTTCAGAAAAGAGAGCATCAGCGTCCACCTTCTTTCTTGCCAAAGTTGATGCGGGGATCAATGAGTACCATGAGCACATCGCCCAAAATCAGGCCGATGATGCCCACGCAGGCGTACAGCAGCACGATGCCCTGCACCATGGTATTGTCGTGGCGCTGCACACAGGTGACCAGCAGGCCGCCCATGCCCGGGATGCTGTACAGGCTTTCGATGTAGATGGAGCCGACGACGGTGTTCAGGAATGCGGAGGGAATGTACTGCACCAGCGGCACCATGGCGTTGCGGAATACGTGGTGCAGGGCGATATTGTTCTCGCTCACGCCCTTGGCGCGGGCCAGCTTGACGTAGTCCTTGTTGCTCTCGTCCACCATATAGCGGCGCAGCCACATGGCGTAGAACGCAAGGTTTGCAAGGCTCATGCTGCACACCGGCAGCACCCAATAGCGCCAGTTGGCGGCATCGAACAGCAGGCCCACGCCCATGGCGGTGGTGCCGTACATCTGGATATACAAAAAGTACACTGCCGCAGGCACCGCCTGAATGAGCACGATGAATGCCGTGCCCAGCTTATCCGGCCAGCGGCCCTTATAACGGCCCATGACAAGGCCCAGCGGGATGCCCAGCACAAGGCTCAGCAGCATGGCCAGCACACCCATTTCGATGGAAATGGGCAGCTTCTGGGCAAGGATCTTGGTCACGGGAGCGTTGAGCTTGTAAATGTGGCTCACGCCCAGATCACCGTGCAGCGCATCCCGCCAGAAATGGCCGATCTGCACCGGAAGCGGGTCCAGCAGGCCCATGGACTGCAGCCCGGCCTGAATCTGTGCCTCGGTCATTTTTTCGTAGTTTGCAAAGTAGCCTTCCACCGGCATGAGCCGCAGCAGGCAGAACACCAGCGTCACAATGACGAACAGGGTCAGAATGGAGCGCCCGATGCGTTTTGCGAGATATTGCACCATAGCCGTGCACCTCTCTTTTCTTTATAAATACAGATAAGTATAGAATAACGCAAAATCTTACGTTTGGAAAGTGATTTGTGAGTTTTTGCGGGAAAAATGAGGAGCAAACAAAAACTCCCTCAGCCTTTGCTGCGCAAAGCCAGCTCCCTCGGGGAGGGAACCCTTGGCATGACGGGAAAGTTTCCGGTTTCGCCAGAGGCCCCATCCCAGAGGGGGCTGTCTGCGCAGCAGACTGGGGGAGTTTCCGATTCAGTTTTTACCGCGCATCCCGGTTGGCGTTGTACTCCTCCATGGAAACGTAATGGTCGAGGATGTGCACGCCCTTCAGTCGGTTGGTGGAAAGCCCTGTGGGCGCGTACTGGCCCTCCCACAGGTTCAGGCGGGTGGCAATGTAGGGCGGCACCGGCATCCCCAGCGGGATGACCAGTGCGTTCTCAATGAGGAAGGCTTCGGCATCCGCAAAGGCTTCGTACCGGGCATCCAGATCCTCGGTGATGGTCTTGGCGTTCTCCACCATGGACATGTACTGCATCACGAGGTCGGCGGTCTCGCCGGTCACGATGCCGTCCTCCACGCCGGTGCGCAGGAAGCTGTAGCAGGTGCCGCGGTCGCCGGCTTCCTGATAGAAGGGGTACACCTCTGTCTCGGGGTCGGAGTAATCAGCACCCCAGTAGTAGGACATCAGCTGGTAGGCACCCACCCGGCGCACCGCATTCAGGAAGTTGTCGGACGGACCCTGCGTGATGATGATGCTGATGAAGTCGAAGCCGTCGTTCAGCACGGCTTCCACCTGCTGCTTGAACACCTGACACTGCTTGTCCCAGTCCACCACAGCGGGGTTGTACGGATACTGGATCTTGATAGGGAAGGTGACACCGGCGGCGGTCAGCTCTTCCACAGCGGCATCACGGTACTCTTTGGCCTTGGCTTCGTCAAAGAAGTCAGAGAGGTTTGCAAGGCCGCCGCACTCAGTATAATCCACGCCTTTGCTGTTGGCACAGAAGGACGGCGGAGTGATGGTGTGCAGCTTGTAGTTATCGTAGCCTTCCGGCGCGGTGACGGCCAGCGTCACAGACGGATTGATGGCATACAGGAAAGCCCTGCGGAAGTTGGTGGAGTTGATGGCCTTGGCCCAATTGTCCGGCTCGTACTGGGCATCCACGCCGGTCACGGTCCAGTTTGAGAACTCGTGACGGTAGGGCAGGAAGTTGAAGATGTAGAAGTAGCTCTTGCCGGTTTCCGGGCGCTCCATGGAAACCATGTCCTTGGTGGTGTCGTCGGCCAGCCAGCTGTCCAGAATGTCGGAGCTGATGGTAGCCTGATCGATCTCGCCGCGCTTGACCATCTCCGGGCCGCTGATCAGCTCTTCCTGATTGTAGATGTAGCGCACCGTGTCGATGTAAACGCTGTCGGCATCGTAGTTTTCGGGGTTCTTCTTCATCACCCAGTTTTCCAGCGGGGTGTACTCGGCCAGATAGAACGCGCCGCAGCTGCAGGCGGTCTCGGCACTGGTGCAGAACTGGTCGGCAAACTCCTCCAGCAGCGGGCCGTAGGCAGGCTCGTAGGGAGCGTAGCTCAACAGGCTGAGGAAGCCGGGAAAGTCGAAGTTCAACGTGTAGGTCAGGGTGTGGTCGTCCACAGCCTTCACGCCCACGGTGGAAAAATCCACAGCCGGGTATTCGGTGGTGGTGCCATCGGCGGCAGCGGCGGTCACGGTGCCGTTGGCATCAATGGCGTAGGTGGTGCCGTCCTCGGCCACGGTGCCGTTATTGGCGTTGTTGCGGTAAACGCAGTAGTTATAGTAGTCGTCCGCACCGGCCACATAGGGGGTGACAAGGCTTGCAGTGGAGGAAGCGTAGTCCGGGTTCAGCACATAGGCCAGCGCATCCACAAAGTCCTGCGCGGTCACAGGGCCAAGCACCTCGCCGCTGCAGTCCACCCAGTTCTCATCCCGCAGGTGGAACGTCCATGTCAGGCTGTCGGCATCCCACTCCCAAGCAGTGGCAAGGCCCTCCCGGATCTTGCCGCGGTTGTCGTACTCCACCAGCGTGTCGATGCACTGAGTGCCGTGGTAAAGGTCCGGGTCAGCTGAGCAGACCAGATAGTTCAGGGTGGCGGGCTGACGGGAATACAGCACGGTGTAGGTGGAGCTGCTGCCGGCAGCGCCGGTGCTGCCGCCATTGGAAGCGGAAGAGCCGCCGCAGCTGCTCAGCAGACCAGCCGCTGCTACAGAAAGGGCGGCTGCGCCGCTGCCTTGCAGGAACTGGCGGCGGGAGATGGAATGAGCCATAGTAAAATCCTTCTTTCGTAAGATCTTGGCAAAAGCTTGCTTCGTGCTTTGGGATAAGAAAGGGGTAACGGAAATAGCTCCGTTACCCCTTTGTAACAGTCGGTGGCCACGGTGCGTGGTCTTATGGTCAGTATAGCATTGAATCTGTGCGCCGTCAATCGTTTTTCGGTGTGTCGGGCACATCCTTTTCTGCGGTGTTTTCCGGTGCGGCAGCAGGGGTTTCGTCCAGCGCGGCGGGGACTGCTTTTTCCGGGGTCAGTGCTGTGATCACGGAACCGGCCGCAGCAGGCACGGCAGCGGCCGCAGCGGTTTCTGCGGGGGCGGCAGCCATCTGTACAGCTGTCTCAGCAGCGTCGGCACCGGCTTCGGCTGCTGCCTTGGCGGCTTCCTCTGCAGCCTTTTTGGCTTCGCGCTCCTCACGCAGCTGCTTTGCCCGGGCGGCGGCTTCCTCCTGCCGCTTTTTGGTGCGGGCCTTGATGCGGCACACGGTGCACACACCATCCACACTGCCCGGCGCAATGGGCTTGCCGCATTCCTTGCACAGGGTCTTGGTGCATTTGTGTACACTTACCGGGCCAAGGGTGGTGAGCTGGCGCAGCTTCATGCCGTCGATGCCATGGTTGGAGCAGGAGGCCACGCACACCTCGCACTCGCTGCACTTCCACGGCGTGATGACGATGCGGGTCTGGCCGTCGGGCAGGTCCTCCAGCTTCAGCGCACCGGCGCGGCAGGCCTTTTCGCACTTGCCGCAGCCAAAGCATTTATCGGTAAAGTTGGGCAGGTAGTAGCCGTACTTCAGCGGCGTTTCCATGGATGCCTTCAGCTGCTTTGTGCGCTGGTGCAGCAAAAGGCGGAAATCCACACCGCCGTCGTCCTCGCTGTGCAGGCCGGGCAGCATCTGCAGCAGCTTTTTGGTGCCACTTTTGGAGCCGTGGCTCACCTGCTCAAACATTTCGCGGCGGCTCAGCTCCTTTACGTGGTAGAGCGCTTCGTCCGGCTCGTAGGCCAGAGTGAACCGTGCCTCGAACATGGGCTGGCCAAAGAAATCCACAAGCCTTGTCAGCTCCTTGCGCAGCTGGGCGGCGCACAGGTCGTTCTCACATTCACCGCAGGGGGTCAGGTCCAGCACGATCTTTTTGTTCAGGGCAAGGTAGGCCAGTGTCTCCCATGTGAGGGCAGAGATGCAGGTGCGCACCATGGAATTTTTGCGGGTGGACTTTTCGCAGCCGATCCAGATGGTGTCATTGTCGGTATCGGCGGCAGAGGTGTCCCGCTGCACCTGCTCCGGCGAAGGGATGATGCAGCCGCTGCGGCAGGCAGAGACGCACAGGCCGCACTCGGTACAGGGGTCCCAGTCCTTCACAAGGTTCGGGCGGGTAAAGATCTGTTCGCCATAGGGGCAGATATCCTTGCACTCGGTGCAGGGCTTGCGATGGGGATGCAGGTTCCAGCACTGGCGGCGGTTGATCTCGGGATGGGTAGTTTTCATCAGCATATCCATCGCGGTGCGTGTAAAAAAGCCCATAGTTTACTCCTTTTCCACAACCGAAGTGATGTTTGCGTGGTCGATCAGGAAACGCTGCACCTTCTGAGTGGTCACGGCAGAGGCCACAGCGTCCCGGCTGAGCACATTGCGGATCTCGGCTTCCGGGGTATCGTGCAGCTTGGAAAGGCGGACGTACTCGGCATCCACCTCTGCGTTGGACACGGTGATCTGTTCGGCCTTGGCTATGGCCTGCACCGCAAGGATGCTGCGCATCTTGCGCTCGGCATCCCGGCGGAAGGCGGCGCGCACCTCGTCCGGTGTGGTCTGGCCTGCCTTGCAGTACAGCTCCATGGTCATTTTGCTGCGGCGCAGCCGTTCGCGCAGGGCGTTCATGTCATGGTCGGCATTCTGGTCCAGAATGGCGTTATCCAGCTCCGCCGTCAGGTTGGCACCGGCCATGCCCAGCAGGGCGGCTCCGGCAATTCGGTCGGCGTTGGCCTCGTGGGAGCGGCGCTTTTTCTCGCGGATGCTCTCCTTCAGGGCATCCACCGTATCAAAGCCCAGTGTCTTGGCAAAGGCATCGTCCAGCGGTACAGGCTGCTTTTGCTCCACGGTGTGCAGGGTGATGGCGAATTGCGCCGTCTTGCCGGAAAGCTCCGGCACCCGGAACTCGGCGGGATAGGTAAAATCGAACCGGAAGCTCTCGCCTGCTTTGTGGCCGTACACAGCATCCTCGGCGGCGGGCATCAGCTGACCGGTGCCCAGCACCACGGTCACATTTTCCATTTTGCTTTCCGGGATGGGTGCGCCGTCCATGAAGCCCTCAAAATCCAGCGTGACGCGCATCCCGCGCGCGGCGGACTTTTCCACCGGTGCAAAGGGGGCGTGGGTGCGGGTGAGGTTCGCCGCCTCCAGCTCCACGGCCTTTTCCGATACCGGGCGCACCCGGCGGGTGAATTCCAGCCCCTTGTATTGGCCCAGCGTGACCTTGGGCAGGGCGTTTGCATTCTGTTCCATGGGAAATACTCCTTTTATATCCAAAGCGTTTGCAATTTAAAGTCCATGTCCGGCAAGCCAGGCTTCCGCCACCTGCGAGAACATTTCGGGGTAGAGGGCATCCTCCTGCGCGAAGGCATCCAGATAATACTCCACCTCAGTCCGGTCGGCAGGCTCGGTGCGCTCCCACACGGTGAACACGGTGCCATTGCCCATGTCAAAGCTGGCGGCCTGCGTAAAGTGCTCATCCCGCGCGGCGCAGAAGAGGGCATTCCACCGGCCGGAGAGCTCGCCACCGCTGACAAAGGTCTGGGGGAGCGGCTCTGCAGTGAGCACGTACTTCGCCTCAAAGAACCGCACCGGGAACTCGTGGGTGCCCGGGATGGAGATGCCGGCGGCCAGCTTGCCCTGCAGCTGGATGTCCGGCAGGGCGGCGTACTGGAATATGTCCGAGTTATACAGCATATCGTGGGGGATCATGTAGGCGAACTCGCCCTTTTCCGCATCGCAGTGGGCATCGATCCAGTCGTCCACGCGCTGGATCTGGGCGGCATCGGTGCGGTCGTAGGTGAGCTTGTCCAGCCGGACGAATTCCGACACGGCCTTGAGGGGAAAATGATCCACCACAAAGCCCGGCAGAGCAACGGTGGTCAGCGGCGAGCAGCGCACGGACACCGCAAACACCATGGTAAAGCCCCAGTAGCAGAGCTTGACGGCGGTGTGCTTTTTCAGGCCGTCGGCCAGTGCGGCGGAACCAACGAGGAACAGCAGCAGCCACCCCGGCATGAACAGCAGCATCTGGTGGGAGCCGGTGTTCTGTACCCGGGTAAACAGCACAAGGCTCACCAGCAGCTCTGTCCCTGCAAGGCAGGGCAGGGCAGGCAGACGGCGCTTTGTGGCAAACCACAGCCCCATTCCGATGAGGATGAAGTTCAGCAAACCGATGCGCAGTGTCTGTGCGGCCAGCTCCAGCGTGATGCCGCCGAAGTTGTAGTAAGAGTAGCGCCCAGCGTAGTCAAAGCTTAAAATTTTGCGCACCATGGGCAGAAGCAGCAGCACCATGGCCCCGGCCGCACACAGGCCGAACACCACCAGCCGTACCATGCGGTGCACAGCGCGGCTGGGTTGGCCATCTTTTGCCAGCCGGATGCTGGAAACTGCCAGCAGCAGCACGTAGGCAAAGCAGTAGCCCACCACAAAATATAAGTACCAGCGCCGGGTGAGGATGATGCCCGCCGTGGCGGCGAAGATGAGCAGATAGCGGGGCAGGTCGATGCCGTCAAAGCGGTAGTCCAGTGTGAGCAGCATGAGCATGAAGGCAAAGATCAGCCCGAACCAGTCCGGCTGGCCCAGCACCGCCGACATGCGCACGAACGGGAAGGTAGCGCACCACGAAAAGCCGATGAGGAAATACCAGAACCGGTTCTTTACCCGTAGCATCCGGCCCACCTTGACCGTCAGGCCCGCCAGCAGCACCAGCAGGCTGGGCAGTACGCTGAATACCTGACAGAATGCGTAGTCGTCGCCGGTCTTTCCGCTCAGGCAGAACGGGAACTCGGTGAACAGGGTGATGAAATTCGTATAGTCCTCGGTGATGGAATCGAGGAGAAACCGGAAGCCTGCGCCTGTGCTCTGGGCAAAGGCGGCTTCGGCATGATACTGCTTTAGAATGTAGTTTACGTAGTCCCAGTGGTAGAGGAAGGTGCGGCTGCCGAGGGTCCAGTAAAAGTAAAGCACGGCCGCTGCCCACAGGCCCACCAGCACCGCCTTGTGGAACAGGTCCAGCTCCATACCGGCCCGGCGCAGCACCAGCAGCGCCAGTGCAAACAGTGCTGCATTGCACCACAGGCTCACCAGCGGAAAAAACAGGCTGCTGCCCGGTGCGGCAAGGCCGAATACAATAAGCGCCAGTGCCCCGGCAGCAAGGCCCAGCCAGACCTTGCCAAGGACAGACAGACGGGAAACGATTCCACTCATCCCAAAAACCTCTCAGCTGCAGAATATCACAGCTACAGTATAGCAAGCAAAATCTGCACTGTCCAGCCGCTGTGCACGGAAAACAACAAAATGTCCCGCCGCTTTGAACGCAGACGGGACATTTTGAAACGAATATTACTTGCTGGAATTGGCTGCGGCCTTTGTGTTGCGGGCAGCGCGGCGCTTTGCGTTCAGGGCTTTGTTGGCGCTGATGCGGGCCGCATCGGGGTTCGGGGCCTCCGGCGCAAGGCGCAGCAGGCAGCTGCCCATGGCAGGCAGGTCTACTGTAAGGGTATAGTCCCGACCAAACACACCGCCATCGGTGGTGTGAAGCTTTGTCTTGCGGCGGCCCTTCAGTGCACCGCCCCACTCGGGGGATTCGGTGTTCAGCACCTCCTCGGCACTGCAGGGAAAGCGCAGATACAGCGGGAACTTTTTGTGGGCGTGGTCCTGCGTGTTCATGATGCACAGCAGGTTTTCACCCCGGCCCTTGCGCAGCCATGCGTACACGCCCTCGTTGCGGCTCTCGCAGGCCACCCACTCAAAGCAGTCGGGGTTGTACTCGCCATCGTAGAGTGCAGGCTCAGTGGAATACACCCGGCACAGGTGGGCAAAGTATTTCTGGAACGCATCGTGGAAGGGGTATTTCAGCAGGTCCCAGTCCAGCTCCCGCTTTTCGTCCCACTCCCGGAAGTGTCCCATCTCGTTGCCCATGAAGTTCAGCTTCTTGCCCGGGTGCATGTACATATAAAAATACAGGGTGCGCAGCTGGGCGCATTTTTCCGCATAGGTGCCCCACAGCTTATCAATGATGGTCTTTTTGCCGTGCACCACCTCGTCGTGGCTCAGCGCCAGCAGATACAGCTCGTTGTAGAAGTAGTGCATGCTGAAAACGATCTTGCCGTAGGCATTTGGCCGCTCACCGAAGGGGGTAGCAAAATAGTCCAGCGTATCATGCATCCAGCCCATATCCCACTTGTAGTCAAAGCCCACGCCGTCGTAGCGGGTGGGAGCTGTCACCTTGAGGAAGTTGGTGGAGTCCTCGGCGGTGTAGATGCCGGTGGGCCAGCGCTCGTTCAGGCCGTGGTTCAGGCTGCGCAGAAAGTTCACGGCACCCTCGTTCACGCCGCGGTTCGGGTCGCCCTGCCAGTACAGCGCGCGGGAGATGGCATCCATACGGATACCGTCGCAGTGGTACACGTCCATCCACAGGGCGGCAGCACTGTTCAAAAAGCTGCACACCTCGCGGCGGTAGTAGTTGAAGTTGCAGGTACCCCACTCGCTGTGGCCCACATCGCTGTCGTACTCGTAGAGGTAGGTGCCGTCAAACTTTGCCAGAGCGTCGGCGTTGGCGGCAAAGTGCACCGGCACAAAGTCCATGATGACGCCGATGCCCATGCGGTGGCAGGCATTGACGAAGCCGGCAAACTGGGCGGGAGTGCCGTAGCGGCTGGTAACGGAAAAGTAACCGGTGGTCTGGTAGCCCCAGCTGCCATCGAAGGGATGTTCGGCCAGCGGTAGCAGCTCCACATGGGTAAAGTGATGGTCCAGCAGCCATGGAATCAGCTCCTTGGCCAGCTCCTCATAGTTGTACCAGCCGTCGGAGCCGTCCTCCTGCTTGCTGCCGGGCTTGTGCCGCCAGCTGCCAACGTGCATCTCGTAGATGTTCAGCGGGCGGTTGCGGCATTTGTCGCGGCGCTCCATCCATGCGCTGTCGTCAAAGTGAAAGTCCAGCTTTGCCAGACGGCTGGCCGTGCCCGGCCGCAGCTCGGTGGAAAATGCGTAGGGGTCGCTGCGCATCACCACACTGCCGTCGGCACCATGCACCCGGTATTTATAAAGGTCGCCCTCTGCAAGGCCGGGGACGAATGCGCTCCACACGCCGGTATCGGCTTTTTCCATGGGCACGCCTGCCTCCCAGCCGTCGAAGCCGCTGCAGACTTCCACTGCCGTGGCACCGGGGGCCCACACCGCAAAGCGCCACCCTTCGGTGCCGTTGTCGGAGCAGGGATGCGCACCAAGGATACGGTAGGCATCAAAGCAGTCTCCATTGAAGAATTCACGGGGAATGGCGGGGTAATTCATGCAAAGATCTCCTTACATTCTATGATAGGCAGCGCCCGGCGGCACTGCATGCGACACAGGTGTTTGGGCAATATATCCAATAAAAACAAGACGAAATGGGGCATAGTGGCTGATATCCTTGTAGATTCTTGACAAAAATCAGCAAAAATTAACATGCTTTACAGATTCTGTGCTATACTATTCCTGCCGCCGCAGTGGGCGGAGGCTGATTTTTTTGTATGGGAGCGGTATGAACAATGGCTTGGTATGACAACGCGGTATTTTATCACATCTATCCTCTGGGGCTGTGCGGCTGCGCACACGAGAACGATGGGCAGGCTGTGCCCGGCGCGTTTAATAAACTGAACGCATGGGCTGAGCACGCAGCGGACATCGGCTGCACGGCCATTTATATCGGCCCGCTGTTCGAGAGCGGTTCCCATGGCTACGACACCATCGATTACCGGCTGGTAGACCGCCGCCTTGGCACGAACGCAGAATTCAAGGACTTTGTGGCCCGGTGCCATGCCCGGGGCCAGAAGGTGATCGTGGACGGCGTGTTCAACCATGTGGGCCGGGATTTCTTTGCGTTTCAGGACCTGAAGGCAAACCGCGAGAACGCCCGCTATAAGGACTGGTTCTGCGATGTGAATTTCTGGGGCAACAACGAGTACAACGACGGCTTTTCCTACGGAAACTGGGGCGGCTTCAATCTGCTGGTCAAGCTGAACCAGCGCAACCCGGAGGTGCAGAACTACCACTACGATACCATCCGCTTCTGGGTGGATGAATTTGACATTGACGGCATCCGTCTGGACGCAGCTGATGTGCTGGACTTTGACTTTATGCGAGGTCTGCGCCGCCTTGCCAACGAGGTAAAGCCAGAGTTCTGGCTCATGGGCGAGGTGATCCACGGCGATTACAGCCGCTGGGCAAACCCGGAGATGTTGCACTCGGTGACCAACTACGAGCTGCACAAGGGCCTGTGGAGCGGCCACAACGACCACAACTATTTCGAGATCGCCCACACCATGCGCCGTCTGCAGGGCCTGTGCCACGATACCCGGCTGTATCTGTTCTCGGACAACCACGATGTGGAGCGCCTGCCCAACAAGCTGCGCAACCGGGAGCACATCCGCCACATTGCAATTCTAGTATATACGCTTTGGGGCATTCCGTCCATCTATTATGGCTCAGAATTTGGCATTGAAGGCAAAAAAGAGTGGGGAAGCGACTGGCCGCTGCGTCCCTGCCTGGAACTTTCCGACTTCAAGGATGCTGAGATCACCAACCCTGTCACCAGCGTGTATGCCGCACTGGGCAGACTGAAGGCGGAGCTGCCGGAGCTGACCGACGGCGAGGTGAAAGAGCTGCAGCTCACCACCCAGTGCTATGCCTTTGCCCGGGTGCTGGATGGAAAGGCCTGCGTCGTGGTGCTGAACAACGGCGACAGTCCCGCACAGCTGGAATTCCAGCTGCCGGTGGAGGCATCCTCTGCAAAGGACCTGTTGGCCGACACGGTGGGCGCACAGCCCGTTTTGACCAGCATGGAGTGGGGCCGCATGAAAGTGCAGTTGCCCTCCAATTATGCTACCATCCTGCAGCTGGAAAAGTAAACGCATTCTTGCATGATCCGCCGTCTTTTGCTACAATAAGAGCATAATACCGTAAAGCGGAAAGGAAGCTTTGAAAACCATGAATGCAGCGCAGCGCAGAGAATCCATTCTGAAACGGCTCAGCGGGGCCGAAGCACCGGTCAGTGCCAGCGCACTGGCGGCTTTGCTGGGGGTCTCGCGCCAGATCGTGGTGGGGGATGTGGCTCTGCTGCGGGCAGGCGGTGCGCAGATCGATGCAACGCCCCGGGGCTATCAGCTGCACCCGGCGGAAAAAGGCTATACCGCCATTCTGGCCTGCGTGCACAGCACCGAGGACGAGATGCGCACCGAGCTGTACACCGTGGTGGATCAGGGCGGCATCGTGGTGGATGTGGCCGTGGAGAACAGCCTGTATGGCGAGCTGCGCGGCAACCTGAACCTTGCCAGCCGCTACGATGTGGACAACTTCATCCAGCAGGCCAAGGACACGCCGGAAGCGCTTTTGAGCCGCATGACCGGCGGCGTGCATCTGCACACCCTGCACTGCCCGGATGCCGGGAGCTTTGAGCGCATCAAAAAAGAGCTGGAAGAAAAAGGCATCCTGTACCGCAAGGAGTGATGCGGATGGGGATAGACCCAGTATAAAAAAGGCTGAGGGCCTTGTCTATCCGCAAAACAGGAAAATGGTTGGATAATCAACGAAAAAGCAAAAGAGGTGGGTTTTCTGGATATTCGCATTGAAAAAACGGAGCGTGCCATCAAGCAGGCATTCATGGAGCTGCGGGCGCAGAAACCGCTGGAAAAGATCAAGGTCAAGGAACTGTGCGATCTGGCCTGCATCAATAAGTCCACCTTTTATGCGCATTATCAGGATATCTATGCGCTGGCCAACGCCATGGAGGACGAAATGGTGGAGGTGGTGGTGGAAAGCCTGCCGCAGCTGACCGCCCGTGATGTAAGCGAGCGCACCGAGTGGCTGACCCGGGAAATGTTCCGGGCGTTTACCCGGAATCAGACCGAGATCGGCATTCTGTTTTCCGGCTCCCGTCAGGGGCTGTTCATCAACCGCGTGGAAGCTGCAATGAGCAAATGCATCTCGGAGAGCGACCCCTCGTTTGATGCCGACGTGGTGCGTAAGATCGTGCTTTCCTTCTGCGTGCAGGGCTGCTACTACACCTTCACCAGCTACTGCGGCCAGATGGACGAAAAGCGGCTGGTGGCTCTGCTTGCGTCCATTGCACGCGCGGCGCAGAAGATCCGGATGTAACACAACAATTTAGAATGCCCGCCGCGTGCGCTTTGGGCATGAATAGCGGAAAAATAATTTTAATAGAGCAATGCCGGGCGGTCTGCGGACCGCCCGGCATTGCATTTTCACAGATGGAGCTTGTACGGCAGGGGGCAGCTGCAGCGCCGCTTTCTGTGAAAGCGCGGCGCGGCGGATAGCGGGCTCGCCCTCTCATTCAATGCCTATCGGCCTTGACAGCTCTCCCAAAGGGAGAGCCTTTGGCAGCCCACGCAAACTTCATCTCTTTGCCAAGGCCTCTCCCTTTGAGGAAAGACTTCCCCCGCGCCGGGGGAAGATGTCACCGCAGGGGACAAAAGGGGGAGTGTGGCATCGCGCAGCGATGACGGAGAGGGTTCCCTCTCGTGAAAAAGTAGATCGGGAAAATCCGCAGATTTTCCCGATCTACAAATTATAGAATATTCTTTCCGCTATTCATGCGCAAAGCAAAGCGGAGCGCATTCAAAATGGTCTGGCGTTACACACCGGAAGCACCGTAGTTTGCCAGCACGCGGGCCGAGGGGTCGTTGACGTTGCAGTTCGGCCATGCCTTGTTGGGCATCCAGAAGCCCACGATGGTGCGGCTCTGGTCGTGGTAGTACTTCTCGAAAATTTCGCGGTAAAACAGGCTTTCCTTGGTGAACGGCATGCAGTGGGCCGAATAGTTTGCCCGGCGCAGCTGGAACTCCTCGTCGGTGTAAAGGCTTTCGGCATACTCCTTGATATCGTCCACCATGCTGTGGCCTACAGCATCTGAGAAGGCGGCCTTTTCGCGCCACAGGATCTCCGGCGGCAGCCAATCGCCCTCAAAGGCCTTGCGCAGCAGATACTTGCCCTTGCCGTAGCTGTTCAGCTTCTTTTCCGGGTCAATGGCCATGACGTAACGCACAAAATCCAGATCACCAAAGGGCACGCGGGCCTCGATGCTGTTGGAGGAGATGCAGCGGTCGGCGCGCAGCACATCGTACATGTACAGCTCACGGATGCGCTTCTGGCTCTCCTGCTGGAAGGCATCGGCGGTGGGGGCGTAGTCGGTGTACTTGTAGCCGAACAGCTCATCGGAAATCTCGCCGGTCAGCAGCACCCGGACATCGGTCTGCTCGTGGATGGCCTTGCACAGCAGGTACATGCCCATGCTGGCGCGGATGGTGGTGATGTCCCAGGTGCCCAGCAGGCGGATGACCTCTTCCAGACTGTTGATGACCATATCCCGGTTGATGATGATCTCGTGGTGCTCACTGCCCAGATATTCTGCGGTCTGGCGCGCATATTTCAGATCGATGGCATCGGTGTCCATGCCAATGGCAAAGGTGCGGATGGGCTTGCCAAGCTTCTTGGCGGCAATGGAGCACACCAGCGAGGAATCCAGACCGCCGGAGAGCAGAAAGCCCACAGGGGCATCTGCGTCTAGACGCTTCTCTACGCCTGCGATCAGCTTTTCGCGGATGTTCCGCAGCACGGTGTCCATGTCGTCCTGCATGGGGACGGGCACATCGGCAATGTCCTCATAGCGGACGAAGCGGCCATCGCAGTAGTAACTGCCGATGGGGAAGGGCCGGATGTCGTCGCACCAGCCAATGAGGTTCTGCATCTCGGAGGCGAATGCGATCTGGTGGCTGGACTTGGAGTAGCCGTAGAACAGCGGACGGATGCCGATGGGGTCGCGGGCGGCGATGAGCCGGTCCTTGCGGGAATCGTACATGATAAGCGCGAACTCGGAGTCCATGTGGCGGAACATATCCAGACCGTACTCATAGTACAGCGGCAGCAGGATCTCGCAGTCGCAGTCGGACTGGAACTTGTAGCCGCGGCGCTTGAGGATCTCTTTCTCAAAGCGGAAGCCGTACAGCTCGCCGTTGCACACCACGCAATCGGCACCGCGGTAGAACGGCTGCATGCCTTCCGGGGTCAGGCCCATGATGGCAAGGCGGCCAAAGCCCATCAGACCGAAAGGCCCTTCCACCACACGTTGGTCGTCCGGGCCGCGCATGACCGTGCGCAGCAGGTATTCCTTGAATTTGGCGGCACTCAGATCGTGCCCGGTATAGCCCATAACACAACACATATTTCTTACCCCTCTTTTTAAATAAAAAATACGGCAACTCATTCATCCCAATCGCTAGGACGAATAAGCTGCCGTATCCGTGGTGCCACCTAAATTACCGGCATAAAACCATGCCAGTCACTTTTGTGCGCTCTCCCCGTTGAAAGCACTGCCGCGATAACGAGCGGCGCACGTCGGCCCCTACTGCTGCACAAACAGGTTCAGGGGGAAGCTTGCGGGTGTTCGTTCGGGTTTCGCTCTCTGCGCGGCTTCCACCTACCCGCACTCTCTGAAAGAGGACATTGAAACCTTACTTTTCCCGGTCAACGCTTTTTCTTGCATGCATTGTATCACGGCTTTTTGTCCGTGTCAACACAGCAGGCGCATTTTTGTGCGGTTTGACCATCAGAGTCGGACTGTTCCTCTTTTTGGGCGCAGTGGCGGCACAAACCATACAGAACGCTGCCCTCGCACTGCAGGGTAAAGCCATGCTCTGCCATCAGGTGGGCGCGCACCTCGTCCATGAAGTGGCAGTCCAGATGATAGATGCGCCCGCACTGCACGCATTTGAGGTGCAGATGCTCCCGGCAGTGGCGGCCCTCGTCCACGTACTGGAACACGGCTTTTTCGCCCTTGTCGGCAACGTATTTCATGATGCGCTGCTCCCCGGCCAGCTTGTCCAGATAGCGGTACACCGTGGTGGGGTTGGGGCTTGCGCCCTGCTCTTCCAGATGCTCCAGAATGTTGGAAGCACTCACCGCGTGCTGCCGGTTGTTGATGAGATAATCTAAAATCAGTTGACGGGTCTTGGTATTGTAGCCGTCGCTTCGTGCCATAAGAGAGATCCACACCCTTTTCAATATTTTTTACATTGTAGCATATTTTTGCATTGGATGCAAAAGAACCGGGCCAAAAGAAGCGGCATTGGCTACAAGCACAAAAAACTTGTTAATTTTGGCAAAAATGGGACATAAAAATTAGATAAAACATAAAACGCGCTAAAGTTCACAAAAAAGTATTGTAATAATTGCCCTATTATGAAATAATAGAACTGGAATACTACTTGGATTGCAGCAAGAATACAAGATGCTTTGAAGTTAGAAAGCATGCGCCCCAGAGTATTATAGGAGAAGAACCTTTTTCTTTGCAAGGGAAAAGGGAATAGGAGTTGTGCAGAACATGAAAGAAATGGAGTCGCAGACCAAAACGAGCCTGAAGCTGCAGGCATACCAGTACCTTAAGACCAAGATCCTGAACTGCGAGTACCGGCCCAACGAGTTTTTGAACGAGCAGAAGCTTTGTGCCGAGATGGGCAACATCAGCCGCACCCCCATGCGGGATGCCCTTGGCCGCTTGGAGCAGGAAGGCCTGATCACCATTCTGCCCAAGAAGGGCCTGATGGTTTCCGGCATCACCGAGGAGGATGTGCACAGCATGTTCGAGATGCGCCTGCTGGTGGAGCCTTACGCCCTGCGTACTTATGGCAGCGGCATCCCGCGGGAACAGCTGGAGACATTTGCCGAGTTGATGCATCACCCGGACAGCATCACCGACTTCTGCGAGTCGGACGATGAGTTCCACGAACTGCTCATGAGCACTTTGCCCAACAAGTACCTGCGTTCGGCGTATGACCGCATCACCGGTCTGAACACCCGCTTCCGCATCATGACCGGCAAGGTGAGCATGATCAATCAGGAGCAGACCTGTGACGAACATCTGGAAATTCTGGATGCCGCTCTGGCCGACAACTGGGACAGTGCTGCAGATTCCCTGCAGCACCATCTGGAGCTGGCCCGCGATAAGGCGGAAGGCGTGATCAAGGTCATCCGGCTGTGGTAAGAACTGCATAAAAAAGACCGTTGCACGAAAAACGTGTGACGGTCTTTTTTGTTATGAAACTCCCCCAGCCGCCTGCGGCGACAGCCCCCTCAGAGATGGGGCCTTAAAGCCTCCCTCTTTGAGGGAGGTGGCATCGCGCAGCGATGACGGAAGGAGTTACAGTGCGTCCAGCTCCTTTTGCAGTTGTGCCAGAGAATCGCGGATGGGCAGCTTCTGCGGGCAGACGGCTTCGCACTTACCGCAGCGCACACAGTGCAGGGCCTTTTCGCTGTCCGGGAAGCAGGTGGTCCACTGGGCTTTGATGGCATCCTTCTGGCCGAACATGCCCAGCTTGTTCCAGATGCTGAAATTGTCCGGGATGTCCACCCCCATGGGGCAGGGCATACAGTACCGGCAGCCGGTGCAGCCAATCTTGATGCGGCGGTGCAGCTCGTTGGCTACGCTTTCCACAGCGGCATTCTCGGCGGGGGAAAGCGGTTCAAAATGGCCAAAGGTGGCAAGGTTGTCGGTCAGCTGATCCTCAGCACTCATGCCGGAGAGGATCACATGCACGTTTTTGTGGCTGCCCACCCAGCGCAGCGCCCAGGAGGCATCGGTGGCATCCGGACGCAGGGCGTGCAGCGGTGCGGCGGCGTCTGCAGGCAGGGATGCCAGCGTGCCGCCCTTGATGGGCTCCATGATGATAAGCGGCACGCCGCATTCTTCGGTCAGCTGATAGCCCCGGTCACCGCTGATCTCCTCGGCACGGTCGTCCCGGTCCAGATAATTGTATTGCAGCTGGCAGAAATCCCACGGTTGGTCGCGCAGAATATACTCAAATCCGGCAGAGTTGTCATGGCAGGAAAACCCAAAGTTCCGGATGCGTCCTGCGGCCTTCTGCTGCCACAGCCAGTCCACAAGGCCCATGGCTTTTGCCTTTTCGTACCGGGCCTTGTGCAGGGAGTGCAGCAGGTAGAAGTCGATGTAGTCCACGCCCAGCCGCTGCAGTTGCTCTTCAAAAATGCGCTTGGCATCGTCCAGGCTTTTGCATTTCCACAGCGGCATTTTGGTGGCAAGATAAAAGCTGCTGCGGTCCCATTTGGCGATCACGCGGCCCACAAACGGCTCACTCTGGCCGTTGTGATAGGGATAGGCGGTATCGAAGTAGTTGACACCGGCGGCCTTAGCGGTGTTCAGCAAAGCTTCGGCGCGCTCTTCGTCAATGGTGCCGTCGGCTTTGGTGGGAAAACGCATACAGCCGTAACCCAAAAGGGAAGTGCGGATGTTGTTTTTGTTCCAGTTGCGGTGTTCCATAAACTCTCTTTTTGCGGCAGAGGGGACAAAGGCTCTGCCGTTCCTCCTGTTGAGAACAGTATAGCATAGTTTTTGAATGCAGAAAAGGCGAATTGCATTTGGATCACGGGCTCGCCATCTTAGCCTCACTTTGTTCGGCAGCTCTCCCGCACACTTTGCACTTGAGCCGGAAACTTTGCCGCCATGCCAAGGCCTCTCTCTTTGGGAGAGGTGGCATTGCGTCAGCAATGACGGAGAGGGCGAGGCTGCTAATAATTTTGCACAACAAAAAAAGATGCCCGCACCTTTCGGTACGGGCACCTCATTGTTCAAGAATGAACGACTCTCAGAAGAGGTTCAATTACTTGACCTCGACCTTAGCGCCAGCCTCGGTCAGCTTCTTCTGGATGTCCTCAGCCTCAGCCTTGGAGACCTTCTCCTTGACAGCCTTGGGAGCGCCATCGACGATAGCCTTAGCTTCCTTCAGGCCCAGACCGGTGATCTCCTTCACCAGCTTGATGACCTGCATCTTGGTAGCGCCAGCCTCAGCCAGGATGACATCGAACTCAGTCTTCTCTTCCTCAGCGGCAGCAGCAGCGCCAGCAGCAGCGGGAGCAGCAGCAGCAACAGCGGAAACACCGAACTCTTCGCAGTAAGCGTCGATCAGTTCCTTCAGCTCCAGAACGGACAGCTCCTTAACGGAGTCGATGATGGCAGTAATCTTCTCAGAAGCCATAGTAGTAACCCTCCAATATCAATGGTTTTGTTTGTTAGTTTCTTGTTTTGTTTAAGCAGCGGTCATGCAGCAATCAGGCTGCAGGCTCCTCCTGCTTGTCGGCATAAGCCTGCATTGCAACGGCCAGACCAGACAGAGTGCTGGTGAGGGCGCCTGCGAACATGGACAGCATGCCTTCGCGGTTGGGCAGCTTTGCGATTGCGTTGGTCTCGGCAGCGTCCATGACCTTGCCTTCCATGAAGCCAGCCTTCACGACGAACTTCTTGGACTTATCGCCATCCTGATACTTGCACAGGATGCGGGCAGCGGACATGGGATCCGCTTCGTGAGCAAAAGCGATAGCGGTATCGCCCTTGAACTGCTCAGCCAGGCCCTCCAGAGAGGTACCCTTGACAGCCAGACGCAGCATGGTGTTCTTCACGACCATGTAATCGACGCCTGCCTCACGCAGCTCCTTACGGAGCTTGGTGTCGTTCTCGACGTTAATGCCGCCGTAAGCGACGACGCAGCCGGAAACCGCACTCTCAAACTTTGCCTTCAGATCAGCGACATAAGCCTGCTTTTCAGAAAGAATCTTTGCACTGGGCATTCGGTTTCACCTCGTTTCAAAAACTTGTATCGAAAACCGGAGCAAGTATGAAAAAAAGCCTCTTTCCCGCACTTGGTCGAGAAAGAAGCATAAAACAACTTTACGCACGTTTCTCGGCAGGCGGCATAGCCTTACACTGGACTCCAGTACCTGCTGTCTCAAAAACAGCATGATTATTTTACCGCAAACGTGCGGAGTTGTCAAGTCTTTTTTTGAAATTTTCTGACAAAATTTTTCTGCCGCCCATACGAACGGCAGAAAAACGATCAGAACTTCAAATCAGACACCGTACTTCAGGGTGTTCAGACGGATGCCAGGGCCCATGGTGGTGGCGATGGTAGCGCTCTTGAAGTAGGTACCCTTTGCTGCAGCGGGCTTTGCCTTGGCAATAGCCTCCATCACAGTGTCCAGGTTGGTGTACAGCTTCTCTGCACCGAAAGAAGCCTTGCCCACGGGCACATGGATGATGTTCTGCTTGTCCAGACGGTACTCGATCTTACCAGCCTTGGCCTCGGAAACAGCCTTGCCCAGGTCGGGAGCAACGGTGCCGGCCTTGGGGTTCGGCATCAGGCCGCGGGGGCCCAGGACCTTACCGAGACGGCCAACGCGGCCCATCATATCGGGAGTGGTCACGACAACGTCGAAATCCATGAAGCCGCCGGCGATCTTTGCGATCAGCTCGTCATCACCGACGATATCAGCGCCAGCAGCCTCAGCAGCGGCAGCTGCGGGACCCTTGGCGATTGCGCAGACGCGGACGGTCTTGCCGGTGCCGTTGGGCAGAACGACAGCGCCGCGGACCTGCTGGTCAGCGTGACGGCCGTCAACGCCCAGACGGACGTGCAGCTCAACGGTCTCGTCGAACTTGGCAGAAGCGGTCTTGCAAGCCAGCTCCAGAGCCTCGTTCACATCATATGCCTTAGTAGAATCGACCAGCTTTGCAGCGTCGACATAGTGCTTGCCATGTTTCATTGTATATCCTCCTGTGTGGTCATGCGGGCAGTTTTATGCCCTCCCACTGTTTATGTCTCAGCCCTCGACGGTGACACCCATGGAACGGCAGGTGCCGCGAACCATGCTGCATGCAGCTTCCAGAGAAGCAGCGTTCAGGTCGGGCATCTTGGTCTTGGCGATCTCTTCCACCTGAGCGGCGGTCAGAGAAGCAACCTTTTCCTTGTTGGGCTTGCCGGAAGCGGTGTTGATGCCAGCTGCCTTCTTGATCAGAACGGCTGCCGGAGGAGTCTTGGTGATGAAGCTGAAGGAGCGGTCAGCATACACAGTGATGACGACGGGGATCACATAACCCATCTGGTTCTTGGTACGCTCGTTGAACTCCTTGGTGAATGCCATGATGTTGACACCCTTCTGACCCAGAGCAGGGCCAACAGGGGGAGCCGGAGTTGCCTTGCCGGCCTCGATCTGCAGCTTAATGTAGCCAGTAACTTTCTGTGCCATAATAAATGCACCTCCAAAAATCTGTGGTGAGTTGCGGCACGGTGTCTCCGTGCCTCCCACGAGCATGTGCACAGTGCACACGCTCTATAAGAACCGCACTGCGGTCTTACCTTGGTAAACGATTTGTGCCGGTTGGTTACGGCAGCTCGACCTGACCGATCTCCACCTCTGCGGGGGTCTCGCGGCCGAACATGTTGACCTTGAGCTTCACTTTGAAGTTCTCGGTATCGATCTCCTCCACAAGGCCCATAAAGCCTTCCAGAGGACCGGCGGTGATCTGCACGGTGTCGCCGACGTTGAAGTCGACTGCCAGAGGTGCAGCCTTTTCCACGCCCATCTTCTCTACTTCTTCAGCAGAGAGGGGAACGGGCTTGGATGCGGGGCCGACGAAGCCGGTGCAGCCGCGCGTATTGCGCACCACGTACCAGGTATCGTCGTTCATCACCATTTTGACCAGAACGTAGCCGGGGAAGAGCTTGTGCTCCACCATCTTCTGCTTGCCGTTCTTGTCAATTTCGGGAACCATCTCGACGGGAACCTTGATATCGCAGATCAGATCCTGCAGATGACGGTTCTCCACCATGGTCTGCAGGTCGTTCGCGACCTTGTTCTCATAGCCGGAATAGGTATGCACTACATACCAAAGTGCCTCATTGGATTGTTCTTCCATTTTGGTCTGCCCTCCGTTTCAAGATGATTCTCAGGCGCCGATGATCAGGCCCAGGATGCCGCCGAAGATGGCATCCAGCAGGATCATCACGACCGCTGCGATGGCGACGGTCACGAGCACGACGACGGTGTTGGTCTTAACGTCCTCTTTGGACGGCCACACCACCTTCTTCAGCTCGCTCTTGGTGTCGCGGAAGAACTTGGCACACTTGCCAAAGAAGTTCTTCACAGCGGCCTTTGCTCTGGCCACAAAGCCCGGCTTGTTCTCGGTTTTGTCTGCCATGATGCGTCCGCCTTTCTTACTTGGTTTCGCGATGAACGGTGTGCTTCTTGCAGAAACGGCAATACTTCTTCATCTCGAGACGATCGGGGTTGTTCTTCTTGTTCTTCGTGGTGTTGTAGTTGCGCTGCTTGCACTCGGTGCAGGCCAGAGTGATTTTAACGGTCATTTGTTGACACCTCCATTATAACGGTTGTTTTGAACCTCCCTCGGGTTGCGGGTGTTACCTGTAAAACAGGCGCACTTAATAACCCCGCAAAAGAGGTGATATCATTGTACCACGCACTTTTCCATCCGTCAAGCGGAAATCTTCGATTTTTGGAAAGTTTTTTTGAAAAATATCTCTTTTACCCACCGGCAGCTTTTTGGCATTCTGCTTGCATCGCGCGCATAGATATTGTATAATAAGCCAGAACGGCATTTTTACCGGTTATATCCCACCCAGGTCTTGGGCTTTATAAATAGGAGAGAGTTATCATGCAGTCTGAAAAAATGTGCGTTGTGCTGCTGTTCGGCGGTATGTCCAGCGAGCACGAGGTCAGCCGCGTTTCTGTGGGCAACTTCGTCAACAACATTGACCGTGAAAAATATGAGGTGCTCACTGTGGGCATCACCAAGGAGGGCCGCTGGCTGTACACCGAGGCCACGGCCGCCCAGATGGCCGATGGCAGCTGGGAAGAGCTGGCAGGCAACATGGCCTGCGTCATCAGTCCGGACCGCGCCGACCACGGCATGATCCTGTTCACCCCGGAAGGCCATGTGGAAAAAGTGCATGTGGATGTGGTCATCCCGGTGCTCCATGGCCTGTGGGGCGAGGATGGCACGGTGCAGGGCCTGCTGGAGCTGGCCGGCATCCCCTACGTGGGCTGCGGCGTGCTGGCAAGCGCGGTGTGCATGGACAAAGCCGTGGCCAATGCTCTGTTCGAGGCCAACGGTGTGCCCCACACCAGATGGCTGGCTGCCGACCGCTGGGAGATCGAGTCCGATCTGGAAGGCGTGTGCGAGGGTGTGGAAAAGAAGCTGGGCTGGCCCGTGTTCGTCAAGCCCGCAAACGCCGGTTCCAGCGTGGGCATCTCCAAGGTGTCCAGCCGTGACGAGCTGAAAAAGGCCATCGACCTTGCACTGGAAAACGACCGCAAGGTGGTGTTTGAAGCCTTTGTGGACGGACAGGAAGTGGAGTGCGCCGTGATCGGCTCCGACCCCGCCGTGGCTACCCGTCCGGGCGAGATCCTTGCCGGTGCCGAGTTCTATACCTACGACGACAAGTACAAGAACGGCGTGAGCCAGACCGTCATCCCGGCTCACCTGCCGGAAGCAAAGCTGGACGAGGTGAAGACCTACGCCGCCATGTCCTACACTGCCCTGAACTGCGAGGGCCTTGCCCGCTGCGATTTCTTTGTGGAAAAGGGTACTGGCCGGGTGCTGATCAACGAGATCAACACCTTCCCGGGCTTCACGTCCATCAGCATGTACCCCAAGCTGATGGAGCACGAGGGCCTGCCGGTGCCGCAGCTCATCGACCGGCTGATCGCGCTGGCGCTGGAAAGGAAGGAAAAGCAGCATGGATAACCGCCCGATCGGCGTATTCGACAGCGGCCTTGGCGGCCTGACCGGTGTGCGGGAGCTGCGCAAGCGCCTGCCCCACGAGGAGATCATCTATTTTGGCGATACCGGCCGCGTGCCCTATGGCAGCCGCAGCCCGGAGACCATCCTGCAGTATGCCCGTCAGGACGTGGCATTCCTGCTCTCTAAAAATGTAAAGTGCATCATGGCGGCCTGCGGCACCGTGTCCAGTACCTACCCGGCTGCAGAAGCGGCAAAGCTGCCGGTGCCGTATCTGGGCGTGGTGGATGCTGCCGCCCGGGAAGCAGCCTTTGCTACCCGCAACCGCCGCATCGGCGTGATCGGCACCGCTGCCACCATCCGCTCCCGCAGCTACGAAAAGCTGCTGCGTCAGCTGGTGCCGGGGGTGGAGATCACCGCGCAGGCCTGCCCGCTGTTCGTGCCGCTGGTGGAGGCCGGTTACGTGGACCACAGCGAGGAGAGCCGACAGCAGGTGACGAAGCTGGTGATCGCTCAGTACCTGACCGAGGTGCGTGAGGCCGGTGTGGACACCCTGATTTTGGGCTGCACCCACTACCCGCTGCTCAAGACCATGATCGGCGAGTTCATGGGCCAGAGCGTGACGCTGGTGGATCCGGCCAAGACCGCCGCCCACCATCTGGAACAGATGCTCTCCGAGCGCGGCCTGAAAGCGGCGCAGGAGCACGAGGGTCAGGCGCACTTCTACGTGAGCGATGTGCCGGACAGCTTTGTGCAGACGGCAGACCTGTTCCTGGGCGAGTACAAGGGCGGCCCGGTGGATCAGATCGCCATTGATAAATATTGATAAGGACAGAAAAACGTGAGCAAACCGCTGAAGGAAGATTATATCATCCGCATCAAGAGCCGCATTGAGCAGCATGTGAAAGAGCCTGTGGAGCAGGAAGAAAAGGAAGAGTTTGTGGAGCTGATGACCCGCGGCCAGTTCGTGCAGAAGGGCGGCAGCTACTACATTACCTATAAAGAGACCGAGACCACCGGCTACGAGGGCTGCACCACCACCCTGAAAATTGCCGCCGACGGCAGCCGCGTGGCGATGCTGCGGTTTGGCAAGGGCGGCGGGGCCGGCACCCAGCTGCTGATCGAAAAAGGCAAGCGCAACCTCTGCCACTACGAGACAGGCTACGGCTCCATGACGCTGGGCGTGACCGCCGACGAGATCGAGTGCGGCCTGACCGAGAAGGGCGGCACCGCAAAGTTCGGCTACCTGCTGGATGCCAACAGCGCCGAGCTTGTGAGCCGCAACCGCCTTGAAGTGACCGTGACCCACGTAAACTGAGATATTTCCCAGACTGTGAAAGGAACCAGACCAATGACTGAATTTGAAAAGACCTACCAGAACTATAACCCCCGTCAGGCTGCGCTGGACGAGGCACGCGCTCTGCTGACCGCTGCCGCCAAGGCCGCCATGGCCGATGGTGCTCTGCCGGAAGCTGAGCTGCCCGCCTTCATCGTGGAGATCCCCGCCGATACCAAGAACGGCGATATCGCCTCCAACATCGCCATGGCCGGTGCACGCAGCTGGCGCAAGGCTCCCAAGATGATCGCGGATGCGCTGCTGGCACATCTGCCCTCCATCGAGAACAGTGTGTTTGCCAAGGTGGAAGTGGCTGGCCCCGGCTTCATCAACCTGTTTTTGGCTCCGTCCTTCTGGGCCAGTGTGGTGCTGGGTGCCTGCTCCAACAAGGAGTATGGCCGCACCGATCACGGCAAGGGCGCCAAGTACAATGTGGAATTCGTTTCCGCCAACCCCACCGGCCCTATGCACATGGGCAACGCCCGCGGCGGTGCTCTGGGCGACTGTCTGTCCGCTGTGCTGGACTGGTCCGGCTATGATGTGACCCGTGAGTTCTATATCAACGATGCCGGCAACCAGATCCAGAAGTTCGGCAAGAGCCTTGCCGTGCGCTACCTGCAGAAATACTGCGGTGAGGAAGCCTATCCGCTGCCCGCCGAGTGCTATCAGGGCGGCGACATCAAGGTGCTGGCCGGTGAGTTTGCCGAGCTGAACGGCGACAAGTACGTTGCCGCTTGCAAGGGGATGGACGAGGAGACTCTGTTCGAGAGCGAGGCCTTTGCCGCCCTGAAGGACGCACTGGTGGCCTACGCTCTGCCCAAGAACATTGCTGCCCTCAAGCGCGATCTGGGCAAGTACCGCATCGACTACGATGTGTGGTTCCATGAGAGCACCCTGCACGAGTCCGGCGCGGTGATGGCCGTGGTGGATAAGCTGCTGGAGCTGGGCGCATGCTATAAGGCGGAGGACGGTGCCATCATGTACCGCAGCGCCCAGTACGCTGCCAAGTACGGCACGGTGAACAAGAAAAAGACCGAGGACGGAACCGAGGAGGAAGCCAAGGACGAAGTGCTCGTCCGTGCCAACGGCATCCCCACCTACTTTGCCGCCGATATCGCCTACCACTACAATAAGCTGGCCACCCGTGGCTTTGCCAAGGCCATCGATGTCTGGGGTGCAGACCATCACGGCCATGTGGCCCGCATGAAGGGAGCCATGGATGCCATCGGCCTGAACGGCGAAGATCTGGACGTTGTGCTGATGCAGATGGTCAACCTGATGCGCGACGGCCAGCCTGTGCGGATGTCCAAGCGCACCGGCAATGCCATCACCCTGACCGACCTGCTGGAAGAGGTGCCCATCGACAGCGCACGCTTCCTGTTCAATATGCACGACGCAGGCAGCGGCATCGATTTTGACCTCGATCAGGCTGTCAAGACCGACAACGATAACCCCGTGTACTATGTGCAGTATGCCCATGCCCGCATCTGCTCCATCCTGAAAAAGATGGAGAGCGAGGGCGTGCAGTTTGCCGGTGCCGAGAAGGTGGATGCCACCCTGCTCACCGAGCCTTCCGAGATGGATCTGATCCGGATGCTGGCAGCCTTCCCGCAGGAGATCGTCATGGCGGCCGAGAAGTACGACCCCAGCCGCATCAACCGCTTTGTCATTGATCTGGCCAGCGCCTTCCACCGCTTCTACGGCAGCTGCCGCATTCAGGGTGCAGACCCCGCTGTGCAGCAGGCACGTCTGGCCCTGTGCATCGGCGTGAAGAATGCCATCTTCAACGTGCTGACCATGTTCAAGATCAACGTGCCGGAGAAGATGTAAAAAAGGCTCCCTCATTGAGGGAGCTGTCGAGCGAATGCGAGACTGAGGGAGTTTTCTACAGAAACTCCTTCCGTCATCGCCTGCGGCGATGCCACCTCCCTCAGTGAGGGAGACTTATGCCGTACCCGAAAGGATTCGCACGGTAATACCCAGCTCCCCTGCGGGGGAGCTTTTTTCGATAACAGCGAGGAACAACCAATGGAACCTTTGAAAATCGGCAATATCATCCTGCCGCACCGGGCGGTGTTCGGCCCGATGGCGGGCTTTACGGATGCACCCTGCCGCCGCCTGATGGCCCAGCACGGTGCGGGTTTTACTGTGAGCGAAATGGTGTCCAGCCGGGCGCTGGTGTACGGCGACCACAAGACGGTGAGCCTGCTCAAGGCCGAACCCAACGGTGCACCCTATGGCGTGCAGATCTTTGGCGAAGTGCCCGAGATCATGGGCGAAGCCACCGCCGCCATCGAACAGTACGAGTTCGACTTTGTGGATATCAACATGGGCTGCCCGGCCCCCAAGATCGTGTCCGGCGGCGCAGGCAGCAAGCTGATGCTGAACCCGGACCGCTGCGGGCGCATCGTGGAGCAGGTTGTGGCAAATACAAAACGGCCTGTCACCGTGAAAATGCGCAAGGGCTGGGATGCCGACCACATCACTGCAGTGGAGTGTGCCAAGGCCTGTGAGCAGGCCGGCGCAGCCCTCATTGCGGTGCACGCCCGTACCCGGGAGCAGATGTACACCCCCGGCATCGACCCGGAGATCATTGCCCGGGTGAAGGATGCCGTCAGAGTGCCGGTGCTGGGCAACGGCGACATCCACTCGGCAGAGGATGCGGTGGAGATGATGCAGGCCACCGGCTGTGACGGCGTGATGATCGCCCGGGGCGCGCTGGGCGACCCGTGGCTCTTTGAGCGGGTGAACGCCGCCATTGAAGGCCTGCCCGCACCCAAGGCACCCAACCTGCAGGCCCGCATGAATGCGCTGCGCCGTCAGGTGGAGGAGATGGTGGAGCAGAAGGGCGAGTTCGTCGCCATGCCGCAGGCCCGCTCTCAGACCATGCACTATATGAAGGGGCTGAAAGGTGCGGCCAATCTGCGCCGCTACTGCTGCACCCTGACCCATCTGGAAGATCTAGACGAGCTGATCGATGCTGTTTTTGAAGAGCAGCGCAAAGCGGGCATCGACCCGGACGACGTGCGCGAGGTGCCGTTTCCGTAAGGGGAATATTACTGCTGCCGGGTCAGCTCATCCAGATTCTGGGTGTAACAGGGCAGACAGTGCTCTATGAACCAGTCGGCTTCCGGGCAGTGCATGGCCTGCAGGGCCGCTTTCTGCTGGGCCAGCGCCGCGTCAAACTCGTGGTTGCCGCTGCGCTGCTCCTCCGTGCATTTGATGAGGGCGCTCAGCCGGTCGGCGGCCTTCAGCAGGCGCTTTTCCTCGGCGGTGAGCAGTTCCCCGGAGATGAACGGGGACAGCTCTTCGCTCAACTCGTCCGGCAGAAGGCCGGTCATGCAGCGCACGCTCTCGGTTTCCAACGCCTTGTAGGCATCCCGCAGGGTGGGGCTGCTGTACTTGACCGGTGTGGGCATGTCGCCGGTAATGATCTCCGGCGCGTCGTGGTACAGCGCCGCCACTGCTACCGTTTTGGGGCGGCAGGGCGTGCCGGTGTACCGCCGTGCGATCAGGCAAAGCATGTGGGCCAGCAGGGCGGTATCGCAGGTGTGCTCGCTGAGAGATTCGGCCCGGGTGGAGTGCATCAGGCTCCAGCGGGTAATGTATTTCATGCGCGCCAGCAGGGCGCTGAACGGGTACAGCATGGCAGCTTCCTCCTTTTTTCTCCAACATACCTGTCCGGCAGAGCGTTGTCAAGCCCTTTTTTCTGCGCAGTGTTCGTGCTATACTAGAACAAACCAACTTTCTGCCGCTTTGGCAGAGAAAAGAGGAAACCATGGAGCGGTCTGGTACTGCCCGGCAGCCGCAGCTGCTGGGACAAAAAAAGGATAAATTCTGGCTGACGGTGGGCCTGTGTGCCCTCACGGCGACCCTGTTCTTTCTGCCGTTTTATATCATCGACGGCGGCTTTTTCCACTATGCAGGCGATTTCAACAGCCAGCAGATCAGCTTTTACCGCTATATGAACGGCTTTATCAAGGGCGCAGGCTACCCGGACAGTGCGTTCACCTCGGTGCACAATACCTTCTCATGGGCTACCGACCTTGGCAGCGGCGTGATGAACGCCTATTCGTTCTACCTGTACGGCTCGCCGTTCTTCTGGTTCTCGCTGCTCTTCCCGCAGGGGTGGCTGCCCTACCTCATGGTGCCGCTGCTGGTGCTCAAGTTTGCCGTGGCAGGCGGCGGTGCGTACCTGTATCTGCGCCGCTACGTCAAAAATATCGACTACGCCGTGCTGGGAGCCTGCCTGTATACCTTCTCCGGCTTTACGGTATACAATGTGTTCTTCAACCACTTTGTAGATGTGGTGGCGCTGTTCCCGTATCTGCTGTGGTCGCTGGACGAGGCCCTTTACAACGACCGCCGCAGCTGGTTTGCGTTCTGGGTGGCGGTGAACCTTGTCAACAACTACTTCTTCTTCATCGGTCAGGTGGTGTTTCTGGCCATCTACTTCATCTGCAAGCTCAGCACAAGGGACTTCCGTCTCACTGCAAAAAAGTTCGGGCTGCTGGCCTTTGAAAGCCTGCTGGGCGCTGCCATGGGCAGCATCCTGCTGGTGCCTGCGGTGCTCTCCATTTTGCAGAACCCGCGCACCATCGACCTTTCCTCCGGCTGGGGCTTTCTGACCTACAGCAAGGTGCAGCAGTACCTTGCAATTCTCGTCAGCTGGATCATGCCGCCGGATTCTCCTTATCTCACATCCATCTGGTCGGAGGGCGTGATCAAGTGGACCAGCATGTCGGCCTATCTGCCGCTGTGCAGTCTGGCCGGTGCCGTGGCCTACTGGAAAGCAAAGTGCGGCGACAGTAAAAAGCGCATCGTGGGCACCTGCGCCGTGTTCGCACTGGTGCCCATCCTGAACAGTGCGTTCTACGCCCTCAATTCCAGCTACTATGCGCGCTGGTACTATATGCCGGTGCTGGTGCTGGCCGCAATGACCGTGAACGCGCTGGAAGACCACAACACCGATCTGGACAGCCCGGCCCGCGGCATCAGCTGGCTGATGATCGCCACGGTGGCCTTTGCGGTGGTGCCGGTGCAGGACAGCGACACCGGCAGCTGGTCGTTCGGCGTGCTCAAGAACCCCGGTCAGTACTGTGCGGTGCTGGGCTTTGGCCTGCTGGGCCTGCTGCTGTACCGCTATCTCTGCCAGAAGTGGCGGGGCGACAGCCGCTTTGCCCAGCGCCTGACGGCGGCAGTGCTGGCGTTTGCCTTCCTGTTCAGCGTGGTGCACATCGGCATTGGCAAGTTCGGCCAGTGGTATACCGACAGCGACCTTGTGAAGCAGGACACCAACGCCCTGCTGTTGAAAAACGACCTGCCCGAAGGCGATTACCGCGTGGATACGTACAAGATCCACGACAACATCGGCATGTGGCTGGATAAAAGCTGCCTGCAGTATTTTGGCAGCACGGCAGCCCCCAGCATCCTCAGCTTCTACCCGGCGCTGGGGGTCAAGCGGGATGTGCGCAGTGAGCCGGAGCTTTCCAATTATGCACTGCGGGGCCTTTTGAGTGTGGAGTACCTTATCACCACGCCGGAAAAGCAGACCGACTTTGAAAACGAAGCCGACGACGGCTGGGAATATGCCTTTGCAAAGGACGGCTATGCGGTCTACCGCAACACGAACTACGTGCCCATGGGCTTTGCCTATGACTATTACCTCACCCAGACCGAGTACGAGGAAACAGCCAAGGCCACCCGCGCAAACCTCCTGATGCGTGCACTGGTGCTTACCGACGAGGATGCTGCAGTCTACGGCAAGTACCTCACCCATCTGCCGGAAGGCAGACGGGAGGAGCTGTACTATGAGTCCTACGTGCAGGACTGCCGCGAGCGCCGTGCCACGGCTGCCAGTGTGTTCCAGATGAACAATTCGGGCTTCCACGCCGAGATCACGCTGGAAAAAGAGAACCTCGTGTTCTTCTCCGTGCCTTACGATGACGGCTTTACGGCCTATGTCAACGGGCAGGAGGCCGACATTGTGGAGGTGGACGAGGGATTGATGGCTGTGCTGTGCCCGGCAGGTGAAAACAGCATCGATTTTGTCTACCAGCCCGACGGCATCCGGCTGAGCCGTGCGCTGACTTTGGGCGGCATTGTGGTATGGCTGGCGTACACGGCGTACTTCGTCTGGCGCAAGCGCCGCACAAAGCGGGCCTGATGCACGGAAGAATGACTTTGTGCTGTAGAAAAAAGAAATTTTTGAAATTTCCCCTTGACTTTATGCCAATAAAGCGTATAATGCAATCAAACCGATGAGGCGGAAGAGAACCTGCACAGCGCATCTTCAGTGAGCCCGGACAGTGAAAACGGGCGAGAGCGGGGCAGAGCTTCGTGGGCCGCCGAGGGCCGGGCAAATGGGCAGCAAGCCTTAGTAGCTTTGGACGGAAGTCTCCGTTACAGGACAGGGGAGTGTTGGCTCTCCGTGAGAGGCTCTGCAGTTTGCAAAGCAGGGCAAGCAAGGTGGCACCGCAGAATCGAACTTTACCGATCCTGTCCTTGTGGATAACACACAGGGACAGGGTCGTTTTTATTTGTAAGACCCGTCCCGCAAGGGAAGCGGGTCTTTTACTTTTGCCGCCCGCTCCGGGAAAGGAGTTTACTATTATGAAAAACGTTACCATGATCTCCCGCCGCAGCTTCCTCAAGGCCGCTATGGCTGCTTCCGCCGTTTCTGCATTGGCATTCACCGGCTGCGGCGGCTCCGCTTCCAGCACCGTGGCTGCATCTTCCACTGCTTCTTCCGCAGCAGCCGAGGGCGGCCAGACCTTCAAGGTGGGCATCGTCAACTATGTGGATCATGCTTCCCTCAACCAGATCGTGGAATCTGTGGAGAGCCGTCTGGATGAGCTGGGGGCAGAGAAGGGCGTTACCTTCGACTACGCCGACTACTACGCAAATGCACAGGCTGACCAGTCCAACCTGAACCAGATTGGTGCCGACCTCGTAGGAGACGGCGTGGATGTGATCGTGGCTGTGGCTACCCCCACCGCCGCAACCATGCTGGCCGCTGTGGAGGATACCGATATCCCCGTTGTCTACTCTGCTGTCACCGACCCCGCCGCTGCAGGCTTTGACGGCGAGGAGAACATCACCGGCACCTCCGACGCACTGAACACCGAGGCCATCATGAACCTGATCACCGCTGTCAACCCGGATATTGACACCATCGGCCTGCTGTACGACCTGAGTCAGGATGCCTCCACCCAGGCCATTGCCGATGCCAAGACTTTCTGTGATGCCAACGGCATCAAGTACATTGAGAAGAACGGCACCACCACCGCTGAGGTGCAGATGGCGGCTGAGGCTCTGATCGCCGCCGGTGTCAAGGCCGTGTTTACCCCCACCGACAACACCGTGATGACCGCAGAGCTGTCCATCTACGAGACCTTTACCGAGGCAGGCGTGCAGCACTACACCGGTGCCGACAGCTTTGCACTGAACGGTGCGTTCGTAGGCTACGGCGTGGATTACGTCCAGCTGGGCGAAGCCACTGCCGATATGGTGGCAGAGCTGCTGTGCGAGGGCAAGACCACTGCAGACCTGCCCTACCAGACCTTTGATAACGGCATCGTCACCATCAACACCGAGACCTGCGAAGCGCTGGGCCTTGACCTCGACACCGTGAAGGAGGCCTTCAAGCCCTACTGCACCGAGATCGTGGAAGTAACCACCGCAGAGAACTTCTCTTAAAAAAGTACCCTCTCAGTCAAAACCTGACGGTTTTGCCAGCTCCCCCGAAAGGGGGAGCTTTTGGCGGCTTTAGGAAAAGTTTTCGATTCAATTGCAAAGTGTGCAGCTTTGCCAGAGGCTCTCCCTTTGGGAGAGCTGGCGCGTAAGCGCCTGAGAGGGCGAGGACGCCGCCCACAGCGCCGCGCTTTCGCAGAAAGCGGCGCTGCAAATGCCGTTTTCCGTCACGACCCTACTCGTGAAAAGGGGATTCAGAAAAGCCCGCAGGCTTTTCTGAATCCCGAATAAAAACCCAATTCCGCTGAATATGGCCAGAGCAAAAGCGGAGGCCATTTTAAATCGTCCAATCAAAAAGAAACATAAAAGGAGCACACACATGCTGGCGAGTATCTTTTCGCTCAACGTCCTACAGACGGCGCTGGAACTGGGCTGTATCTATGCCCTGGTGGCGCTGGCACTGTTCCTGAGCTATTCCATCCTGAACATCGCAGACCTTTCCACTGACGGCTGCTTCACGCTGGGCTGCGCCGTGGCCTGTCAGGTAGCACTGACCGGCCACCCCATTCTGGCCCTGTTCGCAGCCATGGCGGCAGGCGTGTGCTCCGGCTTTGTTACGGCTTTTCTGCAGACCCGCCTTGGCGTGGAGAGCATCATGGCAGGCATCATCGTCAACACCGGCCTTTACACCATCAATCTGGCCGTGATGGGCTTTTCCTCCACCATGTCGCTGGTCAAGACCGACACTGTTTTCTCGCTGGCAAAGGGCTCACTGAGCTTCCTTGGCGGCTGGTATAAGCTGGCCATCGCGCTGGCCATGATCCTGCTTGCCGGTGCGGCGATGCTGGGCTTTCTGGGCACCCGGCTGGGCCTGTCTATCCGCGCCACCGGTGACAACGCTGCTATGGTGCGTGCTTCCAGCATTAACCCGGCTTTCACCATTACGGTGGGCCTGTGCATTTCCGGCGCATTGTGCGCCCTCTCCGGCGGCCTGCTGGCACAGTATCAGAAGAGCTGCGATATCAATGTGGGCACCGGCATGGTGACCATCGCACTGGCTTCCCTCATCATCGGCGAGACTCTGCTTGGTAAGCGCACCATGCCGCGCCGGATCATCGGCGTGGTGTTCGGCAGCTGCCTGTACCGTTTTATCGTGGCTGTGGCCCTGCGCTTCAATGTGCCTGCCGCCGCCATGAAGCTGGTGTCTGCCATCATCGTGGCCATCGCCATTTCGATGCCGGCCATCAAGGAAAAAATCGCCTTTGAGCAGCGCAAGCATGGGGCATGCCGCCGCCGCGTGACTACCGGCAAGGAGGAAAAGTAAGATGGAAATGCTTCAGCTGAACGACCTGCACAAGACTTTCAACCCCGGCACGGTCAATGAAAAAGTGGCCCTGAACGGTGTCAGCCTGCACATGGAAGCCGGGGACTTTGCCACCATCGTGGGCTCCAACGGCGCGGGCAAATCCACCCTGTTCAACGCCATCACCGGCGGCTTCATCGCGGATGAGGGCAGCATCCTGCTGGGCGGACAGGATATCACCTTTGCGCCGGAGCACCAGCGCAGCAAGGTCATCGGCCACCTGTTTCAGGACCCGCTCAAGGGCACGGCACCCAACATGACCATTGAGGAAAACCTTGCACTGGCCTATCTGCGTGCCGGCACCGCGCCCCACGCCATCTTCTCCCGCATCTCCCGCAAGGACAAGGAAGTGTTCCGCGAAAAGCTGGCGCTGCTGGATATGGGCCTTGAAGCCCGCATGAAGCAGCCGGTGGGACTGCTTTCCGGCGGTCAGCGGCAGGCGCTGACCCTGCTCATGGCCACCCTCGTCACCCCCAAGCTGCTGCTGCTGGACGAGCACACCGCCGCACTGGACCCCGCCACCGCCGAAAAGGTACTGGAGCTGACCAAGAGCATCGTGGCTGAAAAGAAGATCACCTGCCTGATGGTCACCCACAACATGCATCAGGCACTGGAGCTGGGCAACCGCACCCTGATGATGGATTCCGGCCGCATCGTCTTTGACGTGAAGGGCGAGGAACGCAGCCGGATGACCGTGGACGACCTGCTTGAAAAGTTCCGCGAGAATGCCGGCAAGAATCTGGACAATGACCGCATCCTGCTGAGTAAAGTGGAAAAGTGACCCGGACAGGAAAGCACAGCCCCGACAGACCATGCAGTCTGCCGGGGCTGTATTTTTGCAGGAGCACACCGCAGGGAAAAAGCGGTTCCCCCTGAAACTGCAAATCCCCCCTGCGCAGATGCACAGAGGGGATTTTAAATATCAGAAATTACTGAACGTATTCGACCGTGTACTCGAAGCCGTACTCTTCCTGCAGCTTCTTCACCTCGGCCTCGCAGTCCTCGATGAAGGTGGGGGCGTAGACGGAAGCGCCGTTGTGGGCCTTTTTGTAGTCCTCAACGATCTGCTGCAGCTTTGCCCAGCCCTCGTTGGCCTTGTTCTGGTCGATGCTGTCGGGGAAGTTGATGATGAACTCGCGGTGCTTAGGAATACGTGCTTTCATGGTAGGTTCTCCTTATAACAGTTTGGATTTTGATTGTTGATTTATACAGAAGCACAGAGAAAAACCTGTGCAACTTGCGAAAAACGGATCACAGCCCGTATACCCGGCGGGCATTTTCGGCTGTGGTGCGGAACACCTCTTCGGCAGAGATGCCCCGCAGCTGGGCGATATACTCGCCCACATAGCGGATGAGGGAGCTGTCACAGCGGGTGCCGCGCACCGGCTCCGGTGCCATGTAGGGGCAGTCGGTCTCCAGCACGATGCTTTCCAGCGGCAGGGCACTGATGGCCTTTGCCGCCCGCTTGGCACCCTTGAAGGTACACGCCCCGCCAAAACCGATGAACAGTCCCTGCTTTGCCAGCCACACCGCGTCATCGGCACTGCCGGAATAGCAGTGGACGATGCCCTTGGGCTGGTATTTTTTGAGCAGGGCGTAAACGTCGGCGTGGGCGTTGCGGTCGTGCACGATGATGGGCTTGTCCAGCTCCAGCGCCAGCCGGATGTGTGCCTCAAACATGGCCAGCTGGGCATCCTTGGGCACAGGCCAGTGGTAGTCCAGCCCGCACTCACCCACAGCTACCACCTTGGGGTCCTCGTAATACAGGGCCAGAGCGCGCATCTCTGCGGCCCAGTCTCCGCCGTACACCGAGACCGTAGGAGCCGGGCCTTCCTCGCCGCAGTCGGCGGCGGGCAGCAGGCTTTCCGGGTGGATGCCAACAGCTGCCACCACCCACGGGTAGCGGTGCGCCAGCTCCAGCACTTTGGGTGCATCCCCGGAGTGGGTGGCCTGTTCACACACGCCCACCACGCCTTTACCGGGCAGGCTGTCCAGCAGGGGATAGCGGTCGGCGTCAAAGGCGCGGGCGCTGTAGTGCGCGTGGGTGTCAAAAATGGGGCCGGTCATTTGCCCTCCTTTTTGGCGGGGGCCTTGTTCACCAGCCAGATGCCAACACACACGAACACCAGCGCCGCCAGATACTGCCAGCGGAACAGGGGTTCGCCGTTGAGCACGGCGCTCAGCAGTACGTTGACCACCGGGTTCACGAAGCCAAAGATGGCAATGCGGCTGACCGGGTTGTTCTTCATCAGCAGAGCCCACAGCACATAGCCTGCCCCGCAGATGAAGGCCAGATACAGCATGACCACCATCGCCAGTGCGCTCTGCACATGGAGACTGCCGCCCAGCACAGTGCCCAGCACGAACAGTGCCAGACCGCCCACGAACAGGTTGATGAAGCAGACGGCAAAGCTGTCTGCTTTTTTGGTCACGGATTTGTTCCACGGGCCGGACAGGGTAAAGATGATGGTAGCGGCCATCATGCAGAACACGCCCCAGCCGCTGCCGCTGCCGTGGTTGCCCAGCGTGCCGATGAGCACGCCCGCAAAGCCGATGACACAGCCCAGCGTTTTGGCAGGAGTCATGCGGTCGGCATTGCCATAGATGAAGTGGGCAAAGATCACGCCCAGAAAGCTCTGGGTGCTGTTCAGGATGCCGCCAAAGGCACCCGTGAGCATAGCAACAGCGATGTAATAGAATGCGTACTGGGTCGTGGTCTGCCACAGGCCCAGAGCACAGCACTCCGCTGCCACTTTGCCGCGGGGAAACTTGGGCAGGCGGCTCTGCAGCAGAACACTGCCCAGAAGCACCAGAAAGCTGCCCAGCATGAACCGCACACCGGCAAAGCAGAAGATGGAGGCGGTGTTGCTGGTCTCAATGGAGAACAGCCGGTAGCCCAGCTTGATGAAGGGGAAGGCCGAGCCCCACAGCACATTGCAGAAAATGGCCAGCAGCACGGCGAACACCGGCGTGCCGAAGATCTTATCCAGCCATTCCGCGCGGGAAAGCGTTTTGTTTTCCTGCATGGCGGCTCAGTGGATGCGGCTGCCTACGGGGGTGTCGTCACCGTAGAAAGCGATGGAGCAGCCGCCGTCGGCGGTATCAGCAGCAAAGATCATGCCCTCGCTGACATACTTGCCCTTCATCATGGGGCGAGGTGCCAGATTACACACAATGCCGATCTTCTTACCGATCAGGTCTTCCGGCTTGAACCACTTTGCAATGCCGGAAAGGATGCAGCGCTCCCGCTCGCCGTCAAACACGGTCAGGTGCAGCAGCTTCTTGCTTTCCTTCAGGTTCTCGCAGGCGCGCACTTCGGCCACGCGCAGTTCCACCTTGCAGAAGGTGTCAAAGTCGATCTCTTCCTCGTGGGTAAAGTCCACGGTGCTCTCCTCGGCGGGGGCGGCAGCCTTCTTCTCAGCTTCAGCCTTGGCCTTGTTGGCAGCTTCGGCAGCGGCCTTGCGCTTCTCGTCCTCTTCCTTCAGGTGGGCAATTTCCTTTGCCACATCGATGCGGGGGAACAGTGCCTCGCCCTTGTGCACGGTGTAGGTCTCCTGTACGCCGTAGGTGGTCTTGGTCAGGTCCAGAGCAGACGCGTCCAGACCCAGCTGTTCCATCATCTTGGGTGCGGTGGTGGGCAGGTATGCGTTCAGCAGGATGCCGCACACGCGCAGTGCCTCGCACAGGTGGTACAGCACGCTCTCCAGACGGGCCTTGTTGGCCTCGTCCTTGGCCAGCGCCCAGGGAGCGGTCTCGTCGATGTACTTGTTGGCGCGCTGGATGACCGCAAAGATCTCCATCAGGGCCTGCGGGATGGTCAGGCTGTCCATGTCGGCCGTGACCTTGGCGGTCAGTTCGTTGACCATGGTCTCCAGCTCGGTGTCGATGGCTTCGGTACCGGCCACATTGTGCACGGTGCCGCCGAAGTACTTCTCGCACATGGCAACGGTGCGGCTGAGCAGGTTGCCCAAATCGTTCGCCAAATCGCTGTTGATGCGGGTGATCAGGGCTTCGTTGGTGAACATGCCATCGTTGCCGAAGGGAATCTCACGCAGCAGGAAGTAGCGGATGGCATCCACGCCGTAGCGGTCGCACAGGATCACAGGGTCCACCACATTGCCCACGGACTTGGACATCTTGCCGCCGTTCATCAGCAGCCAACCGTGGCCGAACACCCGCTTGGGCAGAGGCAGATCCAGAGCCATCAGCATGGCGGGCCACAGAATGGTGTGGAAACGCAGGATCTCCTTGCCCACCATGTGCAGGTCGGCAGGCCAGAACTTGTCGTAGTCGTGATATTTTTCGTTGCCGTAGCCCAGCGCGGAGATATAGTTGCTCAGGGCATCCACCCACACATACATGGTGTGCTTGGGGTCGAAGGGCACCGGGATGCCCCACTTGACCGAGGTACGGGACACGCAGGTATCCTGCAGGCCCTGCTTGATGAAGGCGATCATCTCGTTTTTGCGGCTCTCGGGCTGGATGAACTGGGGGTTCTCCTCGTAGAGCTTCAGCAGGCGGTCGGCATACTTGCTGGTCTTGAAGAAGTAGGCTTCCTCGTGTGCGTCGTACACTTCGCGGCCGCAGTCCGGGCACTTGCCGTCCACCAGCTGGCTGTCGGTCCAGAAGCTCTCGCAGGGCTTGCAGTAGTGGCCGATGTACTCGCCCTTGTAGATGTCGCCCTGCTCATACAGTTTGGTGAAAATTTTCTGGCAGGACTCCATATGGTAGTCGTCGGTGGTGCGGATGAAGCGGTCGTAGCTGACGTCCAGCAGCTTCCACAGATCCTTGACGGTGGCTACGATCTTGTCCACATACTCCTTGGGGGTCACACCGGCATCGGCAGCCTTGTCCTGGATCTTCTGGCCGTGCTCATCGGTGCCGGTCAGGAACATGACGTCATAGCCCTGCATCCGCTTGAAGCGTGCCAGTGCGTCGCAGGCGACAGTGGTATAGCTGTGGCCGATGTGCAGCTTGTCGCTGGGGTAGTAGATGGGAGTGGTGATGTAGAATGTCTTGTGCTCACTCATAGGTTGATACTCTTCCTTTCCTGATTTGGCGGGGGACGAAAAAAGCCCTCATCCTGCCGGACTGAGCCGGACAAGGACGAGAGCCTGAAACTTTCGTGGTACCACCTTGCTTCGCCGCACCCTTGCGGGCGCAGCCTTTTGCCGGGCCAAAAAGCACGGCGCAGCGCGGTAACGGGCGCACCCGTCGCAGGCTCAATTTTCACCTGCGCAGCTCCGAGACCATCTTCGGCATCGCGCGGCCTGCCCGGTTCCATCCTTCGGGCTTTCTGTCAGGCGCAGACGGTGCGTACTCTTCTCTTCACAGCCAATTTACATTGTTATGTCTATAATACGCAAAAACGGTGGGTTTGTCAACATTAAATCTCGTAATCCAGACAGAACCGTGCCTTGGTGTAGGGCCGCACCTTGCCGTCGGCCACAGCCACATGGGCGGGATGGACGGAGTAGCCCTTGAGGGCCTCGGCGCTTTCAAAGGTGGTGTCCAGCATCAGGTCGGCGGTGGAAGAGGGGAGACCGTTGATGTTGACATGCACTTCCACAAGGCCCGGGACCTTGCCTGCCAGACCTTCCAGACCCTCCTTGATGCCTGCCTTGACGGCGGCTTTTTCGGCATCGGACAGCTCGTCCTTCAGCTGCCACAGGATCACATGCTTGACCATAATAAAAAAACCTCCTGCGTTTTTTTCTCATTGTAACAGGGTGAGAAAAAATCCGCAAGAGGAAAGCTGCAAAGTATTATTGGGGTGCGAACAGCAGAACCACCAGAAGCACGGCACAGAGCACCGAAACTACGATGCCCTCCAGCCGGGTCAATTTGATGTACTCTTCCGTGGGCTCAGGTACCTGCGTGTACCGCCTGCGGGAGCGCAGGGCAATGGCATCTTCCGGATGCAGCGCCATAAAAATGCCGAACCCGATGCCGAAAAGTGCGGTTAAGATCGCACAGATGACTTCCATAGCAACCTCTCACTTTTTGTTTTTGTCGTCCCTGCTCAGAGTATAGCACAGATACGAGATCAGCAGGGCAGCGCACAACACGAGCGCTGCCACCATCAAAATGGAGTGCAGCGGCTCGACCCTGGGAAGAAAGGTGTTGACCAGATAGAGTGCACCGCAAAGGATCGAAGCAATGCCGTAAAATTTGCGGAAGTGCTTCTTTTCGTCCTCGGTGCTCCATCCGGTGCCGGTGCCATTGTACAGATCCCGGATGCCGCGGTACAAAAACAGCACACCCAGCGCGGCGTTCAGCCAATCCCAGTCCGAAAGATTCAAATTCATGGTGGCCCCTTTCCGGCTGTCAATCCGCACTATGGTTCCAGCTTTCGTAAGCGACAAGATAAAGAAGGTCTCCCACGATGGCGATGCCGAAGATGATACGGTAAATCAGCGATGTAACAGGTGTGAAGGCTAAGATCAGAAAGGCGATGCTGTTGAGCATGTAAAACACGCCGTTCTTTTTCTGCCAGAAGGCGCGGTACTCCGGGTCGCGGTGATACTGGTTGAACGGCAGATCGAGGAACGGGTCTTTGCCTTGAAGATCCCGAATGCCGGAGATGAACCAGATAACGGTCAGCACAAGGTTGAACAGAGTGGAAAACGAAACGAACGACTCCATGAAATGCACCTCCCATCTTTTTCCACAGTATACCACAGAAAAGTGCAAAAACAAAGGACGGTATTCAACCGCGCAGCGTAAAATTTGCACAAATCGGGCGTTGACTGTTGGTGAAAACAGCACAAAATAAAACCAGCCGGACGAGGCGGTTGCAAGCCCTCGTCCGGCTGGATACTTACTTCTTCGGAGTCATAAGCCTCTTCTCCTTGGGGTTCCTCATTTTCGGAGTAAACGTTTCATAGGGTGACTCTCCTTAGAAACTACTGGAAACTGAGAATCTATTTCAAGGGGACTGATTACTTAGTACATTGGATTGACCCTTCTCTTAACTGATGGAGTGCGGCACCGAGATTCTAAAGATGAATTTCATATTACCACATTCTTTCGAGTTAGATTCGCTAGGGGCAAACTACTTAGTACATTGGTAGAACTCCTTTTTTGCTATTCAAATAATGTTCTCCGTACAAAAGATACCTTCATAGGAATCATCTCCGGCGGATCTATTTGAATCGCTGGGGGTTAAGTTTATCGACAGGTTGTCGTGTAATCGCATTTTTGATGCTCAAGACTGGCTCATTTTTGTTGTGTTTTTATACGGGGGAAACATCCCGTTTGTGGTGAGCCTCTATTTTGCTTCTCAGCGAATCCCGACAGCCTGTCCCTGCTGTGCGGGTTCCATATCGACCATCGGTCTCGCTCCTTTCTGCTTCAAGTCAGCGGGATTAGCTCTCTCTTGAGCTTCTGCTGTACTTCTCTGGTTTCTGGCTTTATTATACATATTCCTGATTGATTTGTCTATTCGCAGAGTGCACAAGGATATAAATATAAAATTGTGCAGTTCTTGAAAAACAGCAGATAGAACGTGCAAAATGCTGCTTTCTGTGCGGTGTGCCCGGGCGATCGGGCCCTTTGGAGAGGAACTCTGTGCCCTGCAGGGAGGGCTGCCGAGGAAGTCAACAGCAAAGCTGCCCAGAAGTTCCGGGCCGTTTGTGGAGGATTTTGCGCAAAACGGGAGAAAGTGTCCACAGGGTATTATGCGTCAGATCGATTTGTGCTAAAATAGCGTCAATGAATGGTAGTCGCCGCCGCCCCCCGAGATGAAAGTTTCGCGGGGCGGCTTTTTTGCGGCAAAAATTTAGACACAAAAGAAACGGAGAATCAAAATGCCTAAAACTTTACCGGAACGTATCTTCTTTACCATTGTCATGGCTGCAATTATGGTCTATGGCATGATCGTTTACAATGTGGCGCTGAACACAGGCGGTGTCACCAATGCCACCTTTGTTATGGCTCTGCACGAGATGCCGATCATGGTTCCCATTGCCTGCGTGCTGGAATTTTTCGTGGTGGAGAAACTGGCCACCGGATTGGCGTTTATGTTCATGCGGCCCACAGATCGTCCGCAGTTCATCACCTATGCCATCTCGCTGATGATCGTGTGCATCATGTGCCCGGTGATGAGCCTGATCGCAACGGTGCTGTTTAAAGAACCCGGCTTTGGCACTTGGGCGCATACATGGGGCTGCAATATGCCCATGGCCCTGTGCTGGCAGCTGCTGTACTGCGGGCCGCTTGCCCGTGCCATCTTCCGGCTGGTGTTCCGCCGCGGCGCAAAACAGGCGGACTGACAGATTTTAGATATGCAGTTATAATAAATATGTATAGGAGCGGGTGTAATACCGGACGAGACGCCTATACGAATTTTATATATCGGGCATATAAAGTATGTACAATGGGGCATTTTTGATGGAAATATTCCCCGGAATGCCCTGAAAAAGCCATTGAAACCTAAGAATTGGCTAAGAAATTTGTGGAAAAAGTACATGTGAAGAACGTTTTATTGGACAAGATGCACAACTTTTTTTGTATATCAATGCAGTAGAACCACCTAAAATGTAGAATGTGCACAAAGCCACTTGCCAATTTTCGTCAATCGTACTATCATACACAACGAAAAAAGACGAAGTGACCCGTGCAGGAGGGAGGGTGTGACCGGACAGAGCCGAACACCTTCCTTACTTTTTTCACAAAGCTGCGCCTTTTCTTCGAGCGATAAGAAGGACGCTGCGCCGCCGGGGCGGTGCGGCGGTCTTACCCCCGGAACCCTATTCTTCAGGAAGGAGGAAAAACAATTGAATAATCTGACCAAAGCATTGATGGAAGAGCTGACCGTCGAATACGTCAAGGTCGGCCCGCTGCAGATCCCGGAATCCGTGGTCATCAGCTGGGTGATCCTGGCCATCGTCACCATCGGCTCGATCCTGCTTACCAGAAACCTGAAGGTGGACCATATCAGCAAGCGTCAGGCCGTGCTGGAAATGGCCTACCTCGCAGGCACTAATTTCTTTGAAGGTCTGCTGGGCGAAAAGGGCAGGCGCTATGTGCCTTACCTGATGACCGTGGCCATCTACATCGCCTTCAGCAACCTGATCGGCGTGTTCGGCGTCAAGCCCCCCACAAAGGATCTGGATGTGACCGCAGCGCTGGCGCTGATGAGCATCGTCCTGATCGAGGGTGCCGGCATCCGTGCACGCGGCGGCGTTGGCTTCCTCAAGAGTCTGTCTGCCCCCACTCCGGTCATGACCCCTATGAACATCCTCGAGATCGCCATCCGCCCCACCAGCCTGTGCATGCGACTGTTCGGCAATGTGCTGGGCGCATTCGTCATCATGGAGCTGATCAAGCTCGTGGTGCCCGTGTTCGTCCCGGCGGTGTTCAGCCTGTATTTTGACCTGTTCGACGGTCTGATCCAGACCTACGTGTTCGTGTTCCTGACTTCGCTGTTCATGAAAGAGACCATGGGCGGAGAAGACTGATCCATTGATATTTACTGAATTTAAAAGGAGATTATTACTATGAATGGTTTGATTGCTCTGGGCGCTGGCATTGCAGCGCTGACCGGCATTGGCGGCGGTATCGGCATCGGCATCGCAACGGGTAAGGCAACGGAGGCAATCTCCCGTCAGCCCGAGGCATCCGGCAAGATCCAGACCAACCTGCTGCTGGGCGCTGCTCTGGCAGAGGGTACTGCAATTTTCGGCTTCGTCGTTGCACTGCTGATCATCCTGTTCCTGGGTCAGTAACGGAGGCGCAGACGAATGCTGAAGTTGGATATTAACCTGCTGTGGACCGTCGTGAACGTCCTCGTCATGTATGCGGTGCTGCGCAAGTTCCTGTTCAAGCCTGTTCAGGACGTGATCGCAAAGCGCCAGCAGATGGTGGACGCAAACCTGGCCGATGCGGAGACCTCCAAGAAGGAAGCCGCAGAGACCATGAACGCCGCGCAGGAAAAACTGCGCAATGTGGACAATGAGGCCGCTGCCCGCCGCGAAGCCTACGAAAAGCAGGCTGAGGTCGAAAAGCAGCAGCTGCTGGCAGATGCCCGCAAGCAGGCGGACGCCATCGTGGCCGCCGGCAAGGCGAGCGCCGAGGCCGAACGCCAGAGCAAGCTGCGGGAAGCCGATGCCCAGACCACGGCACTGGCCCGTGCGATGTGCGAGAAGCTGCTGGCCCGCAATCTGACCGCCCAGGACGACGCACGTCTGCTGGACGATCTGCTGGAGAAAGCAGGTGCAGGCAATGGCAACTGAATTCAGTCGTGAATTTTTTGCGGACAACCGCATCGTCAAGGCCGAGCTGCGCAGCGCCCGCAAGCCCCGGGAAGAGGAGCTGAACCGGATCCGCGCCGAGGTACGCAAGCTGTATGATGCCACCGAGGTCATCCTGAACGTGACGGTGGACGAGAGCCTGCTGTCCGGCTATGTCCTGCAGGTGGGCGACCGTGTGTTCGATAACTCCGGCCGTCATCAGCTGGACAAGATGATGGAGGGCAAGCCCTCGCTGGCTACCCTCAAGACCCGCATTGAGGACTACAAGCCCGCCGAGACCTCTGCCGAGGGCGGTGTGGTCATCTCCTCTGCCGACGGCATCGTGCACGTCGAGGGCATGAACCGCGCCGTGTACGGCGAGATCGTCACCTTCGACAACGGTGCCAAGGGCATGGTGGAGAGCGTGGACCCCGAACAGCTGGGCATCATGCTGTTCGACGGAGCTGAGACCGTCGGTGTGGGCACCATGGTGACCCGCAGCGGCAAGCGTGCCGGCATCCCGGTGGGCGATGCCTTCCTGGGCCGTGTCATCAGCCCGCTGGGCGAGCCCATCGATGGCAAGGGCCCCATTGAAGCTGTGGGCTACAACCCCATCGAAAAGCAGGCCCCCGGCATTCTGGAGCGTCAGAGCGTGGATACCCCGCTCCACACCGGCATCCTCGCCATCGATTCCATGTTCCCCATCGGCCGCGGCCAGCGTGAGCTGATCATCGGCGACCGCCAGACCGGCAAGACCTCCATCGCCACGGACGCCATCCTGAACCAGAAAAACACCGGTGTGCTGTGCATTTATGTGGCCATCGGCCAGAAGGCTTCTTCCATTGCCCGCGTGGCAGGCGATCTGCAGAAGCACGGTGCCATGAGCTACACCACCATCGTGGCGGCTACTGCTTCGGATTCCGCTCCCCTGCAGTACATCGCACCCTATGCCGGTACCGCACTGGCCGAGTACTTCATGAGTCAGGGCAAGAGCGTGCTGATCGTTTACGACGATCTGTCCAAGCATGCAGTGGCCTACCGTGCCATTTCTCTGCTGCTGCGCCGCTCTCCGGGCCGTGAGGCTTACCCCGGCGACGTGTTCTATCTGCACTCCCGTCTGCTGGAGCGCTCCTGCCGGATGCGCGACGATCTGGGCGGCGGCTCCATCACCGCACTGCCTATCGTTGAGACGCAGGCAGGCGATGTTTCCGCCTACATCCCCACCAACGTCATTTCCATCACCGATGGTCAGATCTTCCTCGAGAGCGCCCTGTTCAATGCAGGCAACCGCCCGGCCGTCAATGTGGGTCTGTCGGTGTCCCGTGTGGGCGGCGCTGCCCAGACCAAGGCCATGAAGAAGGCCAACGCCAACCTGCGTATCGAGCTGGCACAGTACAAGGATATGGAGTCCTTTGCACAGTTCAGCTCGGATCTGGACGCGGAGACCCGCCGCCAGCTGGATCACGGCAAGGCTCTGATGGAAATGCTCAAGCAGCCGCTGTATCAGCCCAAGTCCGACGCCGAGCAGGTGGTCACGCTGGTGCTGGCTTCCCACGGCGTGCTGGACGAACTGCCCACTGCCGAGCTGCGCGCCAAAACTTCCGCATTTGTGCGTCAGTTCCGCGCGGATGTGTCCGGTACGATGGATAAGATCACCGCCACCGGCAAGCTGGAACCTGAAATGGTCGATGCCATCCTGAACGCCTGGAAAGCTTATGCGGGAGGCGACAGCCATGCCGTCCAGTAAGCTGCTGAAGGAGCGCATCGAGAGCATTCAGGACACCATGAAGATCACGAACGCCATGTACCTGATCTCCTCGTCCAAGCTACGCAAGGCACGTAAGAACTACCAGAATGTATCGCCCTACTTCAACCGTATGCGCGATACCATTTCCCGCGTGGTGCCCCACCTGCCGGAAGAGCCGGTGCATCCGTTCTTCCACGAGCGTAATATCGCAAACCCCAAGCGGGCCTACATCGTGCTGACGGCAGATAAGGGCATGGCAGGCGCTTACAACCAGAACATCATCAAGTTCCTCAAGGAAAATGCGGATGAGAACGACCGGTTCTATGTGATCGGCCAGACCGGCTACCGCGCCCTGTACCACAAGGATCCGCGGCTGGTGGAGGATTTCCACTACGGTGCCACGGAGCCTACGCTGCAGCGTGCCCGCGATATCACGATGGACGCCATCGATGATTTCAAGACCGGCAAGCTGGATGAGATCTATCTCATCTATACCCGCATCGAGAATGCACTGACCAGCGAGCCCACCATGGTGCGTCTGCTGCCGCTGGACCGCGCCCATCTGCAGCCTGCCCCCAAGGGTCTGGGCGATCCGAAGGGCGATGTGGAGATGTTCCCGTCTGCATGGACGGTGTTTGAACAGATCGCGCCCATTTATATGCACGGCATGATCTTTGGTGCCATGACCGAGAGCTTCTGCGCAGAGCAGAGCGCCCGCATGACCGCCATGGATTCCGCCACCAAGAACGCCAACGATATGATCCGGGAGCTGCAGCTGGAATACAACCGCACCCGTCAGGGCTCCATTACACAGGAGATCACCGAGATCATCGGCGGTGCGGCTGCCGTGCAGAACCGGGCGGAATAAAACGTATTTACAAATTAGTATAGAGGCAATCGTATGATACAGGGAACTATTATTCGCGTAGCCGGCCCTGTGGTGGACGTGCAGTTCACCGCAGGCAAGCTGCCTGCCCTGCAGGAAGCGCTTACCGTGACCGCCGAGGGCACCGAGCGCACGATGGAAGTGACACAGCATGTCAACGAGACCACTGTGCGCTGCATCATGCTTTCCGCCAGCGAGGGTCTGGGCAAGGGCATGACCGTGACCGCTACCGGCCACGGCCTGACCGCACCGGTGGGCGAAGCCACGCTGGGCCGCATGTTCGACCCGCTGGGCAGACCCATCGACGGCAAGGGCTCTGTGGATGATGTGCCGCATTGGCCCATCCACCGCAAGGCCCCCAGCTTTGCAGAGCAGAAGCCCGCGACCGAGATCCTGGAGACCGGCATCAAGGTCATCGACCTGCTGGCCCCCTATGCAAAGGGCGGCAAGATCGGTCTGTTCGGCGGTGCAGGCGTCGGCAAGACCGTGCTGATCCAGGAACTGATCCATAACGTGGCCACCGAGCACGGCGGCTACTCCATCTTCACCGGCGTCGGCGAGCGCTCCCGCGAGGGCTGCGACCTTTGGGGCGAGATGAACGAGTCCGGTGTTCTGAATAAGACCGCACTGGTCTTTGGTCAGATGAACGAGCCCCCAGGAGCACGTATGCGTGTTGCCGAGACCGGCCTGACCATGGCAGAGTACTTCCGTGAGGAGACCCACAAGGACGTGCTGCTGTTCATTGATAACATCTTCCGTTTCGTGCAGGCAGGCTCCGAGGTGTCCGCTCTGATGGGCCGTATGCCTTCTGCTGTGGGCTACCAGCCCACTCTGGCCAACGAGCTGGGCGCTCTGCAGGAGCGCATCACCTCCACCAAGGAAGGCTCCATCACCTCTGTGCAGGCCGTCTACGTCCCCGCCGACGACCTGACCGACCCGGCCCCCGCCACCACCTTTGCACATCTGGATGCCACTACCGTGCTGTCCCGTAAGATCGTGGAGCAGGGCATTTACCCGGCCGTGGACCCGCTGGCATCCACCTCCCGCATTCTGGAAGCGGATATCGTGGGCGAGGAGCACTATCGCGTGGCCCGCAAGGTGCAGTCCATTCTGCAGCGCTATCAGGAACTGCAGGACATCATCGCCATTCTGGGCATGGACGAGCTGGACGAGAACGACAAGCTCACCGTTGCCCGCGCCCGCAAGCTGCAGAAGTTCCTGTCCCAGCCCTTTGCTGTGGCCGAGAACTTTACCGGCCTGAAGGGCAAGTATGTGCCGCTGCAGGATACCGTGCGCGGCTTTGCCGCCATTGTGGACGGCGAGGCCGATGATCTGCCGGAGTGGGCTTTCTTCAACGTTGGTACGCTGGAAGATGCCCGCCAGAAGGCAGCGGAAAAGCTGGCTGAGGAAAAGGGCGGTGCCGTCTGATGAACAAGTTCATGCTGAACATCACTGCGTCCAGCGGTGAGTACTATCAGGGCGATTGCGAAGACCTTGTGCTGCCCATCAGCGATGGCGTGTACGGCATACAGGCCGGACACAGCCCGGTGCTGGTGGCCATCCACATGGGCATCCTGCACTTTGAGGTGAACGGTGAAAGCCAGGACATCCTGGTAGGCGATGGCATTGCCGAGGTGACGCCTGCCTACGTGATGGTGCTGGTGGACAGCGCCGAGCGTCCGGAGGATATCGACAAGAACCGTGCCGAGGCTGCCCGCATCCGTGCCGAGGAGCGTTTGCAGCATCAGCAGAGCATGCATGAATATTATCAGAGCAAGATCGCGCTCGACCGTGCGATGCAGCGCCTGCAGGCCGCTGCAAAGTACCGGCGCTGAGAATGAGCCGCATCTGCCAGGACCAGATCTGAAAAAAGAGCATCATTTGTATCCGGTGAGGGTGCAAAGTGATGCTCTTTTTTGTTTCAGGCTGTTCCATGGAACGCAGCTTTCGTGTATAATAAGGTCAATGCAACCCCGCGTGTTGTGCGGGAAAGGAGGAGGTTTTCCATGATCCAATTCGGCCTGCGTCTGCATGACGCGGAAAAGCTGCGCGTTGAACAGGTGCTGCCGCTGGTGCGCCAGAAAGGCTTTACCTGCGCCCATGTGGCTCTGAGCAAATCCTTCAAGGAGCTGCCCTGCACCCCCAGCGCCCTGACCCCCGGCTATGCGCTGTATCTGCGGCATCTGTTTGAGAAAAACGGCATCGACATTGCCGTGCTGGGCAACTACCTGAACCTTGCCCACCCGGATGCGGATGCCCTGCACGCCATTCAGGAAAAATACTATGCCCATATCCGCTTTGCAAGTCTTCTGGGCTGCGGCATGGTGGGCACCGAGACCGGTGCGCCCAACGCGGAGTACAAATTCTGTCCGGAGTGCCGCAGCGATGCCGCACTTTCCACCTTTATCAAGAACTTCAAGCCGGTGGTGCGCTGTGCCGAGCAGTACGGCGTGACCATTGCCATTGAGCCGGTGGTCAAGCACATCGTGTACGATGCCAGACGCGCCCGCACCGTGCTGGATGAGATCGGCAGCCCGAACCTGCAGATCCTGTTCGACCCCGTCAACCTGCTGAACATGGAAAATGTGGACCGCCGCGAGGAAGTGTTCGCCGAGGCCATCGAGCTTCTGGGCAAGGACATCGCCATGATCCACTTTAAGGATTTCCTGCGCAAGGATGCGGGCGGCCAGCTGGCTGCTACGGGTGCAGGGCAGGGAGGCATGGAGGACTACCGCACCATCCTGCGCTTTGCAAAGCAGGAAAAGCCCTATATCTTTGCAACGCTGGAGAATACCACCCCGGAAAACGCGGTGGAATGCCTGAACTACCTGAAAAAGCAGTACGACGAGTGCTGAACACTTTATAACAAGAAAAACATCTGCAAGCTTTGCCCGGAATGGGGCAGCTTGCAGATGTTTTTTGTATCAGATGAAGTTTATGGTTCAGCCTTTTACAAATTGCAATTAAGAAGTAGTTTCGCTGAAAATGCCCAGAACGAAAGCGGAGGACATTAAGATCATTCCAGATTCAGCTTATGCTCCATCAGCCAGCGGGTCAGCAGAAAGTATCCTGCGGCAAAGGCAATGCTGACCGCCAGCCCGAACAGGGTGGTGAACGCACTGGGCGCAGCGATGGAGATGTCCACGCCGCCAAGGGTGGGATCGGAAACAGCCTGCAGCATGTCGGCACTGCTGACACCGGAGCTCAGCCAGTTCTGCAGGAAGGACAGCAGGAAAAATGCCAGAATACCGGCCGGGACCATGTGCTTTTTGAACTGGTGGCCGATCATGCATGCGGCATAGATGCACAGGATGCTGGACACCAGTGCCACCAGCCCATTCAGCGTTTCAAAGATCAGCCAGAGCCACCCGGAGCTGCCGGTCATGCGGAAGATCTCCACCACTTTCTGCCACAGCTCCGGCAGCTGCTGCAGGGCCGCACTGTTCAGAGACAGAGCCAGCAGCATCACCGCAAAGGAGAAAATACCCACGATGCTGCTGCAAAGCATCCAAACCACGCTGGAGATCAGCTTGGAAAGGATGAGCTGGCTTTCCGTCACCGGCAGGGTGTGCATCAGGTAGCCTTCGCGGCCCAGCAGATTGCGGGTGAAGCGGGTGACAATGGTCATCACGGACACCACTGCCACCGCAACGGCTACGACCATGTAGGCGAACAGCAGCAGAGATGCAAAGTTGTCCTTGGAAGAGCTGCGCAGGGAAAAGCCGCTCAGCACTGCCAGCGCAACAAGGGCCAGATACAGCCCGCCGTAGGTGCGGCCGGTGGCCTTGAATTCATATTTTAACAGTTGTTTCAGCATTTGAATACCTCCCGGAAATATGCATCCACGCTCATGCCCTCGGTCTCGCGCAGCTCTTCGGCATTGCGGTGGGCGAACACCCGGCCATCCTTCAAAAAGACGGCTTCGTCCAGAATGGGCTCGATATCGCCGATGAGGTGGGTGGAAAGAATGACGGTCGCATCCCGGCTGTAGTTGTTCAGGATGGTGCTCAGGATGTAGTCCCGGGCGGCAGGGTCCACGCCGCCAATGGGCTCATCCAGCAGGTAGAGCTTTGCGGCGCGGCTCATGGCCAGGATCAGCTGCACCTTTTCCTTGCTGCCCTTGGAGAGGGTCTTGAGCCGTGCCTTCGGTTCCAGTTCCAGCCGGGCCAGCATTTCGTTTGCCTTAGCGGGGTCAAAATCGGCATAAAATTCGCGGAACATTTCCACCAGCTGCTCCACACGCATCCAGTCCGGCAGCCAGTCGGCGTCCGGCAGATAGGACACGATGGCTTTGGTGTCCGGCCCGGGGGTCATGCCGGCGATCCGGATGCTGCCTGCACTGGGCTGCAGCAGACCGTTCGCCAGCTTGATGAGGGTGGTCTTGCCGCTGCCGTTGGGGCCAAGCAGCCCCACGATGCGGCCAAAGCCGATGTGCAGGTCTACATTTTCCAGTGCGGTCTTATCCTTCTGGTAGCACTTGGTCAGTGCTTCACAGCTCAAAAGTTCATTCATTGCGGTCCTCCTTTGCGTCCCAGTGTTCCAAAAGCGCGGCTGCCTGTGCGGGACTGTAGCCGATGCCGCGCATCTTTTCCAGAAAATCCGACGCCAGCGTCCGGGCGGTGTCGGCGCGAAGCTGTTCGATCAATGCAGTATCCTCCGTAACATAGCGGCCTGCAGTGCGTTCGGTGCGCACCAGCCCTTCCGTCTCCAGCTGGGCAAGGGCCCGCTGCATCGTGTTTGGGTTCACCCCGGCGGCTGCGGCCAGATCACGCACCGAATCCAGATGCCCGCCCGGCGGGTAGGTGCCGGCCAGGATCCGGGCCTTCAGCCGTTCCACAAGCTGGGCATAGATCGGGCGGCTGGCATCAAACTGTTCGCCCATGGTATCATCTCCTTGTCTTGCTGTATTAAGCGCTTGATACAATAATACACGATTTGCTCTGTTTGTCAAGGGAAAAAAGAAAAAACACCATAAAACTGCGGGAAATTGGAAAAAAGTACCCATAAAACACTGCACATAGATGAAAATTTACAATAAATTCAAACAATTTCACATTGCAAAGCTTTTGACAATGTGCTATGCTGAAAAACAGAGAGCTCCGCCCGGAAAGCGGCGGAAAAGAGATTTGGAGGAAAAATAACTATGGCTGACCGCATCGTTCTGAATACCATCTCCTACCATGGCCACGGTGCCATTGAGAACATCGTTCCCGAACTGACCGCCCGCGGCTACAAGAAGGCATTCGTCTGCTCCGACCCCGACCTGATCAAGTTCGGCGTCACCAAGAAGGTCACCGATCTGCTGGAAGCTGCAAACTTTGCCTATGCTGTTTACAGCGAGATCAAGCCCAACCCCACCATCGCCAACGTGCAGGACGGCGTGGCCGCTTTCAAGGCTGCTGAGGCTGACTGCATCGTGACCATCGGCGGCGGCTCCTCCATGGATACCGCAAAGGCCATCGGCATCATCATCAACAACCCCGAGTTTGCGGATGTTCGCTCTCTGGAAGGTGTTGCTCCCACCAAGAAGCACGCGGTGTTCACCATCGCTGTTCCCACCACTGCCGGCACTGCTGCTGAGGTCACCATCAATTACGTCATCACCGATGTGGAGAAGAAGCGCAAGTTCGTCTGCGTGGATACCAACGATATCCCCGAGATCGCCGTGGTCGATCCCGATATGATGTCCTCCATGCCCAAGGGCTTGACCGCCGCCACCGGCATGGACGCTCTGACCCACGCTATCGAGGGCTACATCACCAAGGGTCACTGCGTCATCTCCGATATGTTCCATCTGGAAGCCATCAAGCTCATCAGCCAGAGCCTGCGCGGCGCAGTGCAGAACACCCCGGAAGGCCGCGAGGGCATGGCTCTGGGCCAGTACATCGCCGGCATGGGCTTCTCCAATGTGGGTCTGGGCATCGTCCACTCCATGGCACACGGCCTGTCCGCTCTGTATGACACCCCGCACGGTGTGGCCTGCGCCATCCTGCTGCCGGTGGGTCTGGAGTACAACAAGAGCGTTGCCGGTGAGCGCTACCGCGCCGTGGGCAAGGCCATGGGCGTTGTGGGCATCGATGAGATGAACGATGTGGAAGCCGCCGATGCAACCATCGCCGCCGTCAAGCAGCTGAGCGCAGACGTGGGCATCCCCACAAATCTGCACGGCATCCTGAAGGAAGAGGATATCCAGTTCCTCGCCGAGTCCGCATTTGCAGACGCCTGCCGTCCCGGCAATCCCCGCGACACCAGCGTGGAAGAGATCGTGGAGCTGTATAAGAGCCAGCTGTGATTCCGCTCTGTAAATTCAAGCTGTAATTTTGGGCCCTGCTGTCCTTCGGGATGGCAGGGCCTTTTTCTAAGATGTATCTGAAAACAAAGCAACAGACCGGATCTTCGTCTTTTCAGAGATGCCCGGAGAGCCTGCCGCGTCGCAGAGTGACAAAATTTCTGCACGGCTCTTGTACACAGCGCCCAAAACGGGTACAATCAATGCAGTAAGAAAAAACTGGAAGCGAAAGGAACCTTATGACGCTGAACTTCTATACTCTGAGTGTTATTTATCTTGTATATTCCTTTCTGGGCTGGGTGGCTGAGACGGTAGTCGCGACCATCCGGGGCGGAAGGTTTGCCAACCGCGGTGCGGCGGCAGGCCCGTTCTGCTTTATCTACGGTACCACCGGCGTGCTGCTGGCCGTGAGTTTCGGCGACCTGCGCACCGAGCCGGTCTACCTGTTCTTTGCCTGTATGATGGCGGCAACGGTGATGGAATGGATCACCGCCAAGCTGTTGGAACGCCTGCACCGCCGCAAGTGGTGGGACTATTCCGGCAAAAAATTCAATCTGAACGGCTATGTGTGCCTGCAGTATTCGCTGCTGTGGGGTGCACTGGGCACGGCAAGTGTGCTGTGGGGCAATAATGTGCTGCTGCGGCTGTGTGCGCATATCCCGGTCTGGCTGCTGCGTCCGGCAGTATGGGTCTCGCTGACGGTGGCGGTGCTGGACCAGATCGGTTCGGCGGTGCTGGTGCAGCAGTATGCGGCCCGGCACCCGATGCTGGAGCAACTCAACCAGAGACTGGGGGAGCGGTCAGATACGCTGCGCCGCAGGATCGCGCTTTACATTGAAAAACGCATCCAGTATGCTTACCCGGCTGCGGCCCGGCAGGAGCAGACTGCGCTCCGGAAGGGGGAAAAGAACTTCCTCAGCGTGTCCGACCTGCTGTGGCTGTTCGTGATCGGCGCGTTTCTGGGCGACATGGTGGAGACGGTGTTCTGCCGCGTGACCGCCGGGGTCTGGATGAGCCGCTCCAGTCTGGTCTGGGGGCCGTTCAGCGTGGTGTGGGGTCTGGCGCTGGTGCTGGCAACGGTGCTGCTGCGTCAGGAAAAGGACCGGAGCGACCGCTATCTGTTCGCCTTCGGCACCGTCATGGGCGGTGTGTACGAATACGTATGCAGCGCCGTCACCGAGCTGCTGTTCGGCACCGTGTTCTGGGACTACAGCAAGTTCAAGTTCAATCTGGGCGGGCGCATCAACCTGCTGTACTGCTTTTTCTGGGGCATTGCGGCGGTGGTATGGATGCGCTACGGCTATCCGCTGGTGCTCAGAGGCATGAAGAAGGTGCGCAGCCGCGTCCGCCCATGGATGACCGTCCTGCTGGCGGTGTTCATGGCGGTGAACATGCTCACCAGTGCGCTGGCGCTGGCCCGGTACGATGCCCGCACCAGCGGTGAAGCGCCCAAAAGCAGCATCGATATGCTGCTGGATGCGCATTTTGATGATGCCCGCATGGAGCGTATTTATCCCAACGCGAAGAAAGTGACCAAGGCCGGATGAAATTTCAACGCTCCTCTTGCACTTTGGTGCAAAAACCGGTATAATGTTTTTCGGATAAAAGGGAGTAAAGGGCGCTCGTTTTGCAAAAACGGTGCGCTGTGGCGCAGCGACATCCCGGCAGAAATGCCCGCTGTGTCACCGGAAGCTTGAGACTTTTATTACACTTTCCCGTTTTTGGGCAGGATGTAATAAAGGCCTCTTTTTTATTGCTGCTCTGCCAAAAACAAAAGGAGAAAACTATGCTCATTCCTGTTTTGCTGTTCATCGTGGGCCTGCTGTGCCTCATCAAGGGCGGTGACTGGTTCGTGGATGGTGCCACGGGCATTGCCCGCCGCTTCCATGTGCCGGAGCTGCTCATCGGTGCCACCGTGGTGTCCATCGGCACCACCCTGCCGGAGGTGATGGTCTCCACCACCTCGGCCTTTACCGGCCACGGCGAGATCGCCTACGGCAACGCCATCGGTTCGATCATCTGCAATGCATCGCTCATTGCGGCCCTCACCATTGCGGTAAAGCCGGGCAAGGTAGACCCCAAGAGCCTGCGCACGCCGGTGCTGTTCTTCTTTGTGGCAGCGGCCTTCTATGCCGGTGTGGCCTACACCACCGGCTACTTCTCCCGCCCGGTGGGCCTGATCCTTCTGGCCATGTTCGTAGCGTATATCATCTGCAACGTGATGGCCATGAAGAACGCCCCCGCCCCGGAAGAAGAGGAAGAACCGGAAGAAAGTGCATCCTTTGCCAAGGAGCTGGGTCTGCTGGCCGTGGGCGCTGTGCTCATTGCCGTGGGTGCCAACCTGCTGGTGGATAACGGTACCCTGATCGCACAGGCACTGGGCGTGCCGGAGTCGGTGATCGCGCTCACCTTTGTGGCACTGGGCACCTCGCTGCCGGAGCTGGTAACGGCCATCACCTCGCTGGCAAAGGGCCACGGTGCACTTTCGCTGGGCAATGTCATTGGTGCAAACGTGTTCAATCTGGTGCTGGTGAGCGGTGTTTCCGCCACGGTGGCACCCTTCACCATCCCGCAGAACTCCATGCTCTTCGGCCACAATGCATCGCTGGTGCTGGAGTTCCCGGTCATGTTCGCCGTGATGCTGCTGCTCACCCTGCCCGCCCTCTTCAAGGGCAAGCTGAGCCGCCCGCAGGGCATTGCGCTGCTGTGCATTTACGCGGCATTCTGTGTGGTGCAGTTCACCATCTGATAAAACAGCAAAAGGCCGACGCAGTACTGCGTCGGCCTTTTGCCGTTTTAAGGGTTATTTTTTCAAATGGGAATCCCAGCCGGAAGAGGTGATGACCTGCTGATCCGGTGTGCACCACATGGCTTCCACGCCGTCCAGACTTTCCACGATCTTCATCCCGTCCTCCAGCGGCTGGCAGAACAGGCCGGTGGTCAGGCAGTCGGCAAGGCCGGAGTCGCTGCACAGCACGGTCACGCCGTTAAAGTAGGCGGCGGGGAACAGGGTGTCCGGGTCGATCAGGTGGTGGTAGCGCTTGCCGTCCACCACGTAGTAGCGCTGGTAGTCGCCGCTGGTCACAAGGGCCATATCGCTCATGTTGATGGCACCGTCCAGCATGGAATCCGAGGTGTATACATCCGAAGAGCTCCATGGGTTTTCCACGCCGCCGGTCCACTGGCTGCCGTCCGGTTTTACACCAATGGCGCGCAGGTTGCCGCCCACGCTCACCAGAGCGCTGGTCAGGCCGCGGGCCTCGGCAGCCTGACACACCATTTCCACGGCGTAGCCCTTGCCCACGCTGCCCACATCCAGCAGCATTTCCGGGTCGGCCAGATAAACGGTCTTGGCATCTGCGTCGATGATCACGTTGTTGATATCACAGTGCTGGGCGGCTGCTTCCAGCTCTTCCATGGTGGGCAGCTTGTTGTCGGCATCCGTCTCGGCGGCTTCGGCAGCTTCGCGGTAATTGTGCCAGATATTCAGCACGCTGCCCATGGCAATGTTCAGCTTGCCGTTGGTGGTCTGGTACATCTGGTCGGCCAGCTCCAGCATGGAGAGGATGCGGTCGTCCACCTCCACCGGAGCGCTGCCGGCATTGTCGTTGATGGTCTTGACGTTGGTCACGCCGGGGTAATCGTTGTAGATATCATACAGCTGGTTATAGGTAATAAGGTCTGCGTGCAGGGCATCCATCTGGGTATTGAATTCTTCCTCGCTCTCGCAGTAGGCAATCACCTGCGTTACGGTATCGAACACATCATAAAAAACGGTGGAATAGCGGGTAAGCTCTTTCTTTTTGGAGGCACAGCCTGCCAGCAGGCTCAGGCAGAGCACCCCGGCCAGCAGGGCGCTGACGAAACGTTTTGCGCGGGTCTTCATACGGTGTGGTTCTCCTTTGCGGCGGTAAAGGCGGCGTGCTCCTCCTGCAGGTGGGCCAGCAGATCGCCGAACACCCAGCTGCGGTTGGAGGGAGTCACAACGGCCTTGAGCGGAATGGTGACCTGTGCCTGCTTCATCAGATCCAGCAGGGTGTCCACGTCCTTCTCCTTGAAGTTGGCCAGAACCACTGCCGGCGGGTAGGCACCCGGTTCCAGCACCAGCGTGCGTGCGGCCTTGGTCTCCACCTCGCCCAGCAGCTGTGCCACGGTCTTGCCCGCATCGGCAGGGGAGACGAGCAGCAGCTTCATGCCAAAAGCAGGAGCCATGCCTTCCAGCTTGCCGCGGTCGGCGGAGGAAAGATTCCAGCCCAGAACCAGCGGGACACCGGCGTTCTGGTTGCGTGCGATATGTGCTTTCATAAAAAAACCTCATTTCAGGGTGGATTGCAAATACACTATAGTATAACACAAATACGCAAAAAAAGGAATGCGCGGGAACTGTTCCGGAACTACCGGTTAAAGTTTCGTAAAATTTCGAACAAAGGTAACAAAAATTAGAAGAAATTACAAGGAAAATTTCAGTGCAGATGAAGCTTGTTTGCCCAAAATGCGGGTGCTATACTGAGTGTAAAGAGACGGTCGTCTCGTAAAATTCAACAGAAAGCAGAGGTTTTGAGGATGAAAAAACAGAAGATGCGGCTCATCAGTGCAGTGCTTGCGGCATGCATGATGACATCTGTCCTTCCGGTCAATGCACTTGCTCTGGGGGGGTACGTCTGAAAATGGCGTAACTGCGCAGGAAAACGCGGAAACGGCCACGACGATCCCCACTACGGGCATGAAAATCACCGAAGGCGGCAATTACGAGATCCCGGAGGAAACTTATACTGGCAATGTTACGATCGATGTAACGGATACGAAGGAGCCTGTGAACATTACCATTAAGGGAAATGTAAAAGTTACGGGTTCTGACCCTTTTATTGATGTTGTAAAAGCAGGTGTCGTAAACATCAATAATGAAGGAAACTATGAGGTTGACGGTGTCACAGTCGCGAGACATTTCATGTATGTGAAAGATGCGGCAGCACAGGTGACGATTACGAAAGGCCGATACAAATCAGTAACCTTCAATACGATTATGGTTTGGGCGGGAACCCTTATTGTAAATGATGCAGAGATGGAGTCTAACTGCTACTGCATTTATGCAGGAGGCTCTAGCAGCAATGTAACAGTTAATAGAGGCAAATATACTCATACAAACCTGAAGGATAGATCTGCATTCTTTTGTGAGGGCGGCAGTAGTGTGACTTTGAATGATGTGACCGCAACCTCCGTAAAGACTGTCGTCATAAACAACGCCAGTACAGTAACCGTCAACGGCGGCGACTTCAAAACCACCGGCAGCAACAGCTGCTTTGTCAACAGCTCTGCAAACCTGACCATTAACAAGGGCGCTACAACAGAAGGCAACTTCGAGTCTGAGGGTGCCAGCTGCATCAATAACAACTGGGGCCGGGTGGAGATCAACGACGGCACCATTACCTCGGATGCCGACTGCACCATCAAAAACCGCGGCGGCCTGCGCATGAACGGCGGCACGGTGGCTACCTCGAATGCGGAAGGCACGGGCATTGACTGCAACGGCGATTTCGGCGATACACAGATCAACGGCGGCACCATCAAGGGCGGAAAAGACGGCATCCGTCTGGCGGACCTTGGCAGTTCCGAAGTGACCCTGAAGAACGCGGCCTTTGAGAACAACACCCAAAGCAATATCCATCTGGGTGAGGGTCAGACGATCAACATCAAAAAGACCTTTACCGGTACGGCAACGATCCTGACCGACGATCCAAGCCGCGGCCGTCATATCACGCTGGAAAACGAGGATCTCAGCTATCAGAACAAGCTGAAACTCTTCAGCATGAATTCTGGCTACATCATCGGCTATAAGCGCGGCGATGATGGCGTGGAATACCGCTATCTGGCAGATGCCAACGGCAACATCGTCAACGCTGTAAATGCGAAGGCAACCGCTGACCTCGGTGCCGGGGAGCAGGAGCTGGATACTGCCACCGTTGTGCCGGAAAACACCACCGTGACCGTGACGGCAAACCTCCCGGAGGGCGCAGAGGGCGCAGAGTTCCTCGGCTGGAGCGCCGTGCGTGACGATGGCAAAGAGCTGGATCTGGGCGATGATCAGACTGCACAGTTTAAGATGCCCGGTTGCAACGTGACCGTCGAAGCGCTGTATCAGGGCGGAAATGTTGACCCTGTCAATCCCGGCGGCGGCAGCAGCAGCGATGTGGTGGCCGGCATTGCGGCTGTTGCGCTGACCGGTGCAGCCGTGTGGGGCATTTACGAAACCGGAACCGGCATCTATCGCGTGCTGAATATGCCCGACGTCCCCATGCCCTCCAACCGCGCCGGTCTGGCGACCCTGATCTGGGAAAAGGCCGGCTGCCCGGAACCGCAGACGGTGAAGAGCTTCAGCGACATCGATGACGCCGACCTTCATCTGCGGCAGGCTGCCAGCTGGATGGAAGAGCAGGGTCTGATGGACGATGTGAAGGAAAACGAGTTCCGCCCCTATCGCTATGTGACCAAGCTCCAAACCTGCCTTGTCTGGGATAAGGCCAAGGAAGAGAGCCTGATCTCCTGAAAAAGTAGATCATTCTTGTAACAACCCCGGGGTGACCGCAAGCGCCCCGGGGTTGTTTTTTTCACAGGAAAAGGGGCAGAACCGGAAGATGCAGTGTGAAAAAGCAACGAGGAAGATCCCGCAGGATCTTCCTCGTTGCAAACACAAAATAATAATTCCGCAGAGGATAGTTCAAATCATCAGTTCAGCTTCTTGCCGAAGAACTCCACCTCTTTGCCGATGAACTGCATCAGCTCATCGAACTGGTCGGGGGTCAGGCTCTGGGCACCATCGCACTTTGCCTTGGCGGGGTTGTTGTGCACCTCGATCATCAGGCCGTCGGCACCGGCAGCAACAGCGGCCTTTGCCAGATCCGGCACCATCCATGCGTGGCCGCAGGCATGGCTGGGGTCCACAATAACGGGCAGGTGGGTCATCTTGTGCAGCATCACCACACCGGCAAGGTCGAGGGTGTTGCGCATGCTGGTCTCAAAGGTGCGGATGCCGCGCTCGCAGAGGATGACGTTCTCGTTGCCCTCAGCCATGATGTACTCGGCGCTCATCACGAACTCTTCCAGCGTATTGGCAAGGCCGCGCTTGAGCAGCACCGGCTTCTTCTGACGGCCAACGGCCTTGAGCAGCTCAAAGTTCTGCATGTTGCGGGCACCCACCTGAATGAGGTCTACATTCTCGAACAGGGGCAGGTGCTCGGTGTTCATGATCTCGGTCACGATGGGAGCACCGGTGGCGCGGCGTGCCAGCTTGAGCAGGTCGAGGCCCTCGCTGCGCATACCTTGAAAGGAGTAGGGCGAGGTGCGGGGCTTGAATGCGCCGCCGCGCAGCAGGGAAGCACCCGCAGCCTTCACGCGCTGTGCGCAGTAGGTGATCTGCTCCTCGCTCTCAATGCTGCAGGGGCCTGCAATGACCGCAAAGTTTCCGCCGCCGATCTTTACGCCGTCCACATCGATCACGCTGTCGTCCGGGTGGAACTTGCGGTTGGCCTTCTTATAAGGCTCGGTCACGCGGCGGCAGGTCTCCACCACCGGGTTTGCCAGCACCCAGCTCTCGGCCACGGCCTTGGTGTCGCCAATCAGGCCCAGAATGTGGCTCTCACTGCCCTTGGAATCGTTGATCTGCAGGCCCATATCCTGCAGTTCGTGGCAGAACTCGCGTACCTGTACCTCAGGTGCGTCCTGTTTGAGTACGATGATCATAGTGCTTTGTCTCCTTTGCCTTATCGTGTGAAACGGCGAGGGAGACCGGCTCCTTTGCCGCAGCTTGCAGTGTCAAACTTCAGGGTTCTGAAGTGTGTGACGCTATGATATCACTTCAGGAAACTGAAGTCAAGAGAATTTTGAATTTTTTTGAAGAAAGTGGTAGAATAGAAAAGAACCCTCTCAGTCATTGCTGCGCAATGACAGCTCTCCCGAAGGGCGAGCTTTTTACTGCTTTCTATGGGGCATTACTTCACGGTGAAAGAGGATCTGCCAGTTACCGCGCATAAGCTCCCCCTTTTGGGGGAGCTGGACGCGAAGCGGCCTGAGAGGGTTCAATGCAATCAGAAGGGGATATCAGAGATGGGAAAAGAAGCAAAAACCAATGCCATGCGCATTCTGGAGCGCGAGAAGGTGCCCTACACCGCCCACGAGTACGCTCATGAAGAGGGCGTTGCCGTGGCAGGTGTGGATGTGGCAGGCAGCATGGGCGAAGACCCTGCCTGCGTGTATAAGACGCTGGTGACGCAGGGCAATAGCAAAAACTATTTTGTGTTCGTCATTCCGGTGGCAGCAGAGCTGGATCTGAAAGCCGCTGCCCGCAGTGTGGGCGAAAAAAGCGTTGCCATGATCCATGTGGCCGATATCAACAAGGTCACCGGTTATGTGCGCGGTGGCTGCAGCCCGGTAGGCATGAAAAAGCAGTATAAGACTGTGTTCGATGAGAGCGTGCTGACGCAGGAGAAGGTCTATGTCTCCGGCGGGCGCATCGGCACGCAGGTGTGCTGTGCCCCGGCGGACCTCATCCGCGCTGCACGGGCAATTACAGCAAAAATTATTTTTTAAAAAAGTCCGTCTATTGTACAAAAAGTTAACGCATCCTATTTACATAAAATATACTTAAACTATAAGTCATACTTAAAAAGAAAAACAATGTCGAAACTGCACAAAACTTTTGAAAGTTTTTTGACGGCATGAAAACACAAGGTAGAATTTGTGGGAACACTCTTTTCAAAGATGTTTTTTTGCCGTAAACTGTATGTAGTACAGGGACGGCGGCCCGCAGAAAGGGCTTTTCCGCCGCCTGAAAACGCAAGCACAAGGAACTGCGGAGGAGAACTTCAATGATGAAGATGCTGCCGGGTCTCATGGGTCGAAACAACATTCGGGCATGTCAGGGGCATCGTGCAACTTTGTGCAAAGCGTCGGGAGAGCATACGCAGAATTAAAGGCCGTGGTACGGGTGTACCGCAGCCTTTTTTGTTTGTTGGTTGAGAAAGAGAGGTTTGGATATGGTTCGTAAAGTGGCTGTGATCATGGGTTCTGACAGCGATTGGCCGGTGGTAAAGGGCGCATGTGCCCAGCTGAAAGCGCTGGACATCCCTTTTGAGGCGCACATCCTTTCGGCACACCGCACCCCTGCCGGGGCAGCGGAGTTTGCCAAAAGCGCCCGTGCCAACGGCTTCGGCGTGATCCTGTGCGCAGCAGGCATGGCAGCACATCTGGCGGGTGCCTTTGCTGCCAACACCACCCTGCCGGTGATCGGCATTCCCATGAAGGGCGGTGCCATGGACGGCATGGATGCCCTGCTTGCCACGGTGCAGATGCCCAGCGGCATCCCGGTGGCAACGGTGGCTCTGAACGGTGCCAAGAACGCCGCATGGCTGGCTGCGGAAATTCTGGCTTTGAGTGACGACGCTCTGGCCGAAAAGCTGGCAGCAGAGCGCACCGCCATGGCCGCACAGATCGCTGCCAAAGAGGAAAAGCTGCAGGCTGAGATCGCCCAGCTGTAAAGGAGAACCAATGTCTGATTTTGCATATCCGCTGCACGAAGAATGCGGCGTTTTCGGCATTTACGACCGTGCCGGTACCGAGGATGTGGCCGCTGCGGCCTACTCGGCTCTGTATGCCCTGCAGCACCGTGGTCAGGAGAGCTGCGGCATCGCCGTGAACGATGATGGCGTGATCAACGGCCACCGCGACCTCGGCCTTGTGAACGAGGTGTTCACCCCGGCGGTGCTGGCAAGTCTGGCAAACCCCAATGCGCACATGGCTACCGGTCACGTGCGCTACGCCACGGCAGGCAGCCGTGTGCGGGCCAACGCACAGCCCATGATAGTGCGCCATGGCCGCGGCACCATGGCACTGTGCCACAACGGCAACCTGACCAACGCCATCGAGCTGCGCCGCCAGCTGGAAAATGAAGGTGCCATCTTCCACGGCTCCTCCGATACCGAGGTGATCTGCTACCTGATCACCCGCAACCGCCTGCGCATGGGCAGCATCGAGACCGCCATCAGCAAGACGATGGATGTGCTGGAGGGTGCCTACAGTCTGGTGATCATGTCGGCCACCAAGCTCATTGCAGTGCGTGACCCCCGCGGCTACCGGCCCCTGTGCATCGGCACCTTGCCCGGCGGCGGCTATGTGTTTGCCAGCGAGAGCTGTGCACTGGATGCCGCCGGTGCCACCCTGCTGCGGGACGTGGAGCCCGGCGAGATCGTGGTGGCAGACGCAAAAACCGGTGAGCTGCGCAGCATCAAGGATCACTGCGGACGGCCGGACACCCAGATGTGCGTGTTCGAGTTCATCTATTTCTCCCGCCCGGACAGCATCATCGAGGGCAGCTCGGTGCACGAGGCCCGCAAGCAGGCAGGCCGGTTCCTTGCACAGGAACACCCCGTGGAAGCGGACGTGGTCATCGGCGTGCCGGATTCCGGTCTGGATGCCGCTCTCGGCTACTCGCAGGAGAGCGGCATCCCCTATGGCATCGGCTTTATTAAGAATAAGTACATCGGCCGCACCTTCATTCAGGGCAGCCAGAAGCAGCGCGAGAACAGCGTGCGCATCAAGCTGAACGTCGTTTCCAGCACGGTCAAGGGCAAGCGCGTGGTGCTGGTGGATGATTCCATCGTGCGCGGCACCACATCTGCCCGCATCATCAAGCTGCTGCGGGACGCAGGTGCCACCGAGGTGCACTTTATGGTGTCGGCACCGCCGTTCAAGTACCCCTGCTACTTCGGCACTGACATCCCGGATCAGAAGCTGCTGGTGGCCACCGGCCGCACGGTCGAGCAGATCAATGAAGTGATCGGGGCCGATACGCTGGGCTACCTTTCCACTGAGCATGTTGTCCAGCTTACAAAGAACGCAAAATGCGGATTCTGCACCGCCTGCTTTACCGGCGAATATGCCGTGAAGCCGGACGAGGTGCTTTCCACCGATATTCACGAACGCCACCTGAACGACCGTCCCAAGGACGAGAAAAAGTTAGGAGAGTAAGACCATGGAAAAAAGCTATTCTGAAAGCTATGCAGCCGCCGGTGTGGATATCACCGCCGGTTATCGCTCTGTTGAACTGATGAAGCAGTATGTGGCCCGCACCATGAACGAGCACTGCATTGGCGGTCTGGGCGGCTTTGGTGGCCTGTTTGAGCTGGACTGCACCGGCTACAAGCACCCGGTGCTGATCTCCGGCACCGACGGCGTGGGCACCAAGCTGAAAATTGCCATGATCATGGACAAGCACGATACCATCGGCATCGACTGCGTGGCTATGTGCGTGAACGATGTCATCTGCGCCGGTGCAAAGCCGCTGGTGTTCTTGGATTACATCGCCTGCGGCCGCAACATTCCCGAGAAGATCGCAGAGATCGTCAAGGGTGTGGCTGAGGGCTGCGTGCAGGCCGACTGCTCTCTGGTGGGCGGCGAGACTGCCGAGCACCCGGGCATGATGCCGGAGGAGGAGTACGATCTGGCCGGTTTCACCGTGGGCGTTGTGGATAAGGAAAAGATCCTGAGCAACGAGACCATGGCAGCCGGTGATGTGATTCTTGCCCTGCCTTCCACCGGTGTGCACTCCAACGGTTTCTCGCTGGTGCGCAAGATCTTTGACATTGACGCAAACCCCGATGTGCTGCACACTGCCCCTGCAGAGCTGGGCGGCAAGACGCTGGGCGAGGCCCTGCTGGCTCCCACCAAGATCTACGTCAAGCCTGTGCTCAAGGTGCTGGAAGAGGTGGATGTGAAGGGCATTTCCCACATCACCGGCGGCGGCTTCTACGAGAACATTCCCCGCAGCCTGAAAAAGGGCTGCTGCGCACGCATCAACAAGGCAGATGTCCGCACCCCGGCTCTGTTCCAGCTGATGCAGAAGACCGGCAATATCTCCGAGCACGATATGTTCAACACCTTCAACATGGGCGTTGGCATGGTGCTCACCGTCCCCGCAGAGCAGGCCGACAAGGCACTGGACATCCTGCACGCAAATGGCGAGCCGGAAGCTTACCGTCTGGGCGTCATTGCAGAAGGTGAGGGCGTGGAGCTGTGCTGAACATTGCAGTTTTAGTCTCCGGCGGCGGCACCAACCTGCAGGCTCTGCTGGACAGCGAAGCCCGAGGCGAGAACCCCAACGGCAGGATCACCCTCGTGGTGGCCTCCAAGCCCGGTGTCTATGCGCTGGAACGGGCCGCAAAGGCCGGTGTGGAAGGCTGCGTGGTGCGCCGCAAGGATTACGCCAGTAGTGAGGATTTTGACGCAGCTCTGCTGAAAACGTTGAAAGACCACAACATCGATCTGGTGGTGCTGGCAGGCTTTCTGTCCGTGCTGGGGCCCAGTGTCATTGAAGCGTATCCCCGCCGCATCCTGAATGTGCACCCGGCACTCATCCCGTCTTTCTGCGGGCCCGGCATGTACGGTCTGCGTCCGCATGAGGCGGCTCTGGCCCGGGGCTGCAAGGTGACCGGTGCCACCGTCCACTTCGTGAACGAAGAGTGCGACGGCGGGCCCATCCTGCTGCAGAAGGCCGTGGACATCCTGCCCGGCGACACCCCCGAGGTGCTGCAGAAGCGTGTGATGGAGCAGGCCGAGTGGAAGCTGCTGCCCAAGGCCGTGGCTATGGTGTGCAGCGGAGAGATCGAGTGAAAACTCCTTCCGTCACGCCTGACGGCGTGCCACCTCCCTCAAGGAGGGAGGCAAGGCTCCCTCTCCGAGGGGGCTGTCGCCGCAGGCGACTGGGGGAGTTCCGTAATAGGAGAATTTGACATGGAAAAGATCAACCTGAACGAGTATCTGGCATCCAACGAGTATCCCGGCCGCGGCATTGCTGTGGCAATGGCTCCGGATGGCCGCCAGATGTTCATTGGCTACTTTATCATGGGCCGCAGCGAGAACAGCCGCAACCGCGTGTTTGACCCCGTGCCCGAGCGCGGCGGCATCTGCACCATCGCAGCGGACCCCGCAAAGCTGGAGGACCCCAGCCTCATTATTTACAATCCGGTGCTGACGCTGGGCAAGACCCATATCGTGACCAACGGTGACCAGACCGATACCATTTATGACCTGATGAGTCAGGGTAAGAGCTTTGCCGATGCCCTGCGCACCCGCACCTTTGAGCCGGACGGCCCCAACTACACCCCCCGCATCTCCGCTGTGGTGTACGCCGACGGCAGCTATCAGATGAGCATTCTCAAGTCTGCGGACGGCAATGGCGACAGCGTGCAGCGCTATTTCTTTGATTACCCGCAGCCCGTTGCAGGCGAGGGCCATTTCATCAGCACCTACAAGCACAACGGAAATCCCATCCCCAGCTTTGAGGGTGAGCCGCTGCGCTTTGCCTGCCCCCGCACCATCGGCGATTTTGCACAGGGTCTGTGGAGCAGCCTGAACCCGGACAACAAGGTGAGCCTGTTTGCCCGGGTCATTGATCTGGACTCCGGCGAGACCGGCGACATGATCTTTAACAAGTACGATGCCGTGTGCAGCGATCTGGACGACCCCGAGGAGCCGGAGCTGCTGCCCGAAGAGCTGGAACTGCTCAAAAAGCTTGACGCAGAGGAAAAACAGGACTAAAACAATAGAGAAATAAGGAGGATGCACCAATGAACGAACTGGCACTGAAGTACGGCTGCAACCCCAACCAGAAGCCCAGCCGCATTTATATGGAAGATGGCTCTGACCTGCCGGTCACTGTGCTGAACGGCAAGCCCGGCTACATCAATTTTCTGGACGCGCTCAACTCCATCCAGCTGGTCAAGGAGCTGAAAGCTGCCTGTGGTCTGCCCGCAGCAGCTTCCTTCAAGCACGTTTCCCCGGCAGGCGCAGCGCTGGGGCTGCCCCTGACCGATGTGGAACGCAAAATGTACCACATTGCCCCGGATATGGAGCTGTCGCCGCTGGCAAATGCCTATGCCCGTGCACGCGGTGCGGACCGCATGTCCTCCTTTGGCGACTGGATCGCCCTTTCGGACATCTGCGATGTGCCCACCGCAAAGCTGATCCAGCACGAGGTGTCCGACGGCATCATCGCCCCGGGCTACGAGCCGGAGGCACTGGCTATCCTGTCCGGCAAGAAAAAGGGCAACTACAATGTGGTCGCCATCGACCCGGCCTACAAGCCCGCTCCCATCGAGCACAAGCAGGTGTACGGCATCACCTTTGAGCAGGGCCGCAACGAGCTGGTCATCAACGCCGACACCATGCTGAACAACTGGGTCACCGAGAACAAGGACGTGACCGAGGAGCAGAAGCGTGATCTGGTCATTGCACTCATCACCCTGAAGTATACTCAGTCCAACAGCGTGTGCTACACCTATCATGGACAGACCATCGGCGTGGGCGCAGGCCAGCAGAGCCGCATCCACTGCACCCGTCTGGCAGGCCAGAAGGCCGACAACTGGCAGCTGCGCCACATGGATAAGGTGCTCAACCTGCCCTTCCGCGACGATGTGGCAAAGCCCAACCGCGACAACGCCATTGATGTTTACATCGGCGATACGCCCGAGGATGTGATTGGCGACGATGTGTGGGCCGAGACCTTTACCGAGCAGCCCGCCCCGCTGACCGCTGAGGAAAAGAAGGAATATCTGAGCAAAGTGACCGGCGTGTGCCTTGGCTCGGATGCTTTCTTCCCCTTCGGCGACAACATCGAGCGTGCCCGCCGCTCCGGCGTGACCGCCATCGTGCAGCCCGGCGGCTCCATCCGCGACCAGCAGGTCATTGACACCTGCAACAAGTACGGCATCGCAATGGCCTTCTGCGGCCTGCGGCTGTTCCATCACTAAGGGAAAAGAACGAACCCTCTCAGTCGCCTGACGGCGACAGCTCCCCCGAGGGGGGAGCTTTATGCGAGAAAACGGACAGAAACAAGCATTCCGTTGAATGCAGCTCCTGCCGTCAGCAGAAAAAAGCTCCCCCCTTCGGGGGAGCTGGCATTGCGCAGCAATGACTGAGAGGGACATTCAAAAACGGGAAGGTGAATGATATGGCTGAAAAAATTCTGGTAGTGGGCGGCGGTGGCCGCGAGCACGCCATCATCAAGGCACTGAAAAAGAGCCCTGACTGCGGCGAGATCTGGTGCGCACCCGGCAACGGCGGCATCAGCTATGACGCAAAGTGCAAAAACATCAAGTCTACCGATGTGGACACCATGGTGGGCTTTGCCGTAGAAGAAAAGTTCGATTACGTTGTGGTGGCGCAGGACGACCCGCTGGCTCTGGGCATGGTGGATGCGCTGGCAGCAGTGGGCATCCCGGCCTTTGGCCCGGATAAGGCCGCTGCCCGCATCGAGGCCTCCAAGGTGTTCTCCAAGGACCTGATGAAGAAATACGGCATCCCCACCGCAAAGTACGAGACCTTTGACGACCCCGCCAAGGTCATGGAGTACATCAAGGCCGAGGGCAAGTACCCGGTGGTCATCAAGGCCGACGGTCTGGCACTGGGCAAGGGCGTGCTCATCTGCGAAAACGAGCAGCAGGCTGCGGACGGCGTGAAGGAGATCATGCTGGATAAGAAATTCGGCGCATCTGGCAACCATGTGGTGGTGGAGGAATTCCTCACCGGCCCCGAGGTCAGTGTGCTGAGCTTTACGGACGGCAAGGTGGTCAAGCCCATGGTGTCCAGCATGGACCACAAGCGTGCCAACGACCACGACACCGGCCTGAACACCGGCGGTATGGGCACCATTGCTCCCAACCCCTACTACACTCCGGAAGTGGCCGCTGAGTGCATGGAGAAAATTTTCCTGCCCACCATCAAGGCCATGAACGCCGAGGGATGCCCCTTCAAGGGCTGCCTCTACTTCGGCCTGATGCTCACCCCGGACGGCCCGAAGGTCATCGAGTACAACTGCCGCTTTGGTGACCCGGAGACGCAGGTGGTGCTGCCCCTGCTGGAAGGTGACCTGCTGCACATCATGCAGGCCTGCACCAACGGCACGCTGGAAAACGAGGAGGTCAAGTTCTCGGACGGTGCTGCCGCCTGCGTCATTCTGGCTTCCGGCGGCTACCCGGTGGCTTACGAGAAGGGCAAGCCCATCACCGGCCTTGTGGACGGCCAGCTGCCCGGCGAAGAGAATGTGACGGTCTACCACTCCGGCACCGCCATCACCGAGGATGGCACCCTTGTCACGGCCGGCGGCCGTGTGCTGGGTGTCACCGCCACCGGCCCGCGGCTGACCAATGCGCTGAGCCATGCCTATGAGGCGGCAGAGAAGATCAGCTTTGAAAAGCTGCACAAGCGCAGCGATATCGGCCTGCGAGCCCTGAAGGCACTGGCAGAGAAGCAGTAAGAAAGAAAACCCTCTCAGTCGCCTGGCGGCGACAGCTCCCCCGAAGGGGGAGCTTTATGCGGGAAAATGGGCAAGCCTAGGTTTGCCATCGAACGCGGTACTTTCCGCCAGCAGAAAAAGCTCCCCCTTTCGGGGGAGCTGGCACGGCGTAAGCCGTGACTGAGAGGGTCGGTTCAAAGAATACAAAGGGGGAACCTACCCAATGGTCTATCGTATTTATGTGGAAAAAAAGCCCGGCTTTGATGTGGAAGCCACCGGCCTGAAAAATGAGCTGACCAGCCTGCTGGGCATCCAGTCGCTTACCGGTCTGCGTCTGCTGAACCGCTACGATGTGGAAGGCATCGACGAAGAACTGTTCAACCAGTGTGCAAACACCGTGTTCAGTGAGCCGCCGGTGGATAACACCTATGCCGAGCTGCCCGCCAGCGACGGCGTGTCCTTTGCAGTGGAGTATCTGCCCGGCCAGTTCGACCAGCGCGCCGACTCCGCTGCTGAGTGCATCCAGCTCATCAGTCAGGGCGAGCGCCCGCTGGTGCGCTCTGCCCGCGTCTATCTGCTGGAAGGCACCCTGACCGACGAGCAGGTGGCCGAGATCAAGAAATACGTCATCAACCCGGTGGAGGCCCGCGAGGCTTCGCTGGACACCAAGCAGACCCTGAAAATGGAGTACCCCGTGCCCGCCCCGGTCAAGGTTCTGGAGGGCTTCAACCAGCTGGACGAAGAGCAGCTGAAAAAGTTCATTGCGGACAACGGCCTTGCCATGGATCTTGGCGATATCGAGTTCTGCCAGAAGTATTTCCGCTCGGAGCACCGCGACCCCACCATCACCGAGATTAAGATGATCGACACCTACTGGTCCGATCACTGCCGCCACACCACCTTCGGCACCATTCTGGACGATGTGCAGATCGACGATGCCGTGGTGCAGAAGGCCTTTGACCGCTACATGGCCATGCGCGCCGATCTGGGCCGCGAGAACAAGCCCCGCTGCATGATGGACCTTGCCACCATCGGCGCCAAGGAGCTGAAGAAGCAGGGCATCCTGAAAAATCTGGACGAGTCCGACGAGATCAACGCCTGCACCGTCAAGATCAAGTGCGATGTGAACGGTAAGGATGAGGACTGGCTGTTCCTGTTCAAGAACGAGACCCACAACCACCCCACCGAGATCGAGCCCTTCGGCGGTGCAGCTACCTGCATCGGCGGTGCCATCCGTGACCCGCTGTCCGGCCGCAGCTACGTCTATCAGGCCATGCGCGTTACCGGCGCAGGCGACCCGCTCAAGCCGGTCAGTGAGACGTTGCCCGGCAAGCTGCCCCAGCGCAAGCTGGTGACCACTGCTGCCGCCGGCTATTCCTCCTACGGCAACCAGATCGGCCTTGCTACCGGTCAGGTGGACGAGATCTATCACCCCGGCTACGTGGCAAAGCGTATGGAGATCGGTGCCGTTGTAGGCGCTACCCCCGCTTCCCACGTCCGCCGCGAGTGCCCCGCCCCCGGCGATGTCATCGTTCTGCTGGGCGGCCGCACCGGCCGTGATGGTGTGGGCGGTGCTACCGGCTCCTCCAAGGCCCACAAGCTGGACAGCCTTGAGCACTGCGGTGCCGAGGTGCAGAAGGGCAACGCTCCCATCGAGCGCAAGCTGCAGCGCCTGTTCCGCCGCGAGGATGCCTGCAGGATGATCAAGCGCTGCAACGACTTTGGTGCAGGCGGTGTGTCCGTTGCCATCGGTGAGCTGGCCGACGGCCTGTACATCGACCTGAACAAGGTCACCAAGAAGTACGAGGGTCTGGACGGCACCGAGCTGGCTATCAGCGAGAGCCAGGAGCGCATGGCTGTGGCGCTGGCCCCCGAGGACGTGGACAAGTTCATTGCTCTCGCCAACGAAGAGAACCTTGAGGCCACTCCGGTGGCAAAGGTAACGGCTGAGCCCCGCCTGAACATGGTGTGGAACGGCATGTCCATCGTGAACATCAGCCGCGAGTTCCTGAACTCCAACGGTGCCGAGAAGCACCAGAAGGTCCATGTGGAAAAGGCCACGGTCTGGCAGCCCCAGTGGGAGGGCCTGACCTTCAGCCAGAAGATGAAGAACATGGTGGGCGATTTGAACATCTGCAGCAAGAAGGGCCTGTCTGAGCGGTTCGACTCCACCATTGGTGCCGCCACCGTGCTCATGCCCTTTGGCGGTGCCTATCAGCTGACCCCGCAGAACGCCATGGTGGCAAAGCTGCCGGTGGACGGCGAGACCAGCACCTGCTCCGGTATGGCATGGGGCTTCAACCCCTTCCTGATGAGCGCAGACCAGTACAAGGGCGCTCAGATGGCTGTCATCGAGAGCGTTACCAAGCTGGTGGCCTCCGGCTTCCGCTATGAGGATGCTTACCTCACCTTCCAGGAATATTTCGAGCGTCTGGGCACCGCCCCGGAGCGCTGGGGCAAGCCGCTGGCCGCTCTGCTGGGTGCACTGGATGCTCAGATGGGCCTGGGCATTGCATCCATCGGCGGCAAGGACAGTATGTCCGGCTCCTTTGAAAAGCTGGATGTGCCTCCCACGCTGGTCTCCTTTGCAACCGCCATCGGCAAGGCAAACAAGGTGGTCTCCACCGAATTCAAGAAGCCGGAGAGCACGGTGGTGCTCATCCGGCCCATCATCGACCCCGAGACCGGCTGCCCCAACTTCTTCTCCCTGAAGGCCAACTACAAGATTGTGGAGGACATGATCGAAGAGGGCATGGTGGCATCCGCCTGCTCTGTGGGCTACGGCGGCATTGCCGAGGCTCTGTTCAAGATGGGCCTTGGCAACCACATCGGCTTCAAGATGCGTGCGGATAAGACCACCCATGAGATGTTCCAGCCTATGTACGGCTCCATTGTTCTGGAAATGGTGTCCGATTCGCCCGCCGGTGAGATCCTGGGCGAGACCACCAAGGAATACGTCTTTGAAGCCTGCGGCGAAAAGCTGGATATGGCCCAGCTGCAGGAGATCTGGGAAGGCAAGCTGGAGCCGGTGTACCCCTACCGCAAGGCAGGCCCCACCGTGGAAAAGATCAACGGCAAGCTGACCGCACCCGCCGCACCCAAGATCGGTGTGGCAAAGCCCAAGGTCATCATTCCGGTGTTCCCGGGCACCAACTGCGAGTACGACACCGCCAAGGCCTTTGCCCGCGCCGGTGCCGACCCGGAGATCCTGGTCATCCGCAACCTGACCCCCGCCGACGTGGCCGAGAGCTGCAAGGCACTGGTCAAGGCCATCGATAACAGCCAGATCGTCATGCTGCCCGGCGGCTTCTCCGGCGGCGACGAGCCGGACGGCAGCGCAAAGTTCATTGCCTCCTTCTTCCGCAACCCGGAAGTCACCGAGGCGGTGCGCCGTCTGCTGCAGCAGCGCGACGGCCTGATGCTGGGCATCTGCAACGGCTTCCAGGCCCTCATCAAGCTGGGTCTGGTCCCCTACGGCGATATCCGCCCCATCACCGCTTACGATCCCACCCTGACCTTCAACACCATCGGCCGCCACCAGAGCATGTTGGTGCGCACCCGCATTGCATCCACCGGCAGCCCGTGGCTCTCCAAGTGCGAGGTGGGCGAACAGTTCACCGTTGCCATCAGCCACGGCGAGGGCCGCTTCGTGGCTCCGCAGGAGGTGCTGGACACCCTCATGAAGAATGGTCAGATCGCCACCCAGTATGTGGACATCGAGGGCAATCCCACCATGGATCAGAGCTATAACCCCAACGGCTCTGTGCTGGCGATCGAAGGCATCACCAGCCCGGATGGTCGTGTGTTCGGCAAGATGGGCCACTCGGAGCGCAGCGGCGAGTACCTGTACAAGAACGTTACCGGTGACAAATATCAGCCGATCTTTGAGGGCGGCGTGGACTATTTCAAGATTTGATGGTAGAATAGAGAAAAACCCTCTCCGTCACGCCTGCGGCGTGCCACCTCCCCCGAAAAAGGGGGAGGCTTTCTGGTGCTGACCGGCAGAGCGCAAAAAGCTCCCCCCTCGGGGGAGCTGGCGAGCAAAGCGAGACTGAGAGGGTTATTTTCAGGAGGAAACAATCAATGTCTCAGCATGATCGTTATATCAGCCCCTTTTCCACCCGCTATTCCTCGGACGAGATGCAGTATATCTTCTCGGACGACAACAAGTTCCGCACATGGCGCCGCCTGTGGGTGGCGCTGGCCCGGGCCGAAATGGAGCAGGGCCTGACCAACATCACCCCCGATATGGTGGCTGAGCTGGAAGCCCATGTGGACGATATCAACTATGAAGTGGCCATCGAGCGCGAAAAGCTGGTGCGCCACGACGTGATGAGCCATGTGTACGCCTACGGCCAGCAGTGCCCCAAGGCGGCCGGCATCATCCATCTGGGTGCCACCAGCTGCTATGTGGGCGACAACACCGACATCATCGTGATGCGTCAGGGTCTGGAACTGGTGCGCAAAAAGCTGATCGGTGTGTTGGCAAAGCTGGGCCGCTTCGCCGAGGAATACAAGGACATGCCCTGCATGGCCTACACTCACTGCCAGCCCGCTCAGCCCACCACCGTGGGCAAGCGCGCCACCCTGTGGGCCAACGAGCTGGTGATGGACCTGCAGGAGATCGACCACCGTCTTGCTGTTCTGCAGCTGCGCGGTGTCAAGGGTACCACCGGCACGCAGGCTTCCTTTATGGAGCTGTTCAAGGGCGATGCCGATAAGATCCGCGCCGTGGATGCTTCCATCGCCAAGGAGATGGGCTTTGCGCCCGAAGCGGTCATCCCCGTGTCCGGCCAGACCTACAGCCGCAAGGTGGATGCCTTTATCCTGAACGCCCTTGCCGGCATTGGCCAGAGCTGCATGAAGTTTGCCACCGACCTGCGTCTGCTGGCTAACTTCAAGGAGATGGAAGAGCCGTTTGAAAAGAACCAGATCGGTTCCTCCGCCATGCCTTACAAGCGCAACCCCATGCGCTGCGAGCGTATCTGCGCGCTGAGCCGCTACCTGATGGTAGATGTGCTGAACCCCAGCTTCACCACCGGCACCCAGTGGTTTGAGCGCACGCTGGACGACAGCGCCAACAAGCGTGTCGCCATGGCTGAGGGCTTCCTTGCCACCGACGCTATCCTGAACATCATGCTCAACGTCACCGATGGCATCGTGGTGTATCCCAAGGTAGTGCGCAGCCGTCTGATGGCAGAGCTGCCCTTCATGGCCAGCGAGAACATCATGATGCAGGCTGTGGAAAAGGGCGGCAACCGTCAGGAGCTGCACGAGCGTCTGCGCCAGCACGCCATCGCCGCCGGCAAGCAGGTCAAGGAAGAGGGCCTGCCCAACGATATGGTGGACCGTATTGCTGCCGACCCTGCCTTTGGCCTGACCCGCGAGGAGATCGTGGCGGGCCTTGTGCCGGAGAACTTTGTGGGCCGTGCACCGCAGCAGGTGGAGGAGTTCATCGCCAATGTGCTCAAGCCCATCTTCGATGCTAACCCCGATGCCGTGGAGCAGCACGCATCTTTGAGTGTGTAATAGGGCAGGCCATCAGGGAGCTTTCTCCGCGAACAGCCCGGGACTCCAGTCCCGCCCTACCGCCTGCGGCGGCAGGGTCCCACCCCCAGGACATTCGCTGGAGAAACTTCCTGCCGTCCTGCCGGGTAGCTGCAGTAAATATTAAAAGGTCGTCGCCGAAAGGCGGCGGCCTTTTTTGATGCCTGTCCCCCCTTGAGAAAAATCCGCTGTCATGCTACACTGGGAGCATCATCAACAAAGGAGAACCGCGTATGCGATTGGATAAATACTTAGCCGAGACGGCCCAGTGCACCCGCAGCGAGGCTAAGGCGCTGCTTTCCAAAGGGCGGGTGCAGGTGAACGGTGCTGTCTGCAAAAAAGGGGACACCCAGCTCAAAGAAAGTGACACTGTGGCTGTGGATGGCAGGGCGCTCAGCTATCAGCAGTTCGTGTACATCATGCTCAACAAGCCCGAGGACGTGGTGAGCGCTTCCACGGACAAGCGTGACACTACCGTGGTCGATCTGGTGGGGGATGCCTATCCCCGGCGGCAGCTGTTCCCGGCGGGAAGGCTGGACAAGACCAGCACTGGCTTTGTGCTGCTGACCGATGACGGCACCTTTGCCCACGACATCCTTGCTCCAAAGCGCCACGTCTCCAAGACCTACACCGTGGTGTTGGATACGCCGCTGACCGAGCAGATGCGCACCGGCTTTGCGGCGGGCGTGACCCTTGCCGACGGCACCGCACTTTCGCCTGCGGAGGTCACAGCCCTTTCGGCCGACGGTCTGACCGTGCGGGTGGTGCTCAAGCAGGGCGTATACCACCAGATCAAGCGGATGTTCGGCGTGTACGGCGCAGGTGTGAACGGCCTGCACCGGGATGCCATCGGCGGCCTTGCACTCGACCCGGCCCTTGCACCGGGCCAGTGGCGGGAGCTTTCTGCCGAAGAAGTGTCAAAAATTTCCAGCTGACAGGGTCGGCTTTTCACCCGAATTTCAAAAAAGCAACACATTTTTCCGGTAGAATAGGGGGCAGAACCACGCAAAAAGGCACTTTTTTGGTTCAGAATGGCCCCTAAAGATAATATTCACAAGAAAAAACTATCTTTTTTGTTGAAATATGTTGCAAAAGTAAATTCTTTTGTGTAAAATATAAAATGTAATGCAGCTAAATTGTTAAAAATCACGACCGGCTGCCGCTGCGGTTTGCACAAACGAGGAAAAGGGGTATCCATTATGGCCAATAGAGTATTTCAAAGCGTGATCTACCAGATGAAAGACGCGATCAACCGGGTGGTCGGCGTGGTGGATGAGACCGGCGCTGTTATTTCCTGCTCGGAACTGAACCTGATCGGCGAAGTGCGCGAGGGTTTCATGGCGGAGCGTCTGACCGCAGGCGACCGCTTTGTGCGCGATGGCTACACCTATCAGCAGTTCTCCAGCGCCAAGCATAATGATTATGCAGTATTCGTGGAAGGCGTGGACGAGACGGCTGGTCAGTTTGCCGCCATGCTGTCTATCAGCCTGCAGAGCATCAAGCAGTACCACGACGAAAAGTTTGATAAGTCCAATTTTATCAAGAATGTGGTGCTGGATAACATCCTGCCCGGCGATATCTATGCCAAGGCCCGTGAGCTGCACTTTGCCACCGATGTTTCCCGCGTGGTGTTCATCGTGCGTGTTACCAGCGGCGGCGATATCTCCGCCTACGATGTGGTCAGCAGCCTGTTCCCCGACAAGCAGAAAGACTTTGTGTTCAATATCAGCGAGACGGATACCGTGCTGGTCAAGGAGATCCGCAAGGGCATCGACCGCACCGATATGGAAAAGCTGGCTGCCAGCATCGTGGATACCCTGTCCGGCGAGCATTACATCAAGGCTGTGGTGGGCATCGGCACCCCCATCTCCAACGTGAAGGATCTGGCTACCTCCTTTAAGGAAGCACAGATCGCCATGGAAGTGAGCAAGGTGTTCGACACCGAAAAGCAGATCATCCGCTACGATAATCTGGGCATTGCACGCCTGATCTATCAGCTGCCCACCACCGTGTGCGAGATGTTCCTGCGCGAGGTGTTCAAGCAGGGCAGCATCGAAAGCCTGGATCAGGAGACCCTGTTCACCATCCAGCGCTTCTTCGAGAATAACCTGAATGTGTCTGAAACCAGCCGCGGCCTGTTTGTGCACCGCAACACGCTGGTGTATCGTCTGGAAAAGATCAAAAAGCTGACTGGCCTGGATCTGCGTGAGTTCGACGATGCTATCGTCTTTAAGGTAGCACTGATGGTCAAGAAGTACCTGTCCAACAATCCGGCCAAATACTAATAAGCTGCAGGCTCTGCCTGCAGTGCAGAACCGGCCGCTCGAAACCGATGCTGGCCGGTTCTTTTTGCTGTGAAAACAGATTTTAATGTCAGGAGCTAATATTACCCTATGATCGATTTAGAACACGTTTCCAAGGAATATAAACGGGGCGGACCGCTGGCACTGGACGATATCAACCTCCATGTGGACGACGGCGAGTTCGTGTTCCTGCTGGGCCATTCCGGCGCAGGCAAATCCACCCTGCTCAAGCTGCTGCTGCGCGAAGAGCTGCCCAGTGAGGGCAAGGTGACCGTGCTGGGCAAGGATGTTGCCAGCCTGCACCGCCATCAGGTGCCGTATCTGCGCCGTCAGATGGGCATTATCTTTCAGGATTTCCGGCTGATCCCCACCATGACTGTGTACGAAAACATCGCCTTTGCCATGCATGTGACCAACGTCAAGAGCCGGGAGATCAGCGACCGTGTGGAGTACATGCTGGAGCTGGTGCATCTGGAGGATAAGGCCAAGGCCTATCCGGACACCCTTTCCGGCGGTGAACAGCAGCGCGTGGCTGTGGCCCGCGCCCTTGCCCACGGCCCCAAGCTGGTCATTGCGGACGAGCCCACCGGCAACATCGACCCGGAATTGAGCCTGGAAATGATGGAGCTGCTGGAGCGGGTGAGCGAAACGGGCATCACCGTGGTGGTCGTTACCCATGAGCACGAGCTGGTGCGCCAGTTCCACCAGCGCGTCGTCACCCTGAAAAAGGGCCGCATCATTTCGGATGTGCCTGCCGACAAGGAAGCCATCCGCGCACGCGCAGAGCGCAAAGAACGTCTGTTCGAGACCGAGCTGGAACCTGCTGACACCGCAGAAAAGGAGGCGGCCACCGTATGATGAGACCTTCTACCTTCTTTTTTCTGATCCGGCGCGGCATCCGCAATCTGGGCAAGCACTGGGCCATGACCTTTGTGTGCATCCTGTCCCTCAGTGTCTGTATGACCCTGAACACCTTTGCAAGTCTTGCCGAGGTGAACGTGGACAGCATGGTGAACTATCTGGGCAGCCAGAACGAGACCGTGGTCTATCTGGACCCGGAGTGTGATGATGCCACTGCGCAGGCCGTGGGCGAAAAGCTGGCGGCAATGCCCGGCGTGACCAATGTGCAGTTCGTCTCCAAGCAGGACGTGCTGAACACCTATCGCAATTACATGGAAGATTACTCCTCCCTGTGGGATGAGTTTGAAAATGACAACCCCTTCAAGGCCAACTACCGCGTTTCCATCGCGGATCTGAGCCAGATGGAGAGTATGAGCAAGCAGATGCAGGCCATTCAGGGCGTGTACAGCGTTACCGCCCCGGTGGAAATGACCAACGTCTTTGTGCAGGTGCAGCGCTCTGTTACCAAAGTGGGCCGCGGCATCGTGCTGGTGCTGATGGTCGTCAGCATCATCACGGTGGGCAGCACCATCCGCCTGAGCGTGTTTGCGCGCCGCCGCGAAATTGAGATCATGAAGTACGTGGGCGCCACCAACGGTCTGGTCACTCTGCCCTTCGTTGTGGAAGGTCTGGCCATGGGTCTGATCTCCGGCGTGCTCACTGCAGCGATCAGTCTGGGCGGCTACTCCTACATGGTGCAGGCTTCCGACGGTCTGGGTGGCGTGTGGGAAATGATCATGGGTCAGGCACTGGTGCCGGTGAGCGCCGTCTGGTCCACTATCATCCCGTACAGCCTCATCGGCGGTGCCGTTGTGGGTGGTCTGGGCAGTATGTTCTCCATCCGCAAGCACCTGAACGTGTGATCGAAAGGAGCCGCACATGAAAAAAGCACTTCATGCAAAGCCCTTCCGGCTGCAGATGCCCGGCCATACGCCGCGCCATGCACGGCCGGAGCCTGCCCGCAGCAAGCTGCTGCGCGGCGTGAGTCTGTGCCTGGCGGCGGTATGCCTTGCGGCAAGCGTCAGCTTCCAGCCGGCCACGGCAGCCACCAGCATGGCCAGCCTGCAGAACAAGCTGAACAGCCTTTCCAAATCCATCGACCAGCACAAGAAGGAGCTTTCGGACGCAAAGAAAAAGGAAACTGCGGCAAAGGCGCTGGAAAGTGAGCTAAAGGAGCGCGTGGGCGTCATTCAGTCTCAGATCAGTGTGCTGAGCACCCAGATCGCTGCTGTGCAGAATAACATTGGCCAGACCGAGCAGAAGATCACCGCTAAGGAAGGCGAGATCACCCAGAAGCAGGCCGAGATCGACAGCCAGTGGGGCGATTTTAAAAAGCACATGGCTGCCATGCAAGAGCTGCGCGACGGCGGAAGCGTGGCCATGCTGAGCGCAGTGAACGACCTGTATGAGCTGCTCACCTTCAACGAGGTCATGCAGGATATCTCCATCAAAGATACCGAGATCATGGACAACATGAAGGCGGCCAAGTCCGAACTGGAAGCGGACAAGGTGGAGCTGGAGGCCCAGCGCAAGGAACTGCAGAGCCAGAAGGCGGAGCTGGATACCCAGAACTACCAGATGAAGGCAAAGCAGAGCGAGCTGAATAGCAGCATTTCTGCGGCGCAGCTTTCTGCACAGGATGCCCAGAAGGCCCAGCAGACGGCACAGGCCGCTATTGAATCGGACGAGCTGAACTATGAGGCCGTCAAGAAAGAGATCCAAAAGCTGATCGCGGCCGCTGCATCCAGTAAGCCGCAGTTGAGCTTTACCGGCTTTGCCTGCCCGCTGAAGAGCTATACCCGCGTTTCCAGCGAGTACGGCTGGCGTAAGAATCCGGTGTCCGGTGTCAACAGGCTGCATGCCGGCATTGATCTGGCGGCCCCGGGCGGTACGCCTATCTATGCAGCCGCCAGTGGCTATGTGCAGGTGGCAGGCTGGTCCAGCGGCGGCTATGGCAACTACGTCATCATCTATCACGGCAGCATGTCGGACGGCAACGCCTACAGCACCCTGTACGGCCACATGAGGTCGGTCGCCACCAGCGCAGGCAAGTATGTCAAGCAGGGCGAGTTGATCGGCTACGTTGGCTCTACCGGCAACTCTACCGGCAACCACCTGCATCTGGAGGTCTGGAAGGGCGGCAAAAAGGCCAATGCGGTCAATCCGCGCGGTTATATCCCGTTCCCGCACAACTGAGTGTGTTTATAAGGAGTCTGGTATTCTATGAACGAACAAAAACACAAGCGCTGGCTGCGTATCGGCTGCCTTGTTCTGGCAGGCGTGTTTGCACTCTCGCTGCTGAGCAGTGTGATCATGATGCTGCTGTATTAACAGGGAGGGGCAAGCATGAACCGTAAAATCTCTGTGGGCATGGCTGTCACCATTGTGATCCTTGCCATGACCGTGACCTTTTCCATTACCATGCTCATTGCCATGCGTCTGTTTGACAGCACGGTGAGCAGCGTGAAGGAAAAGGAGAGCATGTACAACAAAGTGGCCGAGGTGGACCGCTATGTGCGCAGCAACGACTACTACACCATTGATGAAACGGTGCTGTACGACCGCCTGACCGCAGGCTACCTGCTGGGCACCGGCGACAAGTACGCCCGATACTACACCGCCAACGCCTACACCGAGCTGATGAACCAGCAGAGCGGCAAGGTGATGGGCATTGGCGTGGAACTTGGCATGGACCAGACCGGCTATGCCAGAGTGACCAGGGTGTATGAGGACTCGCCTGCGCAGGAAGCCGGTATCGTGGTGGGCGATTACATCACTGCTATTGACGGCACCGATGTGAAGAGCCTTTCCGGGGTGGATGCCGTGCAGTCCCGCCTGCAGGGCGAAGCCGGCACCATCGTCAATGTTACATGGCTCGACAGCAAGGCTGCTTCCCGGACGACGGACCTGACCCACTCCGGCTACACCAGCACCACCGTGGACTACCAGATGCTGGACAGCGTGGGTTACATCAAGATCCGCCAGTTCGACGGCAGCACGCCCAGCGAGCTGGACTATGCCATCCGGTCTCTCACTACCAGCGGTGCCCAGAGCCTTGTGTTCGACCTGCGCGATAACGGCGGCGGCGTGTTGGATGACGCCATCAGCTGCATCGACCTGATCGCCCCGGAAGGCACTGTGGCCTATGCCGAGGATAAGAACGGAAACCGTACAATCATTGGCAGCAGCGACGATGAAAGCAAGGTGGAGCTGCCCATCGTCTGTCTGGTCAACGGCAACACCGCCAGCGCAGCAGAGCTGTTTGCTGCCAGCCTGCGCACTATGAACGGCGCACGTCTGGTGGGCGCCACCACCATGGGCAAGGGAACCATCCAGAGCAGCCCGCAGCGCCTTTCGGATGGCAGCGCCGTGAGCATCACGGTGGCAAAGCTCATCTGCGGCGACGGCTCCTGCTTTGATGGCACCGGCCTGAGCGTGGATGTGGAGCGTGCCCTCAGTGCCGAAGAGACCACGAATTTCTACGCTTATACCCCCGAGGATGACCCGCAGATCCAGCGTGCGGTCAGCGCAGCACAGCAGCTGAGCGGTACCACGACTCTGGGCGGTGTCAACGAAGCAGCTTCTTCGGCTGCTGCTTCCGAAGAAGCCGACAGCGCTGCCACTGAGCCGGAGAACGCTTCCTCTGAGGAAACGGCTTCCTCCACCGAAGCAGCATCCAGCGCAGAATAAAGGGTAAAACCGGCAGAAATGCTGCATGGGCTTCTTTTTGCAAAAAGGAACCCGGTTGATTGCGGTGCTGTTTGCCGTACGCATGTTCCTTTCTTGAAACGGCTTTTGATCGCGCCCGTAGGGCGCGGTGATGCTGCCTGCCGTATCGACTCCTCACGTGAAAAAGGCGTTTTGGAGCGCCCCGCAGCGCTCCCGTTTACCGTACTGATCCCTTCTCGTGAAAATGCAACCCAGCCAGACCCGCAGGTCTGGCTGGGTTGCCATATTATAATAATATTTCCGCTGAATATGCCCAAAGCGACGCGGAGGGCATTCAAATCGTACTATGAAAAAGGATGGAATCTATGCCCGAACTGACCGACCTCTCGGTGATCCGCGCCCTGTGTGAAAAATACGATTTTGCACTCTCCAAGGGTTTTGGACAGAACTTTATCATCAACCCGGGTCTGCCGCCCAAGATCGTGGATGCCAGCGGCGTGGATAAGCGCTATGGTGTCATTGAAATCGGCCCCGGCATCGGTGTGCTGACTCGGGAACTGGCAAAGCGCGCCGCCAAGGTGGTGTCCATTGAAGTGGACGAACGCTTGCCGCCGCTGCTGGCCGAAACGATGGCCGGAGTGGACAATTTTAAACTGGTATTACAGGATGTACTGAAAGTTGACCTGAAGGCTCTTATTGCGGAAGAGTTCCCCGGTATGCCGGTGGCTGTGTGCGCCAACCTGCCCTACTACATCACCAGTCCCATCGTCATGAAGCTGCTGGGCGACCGCCTGCCCATTGAAAGCCTGACCGTCATGGTACAGAAGGAAGCTGCCGACCGTCTGGCTGCTGCGCCCGGCACCCGTGCATCCAGCGCCATCAGCTGCGCGGTGAGCTACTATGCCACCTCCAAAATGATGTTCACCGCTGCGCCCGGCAGTTTTTACCCGGCCCCCAAGGTGACCAGCGCCGTGGTGCGCATGGAGATCCGTCCGCAGCCCGCTGTGCAGGTGGAGGACGAAGAAGGCTATTTTGCGCTGGTGCGTGCCGCCTTCGGACAGCGCCGCAAAACGGCTGCAAACGCCATTGCCAGCGGCCTGGGGATGCCCAAGGACGCGGTGACAGCCGCCATTGAAGCCGCCGGTTTTGATGCCCGCATCCGCCCGGAAGCCCTCACACTGGAGGATTTTGCAAAGATCCAGCAGGCCCTTGCCCGCTGAAGCAGCCCGCTGCTCAAAAAAGAATACAACAGACTTTGAACCCCACAGGAGCCGTCCGCGGTTCCTGTGGGGTTTTTATGATAATAGAATCGAATGGTTCGATTTTATTATCGATGTATTGCGTTGAAAATTCCTGGTATCAAAACGTGATACAACAGAAAAGAATGCTAAAAGCAGACGAAAGCATGAACTGATGGCAATGGCACCTCATTTGTTAAACGGTATAGTATACTGCTTGGGGAATGGGTTGTTTTTTTGCGCGTCAAGAAGATATTGACAAGCCGCGCGTTTTTTGGTATTCTATCAAAAGACCGCTTGGTCCATGCTGGTGTGGCGCAATGGCAGCGCAACTGATTTGTAATCAGTGGGTTGCAGGTTCAACTCCTGTCACCAGCTCCAAAAATAAACGCACGAACGATGAAAAAGAATCGTCCGTGCGTTTTTCTTTTTGCTTGAAATGCCTTAAAATATCCTGAATGAACGTGATAATCTAACAAACAATCTAACAAATCAGTACTTCATCTTCTGCATTTCCTGCAACAAATAGGCTGGATCGTTGTGTGACACGTACTTGTTTGCCGTGGTGGAGAAATTTTTGTGCCCAAGAATGGCCTGCACCGCGGTCTTTTCCAGACCACACTCCACCATCTTGCTGCTGGCTGTATGGCGCAGCGTGTGTGGATGCACGCCCTCTATATGGCATTCCTGCATCAACGCCCGGAACTTTGTAGCCACGTTGCGCTTATCCAGCTTTGTGCCGGCCTTGGATGGAATCAGCCATTCACACCCGCTGTCCAGCATCCAAAAGGCAATGATCTTGTAAATGGGCTCAAGGATGGGGATAATGCGGTTCTTGCCCGCTTCTGTCTTTTCACCGCCCTGCATGTACCGCTCTTTCAGGTGCACATCCTCGCATCGCATGGAAAGCAGCTCGTCGATGCGCATACCGGTATAAAGCAGCACCATTGCGATTTGCGCCGTCTGCCCAAACTTCGGGTCATTCTGTCGGCTGCTGATCCGCTCGATCTCTTGGGCGGTCAGGGTGCGTTCTTCCTTGCCTGTAGCCGCTGGGAGCTGCAGCAGCATGGCGTAATTTTTGTTTATGATGTCCTGCGCCATTGCCCACTCGCAGATCTGGCTGAAAAGTGTGCGCTGCTTTTCGCAAGAGCTGCGGGAGAGCCCCTTTTCCACCATTGCGTCAATGACCTGTTGATAATCTGCCGCTTTCAAGTCCCGCAATTGTCGGTCGTATAACGGCGCAGCCTTTGCATAGGCCAGCTCGTACCCCTTTTGCATGTCTGTGCTGAGCTTTTCAAACTTTGGCTGCATTCTCCATTGGGCATAGGCATCCGCAAAGGTGCATTTCAGACGCGCTGCGGGGGTGTTCTGGGCGTTGTAAGCGTCCAGTGCTTGTACGGCTTCGCCTGCCGTTTCAAACGTCCCCAGAACGTCCCTTTGGGCTGTAAGCGCCACATACGGTCTTGCCCGTGCCCCGCTCAGTTTATACACGCTGCCGCTGCCCTTGGGACGGCGGCGCTTTTTTCTTTGCTGCGGGGAGGCTTCCGGCTGCTTCTTCCCGCACCACGGACAAAAAGAAGCACCATCCGGGATCTCCTTCCGGCAGCATGGTCTCACGCATTTCATGGCTTACTCCTTTTTCTGCCCGATATATCCGAAGGCACCATTTTCAGCAGCGGTCCTTCCGGCCTTGTAGTTGATCTTCAGGTCGTCAATGGGAGGTTGCGGAGCGTCCGGGCATGGATCTAGGCCCATGCTCTGGGCAAAGTTGTATTGGTCGATGATTGTTCCGCATACACTGACCCGGTTATTGAGCGGACAGTGCAAGTTCGCTGCCACCTCGGAGATCACCGCGGGCGGGCTGCTTCCGTGACTGCCCTTCAGTATGAAGAGAAGCAGCTTTTTCGTCAGTGGCGGCAGGCTTACCACGAGACGGCGCAACTCCGCGTTTAGCTCATCGTCCGCCTTTCCGTTATCCGGCACTTTGTACAGATCCGGGTGAGTCATCTCCATGAACACCGTGATGGGCGACACCCCACACGCCGTGCACCAGTCCATGATCTCGTCACTGTCCGGGCTGGTGCATCCTTTTTCCCAGCTCTGCACGGTGCGCTCTCCTTTTTCGATGCGCCTTGCGATCTCCGCTTGGCTCAGGCCAGCAGACACCCGCGTTTTTGCAAGTGCCTTTCCGATTTGGCTCGCCGTAAAATAACTCATACTTTCACCCCCATAAAACCAGTGTGTTTTTAACAAAAAATGGCGCAGAAAAAGTCTGCGCCATTCGACAAATTTTATCCGTATTTTGTTTTCCAACGGCGCATGGTAAAATCTGGATTATAAATCGTAGATGTGCACAAAAGAAAGGAGAAAACAAAATGGATTTTGAGCAAAGAAACGTCAAAGAAGCTGAAATGACCATCATCGATGGAATGCCCGCCAGCATCCTGACCGGCACCGACCACACCCCTGCACCTTGGGAGGAATGAGTTATGAAAAAGCTGTCACACTTTCGCACCCATGCCCGTGCCCTGCTGGCCTGCTATTTGGATATGACCCCGGAGCAGCAGCGCCTTGCTCGCGCTTACATTCAAGATAAGGCCCTGCCGGAGGTGCAAGCCCTGCGTAACGCAGCCGGTACGCAGGGCGGGGCGCTGGCTGCTGACCTGTTGCAAAATTTGCAACATCCTTGCAACCGCGAATAGCAACGTGCATTTTTTGCACATTGCTCGTGCATGCCGCGCGCATCTTGCAAATACGCATTTTTTTGTGGATTTTTTCACTAAAAACAGTGCTCGAATGGGGATTGACGTCAACAACCAGCGGTTTTATAATATGGTTGTGAACAGGCTTACAGGCCAAGCAACTGAGATTTCTTTGCGTTGTACTCCGCTTCCGTGATGGCCCCCATATCCAGTAGCTGCTTAAACTTCAAAAGTTCATCGGCGGAGCTGGGGGCAGCCGGAGCGGTGCCCCGCGGCTGTTCTGAAGAGCCTTTGCAACTCTTGAGAAACGCAGTCATTCCGCCTGGATAAACCGTTGTCAGCAAGTTGCTTTCGCCTAGTGGAAGCGCAAAGTGGATAGACACGCTCTCTTTACTGCGGCCCTTGCGGGTCTCTGTTTTAGCGGTGGTAGCGCCCACGATCGCACCCACAGGCCCGGCAACGGCTGCACCGATCACGGCACGGCCGATACCGCCCTTTGTCTCTGTCACCGTCAGATCGTCAGGAGTATCAGAATCATACCCAGCGACTTCATCAAAGCTGTAAATCATGCGAGGGCCTTTATCACCACTGCGGTGTCCAATGCAAAACAGCCGGTTGGGTTTGTCAATCGACACAAAGAGAGCGTCTCCATCATAGATGGAATCGGTTTCTTTGAACACCTTCCGACGCTGTTCCAGTGTAGCCCAGTAATCAGCAAGGGCGGCTGTCGGTTGCTTTGCTGCCCGGATACCCAATTTTGAAAAGAAAAAGTTGCTGCAGCTGGCGCAAATCAAGCTGTCAGCGCTTTTCTCACGGTTCAGCAGACCCAACTTGCCACCGCAGACGGGACAGATATTTGCCATGTTTATACCTCATCTTTTGATTTTACATTACACAGGAGGAATCAGAATGAACACCACAGACCGACAAGGCTACATTGACGCAATTATCAAACTGCTGGAAAAGGCAGATCCGCGCAAGCTGCGCCTGGTCTGGGTTTACGCCAGCAAGCTGATTAAATAAATCAAGGTAACAAAAGAAGGGGAACCCTTACGGGTTTCCCTCTTTTTTTTGCAGCTTTTCAGCCATCCGCTCCAAAAGCTTCCAGTCCTCGGGCTCCAGCTCTGCCAGCATCTCCACAAACCGACGCTTGAAGTCGTCTCCCTCATCCGCCGTAATGTCGGCGAGGAACGCTGCGAGCTTTTCCGATTGGGTGATCTGGTTGAACATCTCCCCTTCACCCGTGCGCAGCCACGTCTCATTGACGTTAAACTCGCGGCAGATGTCGGAAATTGTTCTGTCGCTGGGGACTCGTGTACCGCTTTCGATCATCCACATAAAGTTACGGGATAGACCTACTTGCTCTGCAAACTTCTCTTGCGTAAGGCCTAAGCTCTTGCGGACAAGTGCGATTCGTTCGTTCATTTACTTGCCCTCCTTACGCTTCATATTATAGTGCAAAATTCTAACTATGTCAACTTATTTTTGAAAAAAATCCGAAAAAATGCTTGCAAAATCTAACTATGTGTGCTATACTAATCTCACAAGGTTAGCAAACGAAAGCAAACAGGAGGGCAAAAACATGAATGCACTTTCTATTAACATCCCGGCAAACTTCGCCGCAGACTGCAATAACACCCTCAAGCGGTACAACGCCGCCCAGACCGACGCCGAGCGCCGGGCCGTTCTGGACCGCCAGACGGTGCAGGGCCTTTGGTGGGCGATTGGCTTTGTCAGCAAGATTCCTGCCGCTTGCATGAGCGAGAAGGAGCTGAAGCACGCGATCCGTCTCACCCACTTCCGCGGCACTGTGTGCCCGGCATTTCAGGCTTGAGAGGGAAATCTATTGACCCACCCGATGATGACCCTGTGGCAAGGGTCGAAACCACCCGGCAGCCAGCCGGGCAAGGTCGTGGGTGCCAACCACAGAAGGAGTTGATTTTATGGCAAAGGCAAAGAAGAACCGCACAGATCTGGCCGCAGAGCGGTACAGCATCCCCATTGACGGGGCCCACGCTGCGGACGCTTTGGTCAACGAGCTGTTTGACTCGCTGGACCCCCGGGACAAGCAGACTCTGCTCTGGATGGGCATGGGCATGGCAGCGGTACGCAAGAACGACCGCCAGAACCAGCAGGACGGGGTGGCGTGATAGGAGGGAAGGACATGGACGATCTGAAAACACTGATTCCAGTTAGCTACGATAACCCGGAGCGCCCCACGGTGAGCGGCCGGGAGCTGCACGAATTCTTGGAAGTCAAATCCAAGTATGCAGACTGGTTCAAGAATATGTCTGCATACGGATTCACTGAAAACATCGATTATGTGTCGCTTTCTAAAAATTTAGAAAACGGCGGAAGGTCGATTGACCACCAACTCACCATCCCAATGGCCAAAGAGCTGTGCATGATCCAGCGCAACGAGCGTGGCAAGCAGGCCCGGCAATATTTCTTGGCCGTGGAGGCGCAGTGGAACAGCCCGGAAGCGGTCATGCGCCGGGCGGTGCTTATCGCCCAGAAGCAGAACGACCAGCTCAAGGCCGTAAACAAACAGCTTTTGGCAGAGAACAGCGATCTGAAGCCAGATGCAGAGTATGCCAGGGCCGTGTGCATTGGCGATAACTGCCGGACGGCTACCAGCATTGCAAAGGATTACGGCATGAGCGGCGAGAAGCTGAACAGCATCCTGCACGGGCTGAAAATCTAGTGGAAGAACAGCGACGGGCAGTGGGTGTTATACGCAAAGTATAGCGGCAAAGGTTACACCAAAAACCGCAAAGGCCGTCCGTTTGAGCACAACAGTGGCAAGATCACCACGCCAAACACCACCGTTTGGACGGAAGCGGGCCAGCGGTTCATTTATGAGCAGCTCAAGGCCGTGGGAATGCTGCCCAGCGTGGAGCGCAGGCAGAGCGTGGAGCAGATGGAGCTTGCCGCCCGGCAGCATAACCAGGACGGCGTGGCGTAAGCAATATATTTTGGAGGTTACAAAGATGAAAAAAGCTACTACTAACGAGACCACGTTTATCTGCGTCAAACCCATCATCAAGGCCGAGTACACCATCCGCATTGTGGGCGACAGCCCCCTGCTGGTGCATGCATGGAGCGAGAAGGCCAAGAAGGAAATGCTGCAGGCGCAGCAGGGCAAAAAGCTCTTGAAGAAGGACAAGGTCGCCAAGAACCCGGCGGGCGAGTGTGCCGAAGCTCTCTACTGGCTGGATGGCAAGCCGGACATTGATTACAGCGACTGGACGGAAGATTTGCTGCACCAGTACGGAAAGACGGCTCGCTTTGGCTTCCCGGCCTGTGCCGTCAAGGCTGCTGCCATTTCCGCAGCATACCGCATTGGCGCGATGAAGAATAAAGTCACCGGCAACGGTCTGTTTCACGTTTTTGGCATCGATGACCCGGAATTTATCGAGATCAAGACCTTCGATGAAAGCAAGCCGAAGTTTGAGATGGCAGAGGACGAGGTGAAAATCGGCATGGGTACCTCTGACCTGCGTTACCGCCCGAAGTTTTATAACTGGTACGCAGACCTGCGCATTGAGTACAACAGCGGCAGCGGCATGATCGACCTGGACAGCATCCTAAACATGATCGAGCTGGGCGGCGATATGTGCGGCTTGGGCGAGTGGCGCATTGAAAAGGGCGGCAGCTGCGGCAAGTTCCACGTCAACAAGAACTTTGATTGATCTGGCTGGCTAGGTGAGCCAAGGCGGGCATTGGCATGTTAAGCTTCGGCAGGGCCGGTTAGGCGAGCTACGGCGTTGTGTGGCTAGGCACGGCAGGCATGGTTAGGAGCGGCGGAGTGAGGAAGGCTCCGGTTAGGTATGTTTCGGCTGGCAAGGTACGGTGCGTTCTTGTTGGACGAGACGAGGTAAGGTTAGGCTGGTTTGGCACGGTCAGGTTCCGCGAGCTGTGGCAAGGTACTTATGGAGTGGCTGGTTTGGTGACGTGTGTTGAGGCAAGTCATGATGAGGTACGGCTGGCGAGGTGAGGTGAGTTGGGTTTTGTCGTGCTTCGGCTGGCATGGAATGCCAAAATCAAAAACAGGAGGTTGCATATGAAAAATATTAAAGGCTATGCGTGGAAAAATGAGCGCACCGCAGCGCTCTACCACGCAACCGCAGAACAGGCGCATGATGCGTTTGAAGAAATCCGCAGGCGGGACGGCAAACTGACCCCGGCGGCGGTGGTGGACAGCGCAAGGCCGCAGGAATCGGTGCTGCATGAGGACTTCGAGTGGCGGGACGATGTTGCCGCCGAGAAGTATCGGCAGGGGCAGGCCCGCCAGATGGTCGGTGCGGTGCGCATTATCCGCGAGGAGCGCCCGCCGGTGCGGGCATACGTCAACGTCAAGGTGGTTTCTTCCCTGCCGCTGAAAGCTGCCGATTGCATCCTGGAAGTGGATGAAGAGCCGGAGCAGACCACCGAGGAAGAGAACGAGGGCCGCTGCTATATGCCACTGGAAGAGGTTTTGCAAAAGTCGGACCTCCGCGACCAGATGATGGCCGACGCCCGGCGGGATGCTCAGACCTACAAGCAGAAATACAGCACGCTGGCAAGCCTTGCAAGCATCATGCAGGCCATCGACCAGACGTTTGAGGAGGACACCGCACATGAGTGAGAAGATCATCGCATATAAGGCCATGGACAAAAACATGATGTGCCGTGACAAGCAGTACGAGGTGGGCAAGACCTACACAGAGCCGGAGGCCGACTGCTGCCATGCTGGTATGCACGCCTGCGAGAACCCGCTGGATGTGCTGCACTACTACCCGTTGAAGGATAGCCCGCGCTTTTTTGAGGTCGAGTGCGGCGGGAACGTGGATAAAAGCGGAAATGGCAGTAAGCTGTCCTGCACTGAGCTTACGGTGAAAGGTGAGGTGAATTTTGCAGGGCTGGTAAGAGCTACGGTGAATGCCGTTTTTAATCGGGTGAAGGGCAAAGAACCTTTTTCCAGCGGCTATTCCAGCACGGCAGGTTCCAGCGGCAATTCCAGCACGGCAGGTTCCAGCGGCTGTTCCAGCACGGCAGGTTCAAGCGGCAATTCCAGCACGGCGGGTTCCAGCGGCGATTACAGCACGGCGGGTTCCAGCGGCTATTACAGCACGGCAGGTTCCAGCGGCTATTACAGCACGGCGGGTTCCAGCGGCGATTACAGCACGGCAGGTTCCAGCGGCTATTACAGCACGGCGGGTTCCAGCGGCTATTACAGCACGGCGGGTTCCAGCGGCTGTTACAGCACGGCGGCAGCCACTGGGGCTTATTGCAGAGCAAAAGCAGACGGCAAAGATAACATTGCCGTTGCAAACGGCGCACACAGCAAGGCGCGCGGCACACTGGGCTGCTATCTCGTGTTGACAGAGTATGACGATGACGGCCACATGATCTGTGCCAAAATGGCCCGCGTAGACGGTTCTGCCATCAGAGAAAACGTTTACTATACCCTCAAAAATGGTGAGTTTGTGGAGGCCAAGCCGTGAAGAAGCACTACAAAAAGCGCTGGCTTGAACAGCGCTGGGATGCAAGGCAGCCGGAACGATTGGAGCACATCCAGCTGAAACGGCAGCTGAGAGGAAAAAAGGAGGGGTGCGGCAGTGAAGAAGAGCATGGGAATTGCAGAGTGCTGCCAGATCATGCGTGACAACAACATTTCGGTGAGCGAGCCGATCTTTACCGGTATGATTCAGGCCGGCAGCTTCCCGGCATGGGCGGTGCCGTCTATTGGCACCAAGAGCGCCGCTCCGCTGATCTCACGCGCCGGATTTATGGCGTGGGTGAAGGACTTTTACAAGCTCGAAAAGGTTTACACAAAGGAGGACCCGAAAGAATGAAGCTCAAATCCACTACTTACTACTGGATGGCCGTCATTTTTGGCGGCGTTGGAATGGGCGCAGCTATGGGCGCAGAGGGCACTGCGCAGACCACCGGATACATCTCCGGCACGCTGTTTGCGGTGTCGCTGGTGCTGATTTTGGCCGCTGTTCTGCTGGCTCGTCTGGGCTTTGCCGCAGAGGACAGGGAGAGAGCCGCAAAGCGGCGCAAGTATGGCAAGATCAACCGCACCCACGCCCGCAACCCGGAATATCCGGAGAATCAGGAGCGCGGGGCATGATGACGGCTAAAGAGTACGTTGAGGACAAAGTCAAATCCTACACGCGGCTTGCTGAACGCTGCAGGCGAGAAGCCTAAACCTCAGATGACATTGTCGTCCGGGCCGGATACTCCGCACGGGCAAACGTCTGGGAGATGTGCGCCGAAGAAATGGACAACGTGCGGGAGATGCTGCAAGAGGAATCTGGAGAGATCACGTATGCCTGACGCTGTCCACCATGTCATGTGGTACACCGTGTATGACACAAAAAAAGTAGAGCCTGCCCGTGCGCCAACACGGACAAGCCCGAGGGATGATGAGTTTCGCCGCCCATCACCACAAAAATAACATAAAACAGGAGGTTTTACAAGTGGCACTTTTGAGAATTTACGATGTGAAGCAAGAGCCGCCAGCGCTTGTTTCGCAACAGCAATTTCCGGTTGCTTCGGATGCAATTGTGATTGCCGATGAACTGGCAAAGAGAAAGCCCGAACGGCTGTACAGGGTGTTTGACGCTGATATGAACGTTGTGTATGCGAGGTGAATATTTATGCAAGAAGAATTGACCGTCCGGGTGGAGCACCCGGAACTGCCCGCGATCCGGTGGAATGAAGCCGAGGTGCAGCAGAACCTGACCGAGATGCTGGCCGCCTACACTGGCCGCGTCTACACCCCGGAGACCATCAAGGATGCCAAGGCCGACCGCGCAGCCGTGAACAAGCTGGACAAGCAGCTCTCGGATGCTGCCCGCAGTGCAAAGGCCTTTTACATGAAGCCGCTGGAAGAGTTCTTGCAGAGCGCCAAGCAGATGCAGGGCCAGTGTAAGGCCGTCTCCGGTGCCATTGACCAGCAGGTCAAGGCTGTGGAGGAAGCCGAGAGGCAGGATAAGCAGGATGCGCTGCGGGCTGTCTATGCCGACTGCATCGGAGAACTGCGGGAGCTTATCCCCTTTGACCGCCTGCTTGTGCCCCAGTGGCTCAACAAGACCTATGATCTGGCAAAGGCCAGCCGGGAGCTGCGCCGGGATGTTGAAACACGGCGGAAAGAGTTGAAAATCATTCAGGACACCTGCGGCGAAGATGCTGAAGCCTGCAAGCTGGGATATCTTCGTGTTCTGGATCTGAACGCCGCGCTTGCCGAACACCTGCGCCTGCAGGACAACCGGGAAAAGCTGCGCCGCGCAGAAGCAGAAAGGCAGGCCGCAGAACGTGCCCGCGCAGCCGCACCGGTAATCATCCCTCCCACCGAGGAAGAGCGTCAGCTCAAGGCGGAAGCTGAACAGAGCGCCCAACGCAACGCCTTTATCACCGCTTCCGGACGACTGGACTGTGAAGTGCTGCAGCGCTTTGCAGCACCTGTCCAGCCGGAAGCTCCTGCCCGCAAACAGTATCGTTTCTGGGTAGAGTTCACCCGCGAGGATATTGCATGGTTCAAGCAGGGAGCCGCAGAGCGCGGTTTCCGCTATGGTTCTATCAAATAATTTTGGAGGTATTTACTTATGGCATTTACTCGTCCCGGCGCACCCGCGCCTACTTCGTCTGTTTCCAACGCACAGTCTCTGGCAAACCGTTCCATTCAGAATGCCAACCGTGCAGGCAGCACCGCTATGCAGGCCGCATCCCCGTCCGTGCCGGTGGAGATCACCGGTGCTGACGGTCAGCACTTCACTGTGAGTTTTGGAGACGTGCGCGACTTCATCTGCCCCAAGGCCACCGATGCTGAATGCAAAATCTTTCTGGAAACCTGCAAGCAGTACCACCTGAACCCCTTCACCAAAGAAGCCTACCTGATCCACTACGATAACAAAAACGATGACACTGCCAGCACCATTGTGCTGGGCAAAAACTGCTATCTGCAGATGGCCGAGCGCAACCCCAACTTTGACGGCTTTGAAGCTGGCGTGATCGTCCTGACCGCAGATGGCCAGCTGCTGAACCGTGAGGGATCTATCGTCTATGATGGAGACAGCGGCGAGACCCTTCTCGGCGGCTGGGCGAAGGTCTACCGTAAGGATCGCACCCGCGCCAGCTATGAGGAAGTCAAGCTCAGCGAGTATGACACCGGCAAATCTCTCTGGAACGGCAAAAAGGCCACCATGATCCGCAAGGTAGCGCTGGTGCACGCCCTTCGTGAAGCGTTCCCGTCTACCTTTGGCGCTTTGTACGATGAGAGCGAGGTGCGTGTGGACGCTGAAAGCACCGCCCGCGAGGTGCCGCCCGAAGAGCTTCCGGTGCTGGATCCTTTCGCAGGCTCCCACCGCCACCGCAAGACGGCAGGCACGCTGATCCCCGCTCCGGAAGCGCCTGCGGAAGAGCCGCCCGCCGATGACCCGTTTGGCGGTGATGATGCATGATCGTCCAGACCAAGAACGGCATCATGCTGCACGGTGAGATTGCCAAAGACCCGGTACTCCGGGACATCGGGCAGAAGCGGGTGCTGAAGTTCGACCTGAAAGCCAGCCGCACACAGGACGAGACCGGAAAATGGCAGAGCTTTTTTGTAGGCGTGAACCTCTGGCACGGCATCGACCAGTGGGACGGCATGCTGCAGAAAGGCGATCAGGTCACGGTTTTTGCCCAGAAGCTGAAAGAGCGGGAGTACAACGGCAAGACCTACTACGATGTGGACGCGGATGATGTTCAGCCCGGTGGGCTTGTGACATTCCGTTGGCTGCAACAGATGATCGACCTGATGGCACACCCCGGTCCTCCGCCGGAACCTGCAGAACCGGCAGCAAACCCGGCAGATCTGCAGGGTGCGCAGATGTATCCCGATGAAACGCTTGCGGATTACGCACCGCACAGCACTGCCGCGCCAGAACCGGCTCCATCTACCGAGTATGACCCCATCAACGAAGACGCAGAAGATCTCCCCTTCTGATTTCGCAAGCTGTGCTATCCGGCTATACGGGCGGGCAAAGGAGGTGAGCAAGTGGCAAAAGAAGAAAAAAAGTCGTTTGTAGCGTATCTGGATTGGTTCGACGCGCTGGAAGAGTACACGGATGCCGAAGTAGGACAGCTAATGCGGGCTTTGGCAAAGTACGTCCGAACAGGCGAAAAACCAACATTTTCCGACCGTGGAATGCGCGGAAATTTCCGATTCATGTGCAATGGCGTGGATTCGGCTGCAGAAAAGTACGAGAACGTCAAGCAAAAGCGCCGGGAAGCCGGAAAAGCCCGTGCTGCTCAAATGCAAGCAAAATCAGCAAATGCTAGCACATGCTACCAAGTGCAAGCAAGTGGTAACTATAATGATACTGTTACTGGAACTGGAACTGTTACTGGAACTGGAACTGTTACTGGAACTGGAACTGTTACTGGAACTGGAACTGTTACTGGAACTGGAACTGTTACTGGAACTGGAACTGTTACTGGAACTGGAACTGTTACTGGAACTGGAACTGTTATATCCCCTAACGGGGATATATATAATAGCGCCGCCCCCGCCGCCGTTGACGTAGAACTTTCAAAAATCGTCCAGCATTATCAGCAGGCTGTTGGGGACTTCCCGCGCTCTGCACTGGACAAGCTGCAGAAGTGGCGGCAGGAGTACAGCACAGAGATGATCCTGCTGGCGATTGACAAGGCCACAGAAGCTGGAAAGCGCTCGTGGAACTACATCAACGGCATATTGTCCGGATGGAAACGGGACGGCCTGCGCACACCGGGGGATGTGGAAGCCAACGAGCAAAGCCGGCAAGCCAGACCGAGAGGCAAGCAGCCAACCGAGACCGTAGACGACCAGCTTGCACGGGTGCTGGCGAAGATGGACAGAGAAAGAGGGTTTGAGACATGACACGGGAAGACGTGGCAAAGCTGATCCGCATGAATTTTGTGCTGTACAAGCTGGGGTCTAAGCCACTGACCGATGAGGAGATGCAGACCACCATCGATGTGTGGGCGTACCAGTTTGGCGATTATGACGGCGATACTGTCAAGCGGGCTTTTCTGGCGGCAAACCGGGTATGCGTTTATCCGGTCACGGTGGCCGACATCTTCAAGCAGCTTTCCCAGTGTCTTGACCCGTCCGCTGAATGGGAAGCTCTGGCTGTAGCGGCACGCAAGGCACAGACATTTTTGAGCTGGCGAAAGTTCCCGATGGTGATCGGCATTGACGAAAATGGCGGGCTGCTGCGTAGTGACGGACAGAAAGAGCTGAAAGCCCTGTATGACCAACTCCCCCCGGCAGCAAAATCCTATGCCGGGAGCGTGGGAGGGCTTGCGGAGCTGGCTGAAATGCCGGATCTTACATACCGCCGTGCCGAATTTTTGAAGCAGGCGCAGGCCGATATCACCACTGCCCCCCGTGAAGCTGCAAGGCTGCGGGCGAGCGAGCCGACAAGAAAGGAGCTTGAGAGATGATGATTCTTGAACCCTGCAAAGACTGCCCCGACCGGCACCCGATCTGCCCCGACAGCTGCCCACGGTACGCCGAGTACAAGCGTCAGCTGAAAGCGCAGCGCATCTACACCAACGGGAACCATGCGGCGGAGCGGATCAGCCGCAACGACTTCGACAAAGAAGGATGGATGGGAGGAAGAAAGCGGTGAGAACCCATAAGCCGCCCATCGGCACGCCCATGTGGCATGTGCTGGAACACCTGTACTACGAAAAGACCCGCGCGGGGCCGCTGATGGAATACGTGATCCGCGAAGCCCGTGTGACCGGATATTTTCAGGGCGGTTACACCGAGATCAGGCTGACGGGAAAGAATGCGGGCGGGTTTATGACGCCGTACTCCTATCCACTGAAGGACATCGGCGAAAAGCTGTTTTACACGCCAGAAGAGGCCGCCCGGCTTGCAAAGCGAATGACTGAGAACGAAGAGAAAATGATCTGGTGCAGTGATCCGCTGCGCAGGCCGTGGGCGGAGTACATCATGCCGGTGGCGGAACAGACAAGCTTATTTCAGGGGGTGAGCAAATGAGGTACAAGCCCGGCGCTTACATCGTCTTTCTCGACCACCTGATGGAGCAGGAGCTTATTTATTACGGCGGGAAACTGCTCCACAAGGGATGGTTTGGCAACTGGCAGCTGTGGTATGCGAAAGCTGAGCTTGCCAGACTGCGCATTCGGGAAGCTGTGAGAACGGAGGAAGAACATGAAACCGAAAACGAAATCCGAGCTGATGGCCGAATGGGCCAGCCAGCCCGACCAGCTCAAAAGAGAGCGGGAAGTCAAGGCCATCCGCAAGGCGATGGACGACGCCCGCGCCGTGATGCAGGACGGTCTGACCCGGTACGTCAAGAAAAAGACCAAAGCCCGCAGCATGGCAAAGGCTGAAGCTGACCCATTTGCTGAGCTGGAAGGCTGGGAAAGCATGGAACAGATCCAGGATGCCTACGGCTATGGCGAGATCACCGCCGACAGGCGGGACAAGCTCACCGACCTGTGGGAAGCCCGGGAAGCTGCCAGAAACAGCCGCAAGGGCGCGGACAAGTACCACGACCTTGTGACGGAGATGCTGGAAACGGCCATCCGCCGGGTGGGCAATGAGTACGCAGATATGCTGTTTGAGTATGAACAGCAGCGCCGGGAAGCTGAAAAGCAGTGCGAGCAGCTGGCAATGGAAGGGATGGTGAAAAAATGAAGGCTATCTTGATGAGCATTCGGCCTGAATGGTGCGACCTCATCATTCGGGGGCAAAAGACCATTGAGGTGCGCAAGACCCGCCCGAAGCTGGAAACGCCGTTCAGGGCGTATATCTACTGCACCCGGACGGCGAGTAAAGAGTTTAATTCGGACGACCGTAACTGGGACGTGTCCGCGAAGGTCCACGGCGGCTGGCCAGGGAAAATGGGGCGCGTCATTGGCGAGTTCACCTGCAACGATATAGATAGAATTACTCCGCTTACAAGCTCTATTCCGGGGAATCTCGAAGAAAGGATTTTGGGAAGCTGCCTTACACCGCAGCAGGTAGAGGCTTATGCTGGCTGGAAAGGACGGAGGCTGATTGACTGCCGCGATGCGTACTGCTGGCATATTTCAAACTTCAAACTCTACAAAAAGCCAGTAAAGCTTAAAGATTTCTGGGCAATACAGCCCTGTACGCATCGCGGAGACTGTTGCACCTGCCGCAGATGGGACGCAGAAAAGCTGATTTGCCGGGGAGAAGCATTCGGAATCGAACACCCACCCCAAAGCTGGTGCTACGTGGAGGACGGCAGATGAAACTGACCCTCTACGGCGACCCGCGCACAAAGAAAAACTCCGCACGCATCCTCAGAAGCCGCTCAGGTGGGCGCTTTGTGGCCCCTAGCAAGGCCTACGTGGATTATGAGACGGACTGCCTGCGGCAAATCAAAAGGCCGAACAGCCCTATCTCTGCCCGTGTGAACGTGCGGTGCGTATACTACATGAAGACCGCCCGCCGGGTCGATCTGGCAAACCTCATCGAGGCTACCACGGACATTCTGGTAAAAGCCCGCGTGCTGGAGGACGACAACAGCAAGATCGTGTCTGCCCACGATGGCAGCCGGGTGGATTACGACAAACAAAACCCCAGAGTGGAGATCTGGATTGAAGAAATGGAGGACGAAAATGGCTGAATATCATGTTGGATGTGGGCTATTCGGAACCATCTATGCCGGAACGATGATGAAGCAGCGGAAAGATGGATTGCAGTTATGGAGAAGCAAGTCTGATGTGACCGACGAAGCAGTTTCCGCTGTTCTGACTCATTTTATTACTGAAATGGGGAATTCAGACAAAACGAAGCTCGAAAAGGTGTGGGGCGTTATCGGAAACAGGAAGCTAAAAGTCACTTTTGAGATTTTCGCCAGCAAGGAGGAAAACAATGACACGCACATGGACACCTGAAACCGACACGCCAAAGCCGGACGGAACCGATTACCGGTCTGTCAAGGCATGGCTGAACCGCTACCGCGAAGCAGAAAAAAGATACTACTTGCTGTCTGACCGTCTGGCCGAAGCACAGGAGGCCACCCGGCACATTACCCAGAGCCTCAGCGCGGCCCCGGGCGGCAGCAAAGATGGCCAGAGCCTTGCCCGGGCAGTGGAACGCGAGGAGGAAGCGAAGCGACGCGCTTATGAGCAAAGAGCGGTCTGCGACAGGCTGTTTCTTGAGATCAAAAGCGCACTTGACCGGATCCAGAACGAAAAAGCATACACGGTGCTGTACAAGTACTATCTCGATTGCCTCACGTGGGACAGGGTCGCAAAAGATATGAATTACTCTCTGCGCATGGTCTATGTCTTGCGGCGCAAAGCAATGGAGGAACTGAGCCTTTAAAAACATTGCACTGTCATTACATTGCGGTTTCACTATCGCATGGTGTAAAATTGTATCATCGGAAAAGCCAAAAGGCAAACCGATGCACGCAGCCTCCGAAACGTGTCCCTTCTTGGCATTTTCCTCCTTTTTTGCTTGCAGGTACCGGACTTTGCTCTCTCTTCACGTTTCGCGGGCTGCTTCTATGCGATACACTGACACAAAGGCAGCCTGCCGCTCATGAGAGACAGGAGGCGGTTCGATTCCGCCGTATCGCACCGTATGGCGCATGGACTAGACAACCCGCAAGGTCGCACGTGTAACCTCCCGTGCCAAGAAAAGGCCTTAGAATCCTTGCCAAGGTGTAGCTTTCCTGACAGGATGTGCGCCAACCAACAGCCCCGGCGGCGAACCGGAGCTGTTTTTATATGCCGCCTGAGCGCAGTTTGGAGCGCGGCGCGTGTGTGTAGACACGGCTGGTTCGATTCCAAGGGCGGCTTTTTTATACTCCGGTAGCTCAAGCGGTAGAGCGGCGGTCTCCAAAACCGCATGTTGCAGGTTCGAGCCCTGCCGGGAGTGCTTGCGTGCCCTATGAGGGGGCCGCGCAATAGCGGGGCATCTGGCCGCAAAAGTTCCGGATGCAGCAGCGCCCACCGTTTGACGCATGTCCAACAAACTGAATGCACGGGTGCTGCTTATATGCCGTCATAGCTCAACTGGCAGAGCGCCGCCCATTTAAGGCGGGACAACGTTGGTGACACCACGGGAACATCACTGCACAGCCAACCACTGCGCACATCCATTCCGTGGGTGCTGGTTCAAATCCAGCTGGCGGCTAGCGTGATTTTAGAGTGTCCACAGTGGACACTTTTGGAGAGGAGGCATACAAATGTTTGAGCGCTTGAAAGAACTGATTTGCGACATGGCAAAGTTTTTGACGCGTCTCGGCGCTGGCCTTATCCTCTCGGCCTTACCGATCAGCAACAAAGAAAGCCACCTTGTGCGCTATGCGCGGCGTTTCGGTTTCCGTGCAGACCACACAAAACGCGAGCCTCGGGCAGAGATCGGGGGCCGTGGCTGTATCCAAGGAGCACGGCCTGCTATCCGTGCGGATTAACCGCTGCTGATACAATACAATTAAAAACCAGCTTTTTGCATGATGAGCTCCATGCAGCAAAGCTGGTTTTTCTTATGCCGCTTTAGCTCAGTCGGCCAGAGCATCCGGCTCATAACCGGACGTGTGCAGGTTCGAGCCCTGCAAGCGGCACATTCGATATTTTGACCGTTCGGATTTCCGGGCGGTTTTTCTTTTGCACGAGTTTAGAGAGGTGGTGGCGGTGAGCGCAAAGCGGCTGACAGACAGACAAAAAAAGAAGATCATTGCTGACTATGTGCAGCTGCAGAGCTACGCCAGAACCGCCAAGCTGAACGACGTGGCAGAAAGCACTGTGCGGAAAATCGTGAAAGATAATCCCAAGTGCGCGGATTTGTGCGCCTTAAAAAAAGAGCAGAACACGCAGGACATGCTTTCCTACTTAGGAAGCAAGCGCGGGGAAGCACAGGATCTTCTCGGGCTGTACCTTCAGGCGATGGCAGACCCGGACAAGATCGCAGAGGCAACGCTGCCGCAGCTGTCCACGGCGTTTGGCACCATCGTGGACAAGTTTGCTATGCTGGGAGACCAGAGCGGCATAGAAGCCCCGGACGATGGCCTGCTTGAGGCCCTGAGCGCTGCCGCAGATATCAGTCCGCCGGATGACGTGGAGATGCTGCCAGAGGAAGAGGACGACCATGCGGAAAAGTAACGGTTTTCGCTGGAAAGCCCTCAGCCAGCGGCAAAAGCAGGTCTTGAGCTGGTGGACACCGCAAAGCGCATACAGCGGTTACAACGGCATCATTGCAGACGGCGCTATCCGCTCGGGCAAGACCTTTGCCATGAGCTTCTCTTTTGTCCAGTGGGCTATGACCTGCTACAGCGGCCAACAGTTTGCCATGTGTGGCAAGACCATTGCCAGCTTCCGGCGCAACGTGCTGGGCACGCTCAAGCAGCAGCTTGCAGCCCGTGGCTACAACGTCAAGGAACACCGTGCCGAAAACTGCATGACCGTCAGCAAGGGTGGCAAAGTTAACGAGTTTTACTTTTTCGGCGGCAAAGACGAGAGCAGCCAAGACCTGATCCAGGGCATCACTCTTGCCGGGGCGTTCTTCGACGAGGCGGCCCTGATGCCGCAGAGCTTCGTCAATCAGGCCACAGCCCGTTGCTCTGTCACCGGGTCAAAGTTCTGGTTCAACTGCAACCCGGGCAGCCCACAGCACTGGTTTTATCTGGAGTGGGTGCGCAAGTGCCGTTCCCGCAAGATGATGTATCTCCATTTCACGATGGACGACAACCTGTCGCTTTCCGAGGACATCAAGGCCAGATACCGCAGCCAGTACAGCGGCGTTTTCTATCAGCGCTACATTCTGGGGCTGTGGACGGTAGCCGAGGGCCTTGTTTATGACATGTTCGACCGCAAGAAGCACGTCATTGACAAGCTCCCGGCGCTGTCTCCAAAGAGCGCTTATGTGGCGTGCGACTTCGGCACCCAGAACGCCACGGTTTTTTTGCTGTTCCAAAAGCAGGCAGATGCAGACTGCTGGATCGTCACCCGGGAGTACTACTACAGCGGCCGCGAACAGAAGCGGCAAAAGACCGTTGGCGAGTATGTCACAGACCTGAAAGCGTGGCTGAATGGCCTCAAGCCGGAAAGGATCATCGTTGACCCCTCTGCCCTGCCCCTGATTACAGAGCTGCGCAAGAACGGCTTTACCCAGACGCCTGCAAACAACGACGTTCTGAGCGGCATTCTGGACGTGCAGACCATGCTGCAGACCGGGAGACTGAAGATCTACAAAGACTGCAAGCACACGCTGGAAGAGTTCGGCGTATACGCTTGGGACCCGGATAAAGACGACACCGTGCTGAAGGTCAACGACCACTGCATGGACGCTATCCGCTACTTCGTGCGCACAAAGCGCCTTGTGAAACTGAGGGATTGATTTTGAGCACTGTATACACATTCCAGACTTTTCAGCAGGCGCAAGCCGCCGGGGAACAGCCTGATTTCATCCGGCACTTCGTGCAGCAGCACTGTACTTCCGGGCCGTACAAGATGGCGCTGGACGCTGACCTGTACGATGCCCAGAAAAACCCGGGGGCTGAACGCTTCGCGCAGGCTTACGCTTTGATGCTGAAACGCCTATCCAAAAACACCAAGCAGGACATCCTGCACCCCGATATGGTCAAGAGCAATCTTTTCAGGAGGCTCAACAAGCAGCGGGCGACCTACTCCCTCGGCAACGGCGTGGTCTTTGCGGACGATGGTGTGGACAAGGACAGGCTGGGGCAGAACTTTGATGAGCAGATCCAGAAGGCTGGATATTTCGCCCTGATCCACGGAGAGAGCTTTGGCTTTTGGAACAACGACCATCTGGTGGTTTTCAAGCTGACCGAGTTTGCGCCTCTGTACGATGAAAAGACGGGCCTTTTGCAGGCAGGCGTGCGTTTCTGGAGGCTGAACCCGGACACGGATATGCACTACATCCTGTACGAGCTGGACGGCTTTACCGAGTACACGGAAAGCAAAATCGGCAATGTGATGAAGGAGACCGTGACGAAGCAGGCATACAAGAGCGTGACCGTCACAACACCCGGCGGCGGGCTGGAAAGCGTGGAGGGCGAAAACTACAGTGCTCTTCCCATTGTGCCGCTGTGGGGTTCCGACCTGCACCAGAGCACCCTTGTGGGGCTGAAAGCCTACATTGACAACACCGATTTGGTGATGTCCGGCTTCTGCAATGACTTGCAGGACTTTTCGCAGATCTACTGGCTGTGCGAGAACTTCAACGGCATGACCGATGACGAGCTGCAGGAGTTCCTCGTCAAGCTGAATCTGTACCACATTGCAGGCGCAGACACCAGCGAGGGCGGCAAGATCACCCCCTACACCACCGAGATCCCTGTGACGGCCCGGCAGGCTCTTTTGGAGCTGCTCCACACCCGGGTGTATGAGGATTTCGGCGGGCTGGACGTGCACTGTGTCAGCGCGGACAGCACCAACGACCATCTGGACGCGGCCTATGAGCCGCTGAACCAGAACGCGGACGACTTCGAGGCGCAGGTCAAGCCGTTTATCCGTCAGATCTGCGCACTGGCTGGCTTTGACAACGCTATGCCGGCATTCAACCGCAGCAAGATCACCAACACCGCCGAACAGGTCAGCATGGTGATTTCCGAAGCGCCCATTATCGGGCAGGACATGGCCATTGACCTGCTGCCCAACCTGACCCCGGAACAAAAGGAGCAGGCCAAGGCCGCGCTGATGGCTGAGAGCGCAACGAGAGAGACCACGGACGAGGAGGATGAAGACGATGGCAGCAGGTGAGTCTTACGAAGAGTTCGTGGAGAAGTTCAAGCCGAAAAAGACCACGGACGACTGCTATACACCGCCCAGTGTGTACGCAGTCATCAAGGACTGGGCCTGCAAGGAGTACGGCATCGACCCGGCCAAAATTGTGCGCCCATTTTACCCCGGCAGCGATTATGAGAAATTCGACTACCAGGAGGGCGCTGTTGTTCTGGACAACCCACCGTTTTCAATCCTGTCCCGAATCTGCGGATTCTATCTCGATCGTGGCATTCCGTTCTTCCTGTTCGCTCCATCTTTGACAGCGTTTTCTGGAAGGGCAAATAATATGCGGATGAACCATATCGTTTGCGACTGTAGTATCGAGTACGAAAACGGCGCAATCGTCCGAACAAGTTTTGTGACCAGCTACGGCGGGGACATCATAGCGCAGACCGAGCCTCGCCTGACGAAGCTGGTAAACGATGAGGTGGAGCGCCTGCGCCGCACCAAAACGGTACAGCTGCCAAAGTATACATACCCGGATCATATCGTGACGGCTGCATTGCTTCAACGATACAGTCATTACGGTGTGGATTTCAAAATTCACAAAAAGGAATGCGCTCCGATTTATGCGCTGGATGCACAACGCTCCACGAAGAAAGCAATTTTTGGCGGAGGCCTGCTGCTGTCTGATCGTGCTGCGGCTGAGAGGGCTGCGGCTGAGAGGGCTGCGGCTGAGAGGGCTGCGGCTGAGAGGGCTGCGGCTGAGAGGGCTGCGGCCACAAAATGGGAACTGTCCGCCCGGGAGCGTGCCATTGTGGAGTATTTGAACAGCCATGAAGCAAACAGACCGTGACCGCATTTCTACCCGCCAGCTGAACCGCCTGCGCCGCCTCATCCTCCGGGTGTACGGCACTGCCCGCCGGGAGATGCAGGATCAGCTTACCGAGTTTCTGGCAAAGTATAAAGCGCTGGACGAGCGCAAGCGGGCACAGCTGGACGCAGGCGAGATCACCGAGGACGATTACCGCATCTGGCTGCAAAATCAGGTCTTTCAGTCCGATTTGATGCACGCCAAGCTGGACGGCATCACCCAGACCTGCACCACAGCCCAAGAGACGGCCTACAAGCTGGCCAGGGACGAGCAATACAACATCTTTTCCTTTGGCGCAAACTGGGCTTTCTACGAGCTGGAACAGGCCGCAGGCGTGACGTTCGGGCTGACCCTGTACAACACCGAAGCGGTCAAGCTCCTGCTGAAAGAGAACCCCCGCATGGTGCCCAACAAGCGCATCAAGAGCGAGAGCAACCGCACCTATGACGCCCGGGTGTTCAACCGCTACGTCATGCAGGGCATCGTGCAGGGCAAGAGCGTCCACGACATCGCCGTGCAGGCCGTCAACGGCATGGCTGACACAGAGATCCACTGGGCCATGAACAACGCCATCACAGCCCTTACCAGCGCCCAGAACGCCGGGGCTTTGCAGCAGATGCGCAACGCCAAGGCTTTGGGCATCGAGGTCAAAAAGCGGTGGAATTCCACCCACGACTACCGCACCCGTGAAATGCACCGCCTGCTTGACCAGCAGACGGCAGAGCTTGACGAGCCGTTCAAAGTCATGGGCTACGAGATTCAGCGCCCCGGCGACCCAAACGCAGCGCCGGAGATGGTCTACCACTGCCGCTGTGTGCTGTCCTCTGCGCTGGGCAAGTATCCAAGGCAGAACGCCATGCAGCGGGACAATGTGACCAAAGAGACCATCCCCGTCATGGATTACACCGAGTGGTATAAATCCAAGGGCGGCACAGAAGCCGAGCAAATGTGGTGGGCAGAAGAGCGCAAGAGGAAGAGGGCAAAAAAATGAATTCTGCAGAAAGTTTTGAGAAGCTTGCAAAGGCATTTTACAATGCCGGCGGAACTGCTAAAAATTTCGCCGAAGCGGTCAGGAAGGCTGAAAAGGTAGCGAACCGACCCGATTGGCCGAAAACTTATTTTGAGCGCAAGTGAAAGAAAGGGATGAACCGTGATTCTGCCGATGGAAAACACCGAGAAAATGATTTTTCCGGGCGAAGGAAAGTTCCATATCCCTATCATCAAGCCGGAAACGGACATCCGCATTGACAAGCTGGAATGGATTCCTTTCAACTACGCCCTGTCTGCCAAAGATAGAGGGAGCAAAGGCGTCCACTTTTATTGTGATGATTACCAGTTTGAACGTGTTTGGCGCAATCCTGACAAGTATGTGCCGCTTTTGCAGCAGTTCGGGGCGGTGCTTTCCCCTGATTTTTCCATGTTCCGAGACCACCCGGAAGCGGTGCAGATTTGGAGCGCCTATAAACGGCACTGGTTGGCTGCTTACTGGCAGATGCATTGCATCAAAGTCATTCCCACCATCGAATGGGTCTGGCCGGAAAGCTACGAGTGGTGTTTTGACGGAGAGCCGCGAAACTCCATCATCTCCATTTCGTCCGTTGGGCTGATGAATGAGCGCTTGGCTACAACCCTTTTTACAATGGGGTGCAAGGAAGCTATGTGGCGCTTGAATCCTACGCAAGTTCTCTGGTATGGCAAACCTTTACCGGGAATGGACTTTAACGCAACAATAATCAAGCCGCAGTATGCGGAAGTGAGAGAGAGGTGTCACGATGAGCGGCGGTGGTAGAGCATCCGGCAGAGCCGGGGGCAGCTCCGCGAGAGCGGGCGGCGGATTCAAAATTACAAAAAAGGAAAGAGAAACGGCCCAAGGATATATAGACCAAGTCATAAAAAAGCGCTGGGATTCTTTGGACAACGTAAAAATCACAAAAACACATGAAGACCGTATTGATATTTCATATGATGCAAAAAAGACCAGAGAGCATTACAGAATGGGCAGAATGAATGCCTATTATGACACGATTGAAACTGTTGCACACAGAGAAAATGTGCTCTTTTTTCAAAAAGGAAAGCTTGTCCATATTGATACAGGGTCGCTTAATCCCAAAAATGTTTCAACTGAACGAGTGATTAAAACTCGCAAAGAGGGCGGAACAACAAGGCGAAAGAAGAAAAAGTGAGCCATGAAATTTGAGTACGACATCAAATTCACCGACAATACCCAGCAGCTGCATGAGGCGCTGGACTCGTGGGCGGAGCGGGTGCTGACCATCTGGGGCATGAAAGTGCAGGACTACGCCCAGCTGCTTGTGCCTACTGGCACGGCAGACAGCACGGGCATTGAGGGCTATGTGGGCGGTGCGCTCAAGCAGAGCCTGACCTATGCCGTAGACCTTGCCAAAAAGACCGTGACCATTGGCAGCAACCTGTTTTACAGCGTCTATGTGGAGTTGGGCACGGGCATCTTTGCCGAGAAGGGCAACGGACGCAAAACGCCATGGGTCTGGAAAGACTTCAACGGCAAGTGGCACTTTACCCGGGGTATGGCCCCCCGTCCGTTCCTCCGCCCAGCGGTGGAAGATCACATTGAAGAACTGCGAGAAATCGCAGTGGAAGAAGGAAACAAGGAGATATAAGGATGACAGAGCTTGAAAGTTTGAGCGCGCAGCTTGAAGCTGCTGTGAAAATGCAGGCAAACGCAGAAAGGCTTTATCATAAGTCTGCCGAAAAAATTGAAAAACTCAAAATGCAGATGCTTGAGGTGAAGAAAAAGAACAGGCCCAAGGCTGCAAAAGTCGAAGAGTTGTTTGCGGCTGGTGTTCAGTCACGCAAGGCGCTTCAGGAGATGTGTGATGACGCATACGGCGAGGGTAAAGCCAAAATTTCTGTTTTGGTCTATGTTCCGTCCGAAGCGCAGGACTATCCGACAGCCACAGACTGTGAATTTTCGCTCTAAAACTAAATACTCAGCGGTTGGCGCACAGCGTCAGCCGCTTTTTTATGCCGTTTTAGCTCAGTCTGGCAGAGCACCGGACTTTTAATCCGGGGGCCGTGGGTTCAAGCCCCACAAGCGGCACCACGCCGGCAGCACGTCCGGCAAATAAACCTTATTGCCAAGCATGGCAGCCCGAGCAAGGGCAGAAAGGACTAACACATGGCACTCGAACGCAAGACTCTCCGGGCGATTCTGGAAGATGAAACGACCGACACCAGCGGCAAGCTCAAGAAAATTCTGGACGTGCTGCATGAGGAAACGGACACCTTGCAGAACCAGCTCGATGAGAAGAACGCAGCCCTCGCCAAAGCCGAAAAAGACCGGGACGCAGCCAACGGCGGCAAGGAAGCCGCTGAAAAGGCGCTGAACGACTACAAGGCCCAGCAGACCCAGAAGGACACCCACGCAGCCAAGGAAGCAAAGTTCCGGGAGCTGCTCAAGTCCGCCGGGGTGCTGGACAAGTATGCTGATCGGGTCGTGCGGCTGTCTGGCGAGGACATCGACAAGCTGGAGCTGGACGATAAGGGCGAGGTCAAGGACGCCAAGAAGCACACCGACAGCCTGAAAGCTGATTGGAGCGATTTCGTAGGCACTACGACCACCACCGGCGCAAAGGTGGACACCCCGCCCACCAACACCGGCTCCAAAATGACCAAAGACCAAATTTTTGCAATCAAGGACGCCGGCGAGCGCCAGGCGGCCATTGCAGCAAATGCCGACCTGTTTACAGGCGGCGGAAAGGACTAACACATGGCAGCAAAGACCAATCTGACCACTACTACCGAGATCACCGTCAACCCCCGGGAAATCGACTTCGTCACCCGCTTCCAGCGCAACTGGGAGCACCTGCGGGAGATCATGGGCATCATGCGTCCCATTCGGATGCAGCCCGGCACCGTGCTGAAGAGCAAGTACGCCCAGGGCACCCTGCAGAGCGGCACCGTGGCAGAGGGCGAGGAGATCCCCTACAGCCAGTACACCGTCAAGGAGAAGGACTACGGCAAGATCACAATCGAAAAGTACGCCAAGGCCGTCTCCCTGGAGGCAATCCAGAACTATGGCTATGATGTGGCCGTGCAGAAGACCGATGACGAGTTCCTGTTCGATCTGACCGCAAAGGTCACGGACAAGTTCTACAAGTACCTGAACACCGGCAGCCTGAAGGGAACCCCCAAGACCTTCCAGATGGCTCTGGCCATGGCAAAGGGCAGCGTGGAGAACAAGTTCAAGAATATGCACCGCACCGTCACCGGCGTTGTGGGCTTTGCCAACGTCCTGGACGTGGCGGAGTACCTTGGCACCGCCCCGATCACCATCCAGAACCAGTATGGCTTCCAGTACATCAAGGATTTCATGGGCTACAACACCATCTTCCTGCTGTCTGACGGAGAGATCGCAAAGGGCAAGGTCATCGCCACCCCCGTGGACAACATCGTGATGTACTACGTTGACCCCTCCGACAGCGACTACGCCAAGGCAGGGCTGGTGTACACCACCGCGGGCGAGGCCAGCAACCTGATTGGCTTCCACACCCAGGGCAACTACACCACCGCCGTCTCTGAGAGCTTTGCCATCACCGGCGTGACCCTGTTCGCTGAGTACCTGGACGGCATCTCTGTCCAGACGATCACTCCGGGCGAGTAATCGCCCTTTTTGAGTAGGAGGCATCCAATGACCGTCCCCGAGCTGTGCGTTTACACGCACAATTTTTTTGACCGGGCGGACGACCCCGTTGCCGGGGAGTTCGCCTTTGAGCCGGACACAGTGCCCGCCGGGGTAGTGCCGGGGCAGTATTTCCTCGTGTGCGGATCCATCTTCAATGACGGCGTGCACAAGGCCGGGGACGGCGATCTGACCGCCGAGACCTTCACCGGCACGGTGCAGCCCATGCGCGTGCCACCTGACTTCGTGGCGCTGGCTGAAAAAATCGACGCATACGACAAAGCACTGCCGTCCGGCGGCGTGTATGTGTCCCAATCCTTTGCCGGGTGGTCCGGCACGATGGCTACAGGCGCGGACGGCCTGCCTGCAGACGGCAAGACCCGCTATAAATCCGAGATCAATCATTGGAGGAAGATGTGACATGGTCAACGCGTTCACTGCATCCACCGTGATGCAGAGCTTTACCCAAAAATACTGTTTTCAGACGCGCAGCTATGAGCCGGACGGCGTGGGCGGCTTTGTGTCCGGCTGGCAGGACGGCCCGGAATTTAAGGCCGTAGAGCGCCACGATACCACCGTGGAGGCTCAGGTTGCAGAGCAGGCAGCTACAGCGTCCACCTATACGCTGCTGGTCAATACCGGTGTGCCTCTGGCTTTTCCGGACTACATCAAGCGGGTGAGCGACGGGCAGACTTTCCAGATCACCAGCGCGGCAGATGAGGGCAAGGCCCCGCCGGAATCCGGCATGGGACTGCGAGCCGTCAAGTGCAAAAAGGCGGTGTTGCCGTAATGGGGCCGTCTGAGAGCATCAACCGGGCGCTGAACACGTTTTTCAACGGCTTTGGCATCCCGGGCTATCTGGAAGATAACATCCCTCCCGGCGCAGAACTGCCGTATCTGACCTACAAGCCCACCATCCCCGGCGGGTGGAGTGAAGCGACATCCTTCCACGCCCGGCTGTGGTGCCCCAGCAAGGGCGGCAGGGCCCCCATCCTGCAAACCGAAGATATGATCAGCGCGGCCATCCCAAGAGGTGGCTTAAAAATCGAGTGCGAGGGCGGCGCTATTCTTTTGGACAAAGACGATAAAGATTGGGCACAGCCACTCAACAACACGCCTGAAGGGTATCTGTGTGAATACCTTATTTTTGAACTTACACGGCTTATACCGTGAGTAAAGGAGCAATATGGCTGAAACTTTAGCAAAGAAGTTTAACGTCAACGTTTTGACAGCGGAGGCTTTCAAGAGCATCCCCAAGGGCTCGGGCAACATTTTGTCCGATTTCTCGCTTGAGACCCCGAAAATCGATGAAACAAACGTCATTCACGCCACACAGGGCGGCGTGACTATTACCTATCAGAACTCCACCGAGGATACTCTTTCCGAAATCGACAACGCCCCCACCAATACAAAGCAGGGCGTGGAAGTCACCGGAACCACCGCAACCATCTCTTACACGACTCCCAACGCAGACCCTAAGAGCATCCAGCTCGCTATTGGCACTGCGGACATCGACCCGGAAGACCCCACCCACGTGGTTGCACGCCTGAAAACCGCTTTGACGGATTTCAAGCCCATTTGGTGGGTCGGACCCATGATCGGCGGCGGCTTTATCGCGGTTAAGCTCTATAATGCCATGTCCACCGGCGGCCTGAACCTGAAATCTGAGCATCGCGGCGGCGGCTCGATGCAGATCACGCTGACCGCTTTTGCAGACCTTGAGAACCCCGAACAGGCCCCGATGGAGTTCTACTCTATCACAAAGGCCGCGTCCTGATGTAAGGAGGAAAGACATGAAGGAAATCATTGATCTGGAAGGCAAGGAGTACCTTGCAAAAACTTATAAGCTGGCAAAGGCATACAAGCAGTGCATCGTTGACACGGGCGCAGTGGCAGCGGCAACTCAGCCCGCGCCGCTGACTGGCAACGAAACCCCGGAGGAGAAGGCCAAGAAGATTGCAGAACAGGGTGCGAAAAACGCAGAAGAAATGATGCGCATGATCTACGAAGAGCACGCAGACATGACCGAAAAGGTCCTGCCGCTCTTTGTGGTGCTGGATAAGGGTGAAGAGCTTCCGCCCACCAGAAAGCTGGCCGCAGCAATGTCCCGCGCGCTGTCTGATGACGATTTCATGGCTTTTTTGAAATCCTTGATGTGATCGGCGTGGAAGGATATAAACGGATGGTCTCGACCATTCGTCTGGATTTACTGGAACTTTTCGGCAAGTCCTATATCCTTGACCACATCAAAAAAGAGATCAGAAACCACGATGAAGTTCAATTCTACCGCGATTGCGTAGCAGATGCCGTTGGCGGTCTTGCGGGAGCTAACGCTCTTTATTCCTACGTTGCTTCGTATACATTCCCGCTTTATGTAAAGCAGATCGACAAGCGATCTGCGGCGGAGATCACGGAAGAAAACAGAAAGGCTCTTGAAGAGCTGTGCGGAAGGGGTGATGGAACCTGAAACTTTTTGAATTGAGCGCCACCATCGGGCTGGACGACAGCGCCTACCGGCAGGGCATCCAGAATGTGCAATCCGAGACGAAAAAAACCGTTTCTTCGCTGTCAGGAGAGTACAGCAAGGCCGCAAAGGCCGTAGTAGAGCTGACCAGACGTTACAACGAATCGGTGGGCAGGACCGGCAAAGCGTCCTCTGAGACCAAAAATCTCAAGACCATGTTGGCACAGGCAGAAGCGCAGCTCAGGGCAACCACGACCGCGCTGAAAGCTGCAAACAACGGCATGGAGGGCTTTGCCAACTCCACGGATAAGGCATCCGGGAAGTCTCTGGCCGGTGCCATTGCGCAGGGCACGGTCATGGCGAGCGTTTTCTCGAAGCTCGGCTTTGCTGCGCTCAGTGCCGCAGAGGGGTTCATCTCTTCCGGCATCGAGTACAACGCCCAGATCGAGAAATACACCACCGGCTTTACCAATATGTTGGGCAGCGCGGAAGCGGCGCAGCAGGTCATGAGCCAGATCCAGGAAGACGCGGCAAAAACCCCCTTTGACGTGGAGAGCCTGACACAGGCCAACCAGTACCTGATTTCTGCAGGCGAGAACGCTTCCTATGCCCGCAGTACCATCATGGCGCTGGGCGACGCGGTTTCTGCGACCGGTGGCGGCAACGACGAGCTGAACCGCATGGCGCAGAACCTGCAGCAGATCGCCAACACCGGCAAGGCTACCGCGGCCGATATCAAGCAGTTTGCTTATGCCGGCATCGACGTGTACGGCATTCTGGCCGACTACACAGGCAAGTCCACTGCTGAAGTGCAGAAAATGACCATCAGTTATGATCTGCTGACGCAGGCTTTGCAGGCCGCATCCGAAGAGGGCGGGCGTTACTACAACAGCATGGACACCCAGAGCCAGACCATGAATGGCCGCGTTTCCACCCTGAAGGACAACGTGAGCCAGCTGGCCGGATTGCTGACCGGCGATTTATCCGGCGGCATCGGCGTTGTAATCGGCAATCTGAATGATCTGATCGTAAAGGCGCAGGAAGCCTACAAAACGGACGGCTGGATTGGTCTCGCAGGCGCGATCACCGGCCTGACGGAGCCTATCAACACGGCAAAAAACGCTCTCAGGGACTTCGCAAGCAAAGCCACCACATGGCTGGATCAGCTGAGCTATAAACTCAACCGTTTTCTTGGAAAAGCCGCCACAGCAGACTTCAATACCTACGAAGAGTACGCGGATGCAAATAACCGGAAGAGCAACCGTAACAGGATGCGGGAAAATGCATTAAATGGCATTGGCATCAGCAACAAGAGCTGGTCGGAGCGTCAGGCGGAAGCGGCAGCAGCCAGTGGCAACAGAGGCAGCTCCATTACAACCAGCCCGTCTGGCTCTTCCGCTGGCAAAAAATCCAGATCCTCCGGCTCCAAGTCCACCACCGAAACGGTCATTTCGTCCATCTCCAGCACAGCTACCACCACCGCGCAGAATGCGCTGGGCGCTGTGACCACCAGCATCCAGACCCTTACCGAGAAGGTCAAGGACAGCGCGGGCAAGATCAAAGACCGCATCACCGAGACCACCACCACGACCGGCAAGGAGATGGTGAACGGTGTTGCCACGACCTTTAAGCAGGTCGAGACCAAAGTCAACGGCACGGTCACAAAGGTCACAAAGACCTATGACGACATGTCGAAAACGCTGTTGGGCACCTTTACCAACATTTCTGAAACCACCGTTGACGGCATCACCACAAAGGTGCAACAGGCGGTGGAAAAGTACGCGGACGGCAGCGAGCATATCAAGAAGACCGTCACAGAGACCGGGCAGCGCATCGGCGAGAACGGCGCGGAGACCTACGAGAAGATCATCACCTACATCGACGGCATTCAAGACAAGGTGACGGAGACCTCCAACGAGATCGACAAGAGCGTAAAGGGTACCCAAAGCCGCATTGACCAGCAGCTGAGCGAGGCTTCCGGCCAGCTGGATAAGGGCATTTTCGGGCTGGTAAAAAGCGCCTTTAGTGATGCCAAAAACGGCGACTGGGCAAGTCTTGGGCTGGATTTTGTCAATCTGATCTGGGGCGAGGTATCGCAGGGGCAGCGTGACGTGATCTCTAAGTGGCTTACGGACGCACTGACCGCGGTCAATGAGGGCTACTTCAGCGGTGGCATCGGAAAGGCATTTGATATCTTCCAGAAGCTTTTTTCTGACGGCGGGGTAAAATCCGATATCGACGGTGTGACCAATTCGGTCAAGGCTTTTGGCGAGATCATCGACGGTCTTGCAAAGTCCGGCGGCGTGGGAGGCGCTCTGGGCAGCATCGTGCAGAGTTTTTCCGGCATGGCTGGTGGCATCACCTCTGCACTGGGCACTATCGTGTCTTTCGTTGCAGCAAATCCCATTCTTGCCCTGATCCTGGGCGTTGGCACTGTCGCTGGCGGCATTGGCCTTGCCATGTGGATGGACAAGAAGAATAATCAGAAGCCTGTCAGCCACTACCAGAGCCCCTTTGACAAAACCGGCATGTATGACAGTCTTGGCACCTTCTCCACCCGTGCGGCCCTGCAGTACCGCGTCACCGGCCAGCAGTCCATTGTTGACCGGCAGACCAGCATCCTGGAACGCATCGAGGGGATGCTGGACGAGCATCTGCCTGACATCGGAAAGGGTCAGGTGGTCATGGACTCCGGTGAACTGGTGGGCGTGCTGTCGACCCGCATGGCGACCAACGTAGATGCACGCATCGGCGTGACAGTGGAACGGAAAGCGAGGGGTGTGTAATGGCAAAGCTTCTGGGGGCAAAAATCGGCAATTTTCACACCCTGACAGATTGGGGGCTGTACCTCAAGGTAGGCAGCCCTAAAATCGGCGCGGCAGAACCGGAAGAATACCTTGTGCAGGTCACCGGATCTGATTCACTGCTGAACCTGACCACATGGGACGATGGCAAGGTGCACTATAAAAAGCGCACCATCACCATGGAACTGCTGTGCAACGCGCCAAAAAGCAAGTGGCCCAGCATCGAAAGCACCATTGCCAATGCCATTCATGGCAAGTGGCTGCAGTGCCGCTTTGATGAAGACCCGGCGTGGTACTGGGAAGGGCTTTGGAAAGTCACACCATCCCGCGACCGGCTTTCCAGCGCCTTTACCATCACCGGCACCTGCAACCCCTTCAAGCGCAGCGTCTACGACGGCACCAACGACTGGCTGTGGGATGACTTCAACTTTGAAACGGACATCGTGCGCAACTACACGAATATCCCGCTCAAGGCGGGCGAGGACAAAGAGGTGTCCATCACCGGTGCACCGCGTGCGGCCGGTATCTACTTCAAGCGCAGCGAGACCGCCGCAAACATCGCGGTGTCTCTCAATGGCTTTGAGGTGGGCATTCTGGCCAAGTCCACCGACTGGCAGTATATCGAGGGGCTTACTATGCCGGACGGTGTGGTGGGCACCCTTGTTTTCGCTGCATCGGCAGACTGCAGCATTAGTATTAAATATCTGGGGGCAAGCCTATGAGCTATAAAGTTTATGCTGGTGTGCAGACGGATGTAGACACATGGAAAACTAGGGTCTGTATCCACGATATCAGCGACATTACCGACACGAAAAAGCTCATCAGCCCCACGCTGACCCGCGAAGTGGGTAAAGCTGGCTCTTTTGAGTTTACCATGCCGCTGGGCAATGTGGCACACTCTGCGCTGCAAAAGCTGCGCACTACGGTAGAGGTGGAACAGGACGGCGTTTCCATCTGGCAGGGCCGTCCCATGAGCCATGAACAGGATTTTTTGATGCGTCAGAAAATCTACTGCGAAGGGGAGCTTGCATATCTGAATGATAGCGGCATTGCGCCGTACGCTGCAAAAAATGTGAGCTTTTCGCAATTTTTGGAATGGATCTGCGATAACCACAACGGAATGGTAGATGCATACAAAGCTTTTACTCCTGGCAATGTGCAAATGGACATTCCCATGATCGTGCCCTATATCGACGGCATCAAAGTCGTGCAGGTGGGTTACAGCTACGATTCTAATGATGGAGATTACATTTACCATTGGGGAATTGTAGACCCCGTGGATGGAAAGACGAATATTTTCTATGAGGAAACAGAGATCAACAAAGCTTCCTGCCTGAGCTGGGAAATCGATGAAGAGCACATTGCGGAAGGTCGCATTATTTCACGGATTGGAAGCAACAATTTCCGCGTGCGTCTGTTTGCAGCCTATGTAAAGGGCAAAACGTACGCTGCAAAGGTCGAAGTGAAAAAAGCCGAAATCGTCTGCGGTACTTGCAACAAGAATTTTGGCACGTACTCCATTTACAACGTTGAGCAGGCATCTGAATCCAAGACCTTTAAGATCACCGAGCAAAACGGGAAATACATCCTTGCTATCAACGGCAAGACTGATTCTCGCTTTTTGTTTGATGTGAAGGAACCTACATACAGCTTTGGCGATGGAAAAAACTATGGCGTTACATGGGACATCTTGCAGAGTGAGCTGGTGGAAAAGTACGGCGGATATCTGGTGCTGCGCCATGCAGAAGATCCTGACGGAAAACCGCGCCGGTATCTGGACTATCTGCAGGCGATCACCGATAAAAACAGCCAGACGGTGGCTTTTGGAACAAACCTGCTGGATTTGACCAACAACGTCAAAGCAGAGGATATCTACACGCGGGTGATCGCGGTAGGTGCCAAAAAGATAACATGGCTTGTTTTTTCATGGGGAGAAACCATTACAGAAACCGCAAACGATCTGGCTGCACAAAAGCTTTTTGGCATCATCACAAAAGTGATCTTTATTGAAGGCATCGAAAGCACGCCGCAGTCTTTGCTGGATGCGGCAGAGGAAGAACTTGCCAAAAATCTGCGCTATCTGAACGGCATGACAGTCAAAGCGGTCGATTTGAAAGACGCTGATATTGATGTCAGCCGTATTGCAATTGGAAAGCAAACGCACATTTTCTCTGCACCGCATGGTGTAGATACCTGGCTGCTGTGTTCCAAGCTTGTTGAGCCGTTGGATTCGCCGGATAAAAAGGAGTTTACATTTGGCACTGAGTTTTCCAGCATCAGCGACCTGCAGGCTTTGAGTGCACGCAAAGCGTCCGATGCTTACGATTTGAGTCGATCGCTCAAAGGGTACATGTCAGGCTAATAAGACAGGAGGTGTTTTATGGATAAAACTTTTGATGAAGCCATTGCGGGAATCCGTAAGGCTGAGCGCGGCGTGGAAGTCCGTGAGGACATCGCACAGGGCATGGAGTACGTCAAGCAGTATGCCGAGGAAGTGACAGGCCAGCAGCAGGCTGCTTTGCAAGCCGCTCAGACCGCCACCGGAGCAGCCAGCACCGCGACGAAAAAGGCCGCAGCAGCTGCAGAGAGCGAAAGCGTGGCCCAGACTGCCGCCGCCAGCGCAACCAAAAACGCACAGTCAACATCTGCAGACGCAAAGAAAGCGGAAAACTTTGCCGCTTCTGCTGAAGACAGTGCGAACAAGGCCGCGGCCATTGTAAGCACTGATAAGACGCTGAGCGTTGAGGGTGCTCCGGCTGACGGAAAGGCTGTTGGCGATGCGCTGAAAGGCATCAAGCTCCCTATTGCCACCGCCACCACGCTGGGCGGCGTGAAGGTGGGCAGCGGTCTGACGGTCGATGCGGACGGAACACTTTCTGCGGACAGCGCTTTGGCTGCCTACCCCGTGGACAGTATTTTTCAAACAGTTAGTACGACCAGCCCCGCCGCACTGTTTGGAGGTACATGGCAGGAGATCGCGCAGAACCGGGTGCTGATGGGTGCGTCCTACGCCCACGCAGCGGGCACCACCGTGGAAGCCGGTCTGCCCAACATCACAGGCCGTGCTGGCCCAGATGAGCAAGCTGGTTTTTATAACGTCAATAGACCAAATGCATACGGTGCATTTTATGGAGGTGGAAAATCCTACGACTGGGCTGCTTCAGGCACTAGCACCCCCGGCAAAGACCTTTGTTTCGACGCTTCCCGCTCGAACCCGATCTACGGCCGCAGCGCCACCGTGCAACCTGCCGCCTACTATGTGCACATCTGGCGGCGCGTGGCATGAGAAAGGAGGTTTTGAACCATGAAGATCATTGACGAGACCGGCGCGGTCGTGGAAAACCCCGACCTGACCCTTGGGTATCTGGTGGACGACACTGAAGAAGTCACCCACCCCGCCGTAGAGGGCGTGGAGGAGCAGTGGCACTGGGAGACCGTGACCGAGTATCCGAACGGTGGCAAGGACGTGCAGAAGATCGTTGACCGCCCCGGCGTAAAGGCGCAGGAGGAATGGGTGGAACAGGTGCCGGTGCAGAGATACATCCGCTACACCGCCGAAGAGCTGGCCGCGCAGGAAGAAGAGCGCAAAAAGGCCGAAGCCCGGAAGAAGCTGCCGGAGACAGTGGCGGCACTGCAGGAAGAAAACAAGATGCTCAGGCAATGCTTGCTTGAAATGAGCGAGATTGTTTATGCATAAAATCACACAAAAATTAGAAAGGATGGTACGTATGATGGCAATGTTGTGGGCACAGGAAATCATGTCTGCTGAGACTATGGAGGATGCAAAGGCGCTGTATGAGCGCTGCCCCCGCTTGCTGAAGGAGAAGGTCAAGGCGATTCTTATCAAGAGCGGCTTTGAGGAAATCACGCAGTAAGGAGGACGCTATGGCTGAAATCATGGATGTGTCCCGGCATCAGGGCACGATCAACTGGGAGAAGGTCAAGGCGAGCGGCAAGGTAGACGGCGTAATGATTCGCGCCATGGGCAACAGCGCAGCGGGCCGGCCCAGCGCCCCCTACACTGACCCGCAGTTTGCCCGCAACTATGCCAAGTGCAAGCGGCTGGGCATCCCCTGCGGCGTGTATGGCTACTTCAAGGCGGTCAACCGGGAGCAGGCCGACAAGGAACTGGCCTACTTCAAGAAGCTGCTCACCGGCCGGAGCTTTGAGCTGCCGGTGGCGGTGGACATCGAGGACGAGGTGCAGAAGCCTCTAGGCAAGGCCGCGCTGACCGACCTGACAGCTTACATGCTGAGCACGGTGGAAAGCTGGGGCGTGTACGCCATGCTGTACGCCGGCCTGTGGTTCGGCAACACCTTCCTGTACATGGGCGGCGCGGCGCTGAAGCCCTACGACGTGTGGCTGGCTGCCTACCGCACGAAGAAGCCCGCCCCGGGCTGGCCCTTTGGCATGTGGCAGTACACCAGCAAGGCGCGTGTACCCGGTGTGGCCACTAACGTGGACATGTCCCACGCATACAAGGACTATGCGGGTATCATCAGCAAGAAGGGTCTGACCCGTCTCCGGGAGGGTAAATGACCGAAAAAGAAGCTTTACTGTGGGTGCTTGGCATCTTGGGCAGCCTGTGCGCTGCGGCCATCACGATCGACAAGGTGCTGGACATCATCCACAAGTACATCAAAAAGGCACAGGCCCCCGACGATGCGCAGAACAAGCGAATGGATACGCTCGAAAAAAGGCTTGGCGTGCTGGAACAGGGACAGCTTCAGCACGCACAGGCCCTTGCAAGAGACCTGCGCCGCTTTGACGGCCTCGATGAAGAGATGCGTCTCGTCCTTGTTGGCGTGCAAAATCTTCTGGACTCGCAGCTGTCCGGCAATAACCGCGAAGGTATGCAAAAAAGCAAATCCGATATCAACAACTACCTACTGAAAGGAGTAACAAATCATGGAAGCAATGTTTAACTTTATCCCCGCACCCATCGCACTGGTACTGATGCTCATCGGCTTTGCCGCGCTGGCCGTTGGTGCCATCCGGCTGGGCTACAAGCAGTACGTCAAGCAGTGGGCGCTGGAACTCGTGACCATCGCTGAGGACAGAATCATGGGCAGCGGTCAAGGCGCAAAGAAAAAGGCTCAGGTTTTTGCTGCGCTGCGCGGCGCACTGCCGGACTGGCTGAAGCCTTTCATCACCGATGAAGTGCTGGACAGCGTGATCGAAAAGGCCGTCAGCATGATGAAAAAGGCACTGGAAAGCAAGAAGCCTACCATCAACAAGGAGTAATTTATGATCGAGCAAAGCGTATCTCTCGCATCCAATGGAGCTGTCAAAGTGCCGGGCTATGAGCAGCTGGTGCGCTTTGGCTACACCAAGAACCGGGGCGTGTACCGCCTTGCCGTCACCGCTTCCGGCGAGTGGGAAGGGCTGGCTATCCGCTGCTTCTGGCACGTCCCGGACGGTAAAGACCCGGCATCCTCGCTGGTGGACGGCTATGTGGACGTGCCCGCCAGCGTGACCGCACAGCCCGGCAATGGCTGCATCACCTTTGAGGGCAGCAACGGCACCAAGACCGTGACCAGCGCAGACCTGCGGTATCGTGTGAGTGCCAACTCCGGCACAGAGGACGGCACAGAGCCGGAGCCGGGCACCCCTGCATGGCAGCAGCTGGTGGATGCCGTCCACGCCGATGCCACCGCCGCAGAGCAGGCCAAGACCGATGCACAGGCCACCGCGCAGCAAGCTGCCACCAGTGCGGGCAATGCAGACCAGAGCGCTCAGGAAGCCGCTGACAGCTTGCAGGAGCTGAAGAACGGTATCGCAAGCGGTGACTTCAAAGGCGAGAAAGGTGACAAGGGCGACACCGGCCCCATCGGCCCGGTCGGCCCGCAGGGTGAGACAGGCCCTCAAGGCCCTAAAGGCGAGACCGGCCCTGCCGTAGCACTGGACACCACCCTCACCCACGAGGGCGAAGCCGCTGACGCAAAAGCCACAGGTGACGCGATCAGCGCAGTAAAGGCGCGGCAGAACGTCCTTGCTGGCAGTGAGACAGGCAACCCGCTCAGCGTTGACGACGCTTTCCCTGCGCCGCTGTGTGGTCTGACCGTGTACGGTCGTAGCACGCAGGACGGCACACCCACGCCAGATGCGCCTGTGCCTATCGTGAGCGCAGGCGACGGCGGGAGCGTGGCGGTGAAGGTGACGGGGAAGAATCTGTTTTATGAACAGGGGTTTCAACAATATTTTATCAACTCGGCAGCAGACAGTGTTGGTTTGGCCGTCGGAAATGTATCAAGTGTTTTGCAAGTGGTTACAGGAGCTAAATACTATGTTACGAGAAACAAAATTGGAACTAAATTCCGTGTTGCGGTCGTAGATGCACTACCCACTAAAGGCTCTGTGGTTCGTCCGTCCAGCGCTATAAATGCAGATTCAAAACGACAAGCAGAAATTTTTGCGACATCCAAGTACATGGTCATTCAATGTGAGGATGAAGCAGCTTTTAGTGGGTTAATGGTGTCGTTGGATTCATCCACTGCCTACTCCCCCTACCGTGAACAGCTCCTTACCCTCTCCACTCCCAACGGCTTGCCCGGCATCCCTGTCACCTCTGGCGGCAACTACACTGACTCGCAGGGCCAGCAGTGGGTGTGCGACGAGGTAGACTTTGGCAAGAATGTAAAGGTGCAGAGGGTGGATAAAGCGGCTTTCGATGCCACAAAACCGTTGACTGAGCAGAATGCAATACTAGCCACCCCTATCGAAACCCCGCTCACCCCTGACGAAATTGCCGCCTACAAAGCCCTCACAGTGTACGGCCCTGATACTGTGGTGCAGGCGAGTGACGGTGCGGGGGTCAAGCTGGAGTATCAGAGGGATGTGAATATCGTCGTCAAAAATCTTGAGGACGCCATTGCGTCCATGACAACGACCTAAAGGAGGACTGACTATGGCTATCAAAAGCAAAGCCCGGCATGACCTGACCCTGCGCTCCATCAAACGGGAGATTTCCGCAGGGCGCGACGTGGCATACTGGCTGGACAAGGCGTACACCCATCTGGACAGTGGCCTGCTGACGGAGGGCGACATCGCAGAGGTGGAAGCCCTTGCGCAGGCGTACTACGATGCGCTGGATGCTGAGGACAAGGCGAACGCTGAGGAAATTACGCAGTAAGGAGACATAACGCATGAACGCAGTAAATATCGAAGATTTGCTCGATCTGATTGAATCCATGAAACGCATATCTGCGGATGAAATTATCGCTGCATCAAAGGAGAACAACGAGCTGGAGCGCATCGCGCACATCGCAACGGAAGCAACTTATATGGCTGTTATCGAAAAGTTGGAAAACCTCCGCGTGTATGCAGTAACCGTTTTGGATAGCAAGGAGTAAGGAGACAAAAAATGTTTCATTATCACTACATTAAAGTCATTGCTGATTCCGAAAACATGAGTACGGAAGAAATCACTTCTGTTCTGCAAAAATACTTTGCAAAACAGAACGATGGTTTTTACCTCGAAATCGACTTGGATAATCATGCCGCTGATTTCGATGGCAGCGGAAAATGGCTCATGCGGTTGGAAGGAAATATTTTGTGGCTAAATGGCGAATACGTTGCGTTCAGCGGTGTGCAACAAAACAACCCGAATGATGGCGTTATCGTCAAAATTTCCGCAATTCGTTATCTCATTGTTCACAATAAGGAGTGATATCATGGCAAGCACTACATACCGTCATCTCGGTGACGTCACCGGGATGTTCGCCGCACAAGAGCAATTTCGTGACATCACGAAAATGGTCTGCGCACGTTTTCGTGGCCTTACGAAAACATACCATCTCGGCAATGTCAACAAACTGGTAACGTTTTGTCACCGTTTCGCCGTCATTGGCAATATGGTGCGCAACGCCGGACAGCTGCCGCAGCCTTTTTGGCTCGGTGCTGCCTGTGGCGGCGGCTCGTGTAGTCTTTCCGCCAGCGTTGCAAGGGCTTAATGCAGAACAGATAAAAGCTGTGATAAAACGTGCGCCGCTTGGGAGGTATGACCGGAAAATCGCCCGGTTGCGGTACGTTGACCAGCTATGCCAAGTTGATATTGCAGCGCGTGTGCCGTATTGTCGGACATCAATCGGCAATAGGCTGAAAATTATTGATAAAATGCTGGATGTGTGATATCATAATCCTAATTGGGTGCGATTTCTCACGAAACGCATTGAAGCGGCAGGCTTTCGGGTCTGCCGCTTTTCTTTTTTCACGATTTGTGGTATAATTATCTCAACAAATCCACCCGGCCTCTCGAAGAAGCACATTAGGGTGGATGTTTGAAAGGCTACAGCCTTTGTAGAGAGCGGCATTGCCTGTGGGCGGTTCCGCTCTTGATTTTAGACTTTGCCGTTTCGGCGGCATAAAAAATCCCCTGCTTTGCCAAAACCCTGCGTTCCACGCGGGGTACACTGTAGGCAAAGTGGGGGATTTTTTGTTTTACAGCAGTCCAAAGTGCTCGGCCAACAGGAATCTGACGTATGTAGGGCACGTGCGCTTTTCACCGCACCAGTCCTGCACAGTGCGCCGCGGGACGCCCGCCTGCTTTGCGAAAGAGGTCTGAGACAGCCCGGTGCGGGCCACCAGCTCACGCATTGGAAGATGAGCTAAATCCCAGATGGTGGACAGCCTTGCCTTCTCGGCGTCCAGATCTACGCACCAGTCGGCATCATCCGGGATGCTGAGGGTGACATTGTTAAGGAACGCTGCCCGGGATGTTTCCGGGTCGGTTGCCATATTGAAAAGTTCAGCTGTGTACATTGCCTTTCTCCTTCTTAAATCTCCCCGGTCAATGTTTGTGCATCGGCTGGGGACTTTTCTTTACTCCATATCTTCCAGAGCTTCAAGATACTTCGGGTAAAGATCTTCCACGATGGCCTGTCTCTCAACGTCGTCCAGATTGCCGTTCATGAGTGCCTCACCCTCTTCATCGGAGAGTTCGATGCTGGTAGTGACCATCAGGTCGCGAGCGTCCAGATGAGAGGTCTTGACGTCGCCATCATCGGTGAGGTGCGCGTAGATCATCCAAACGCCGTTGTCGCACTCAATTTCGGTACCGGTGGCCATAACCTTAGTTGCGAACTCGTCAGCAGTAAGCTTTTTCATAATTGTTACCTCCATGTGTTTGTTCGGGGTCTTTCACTGTCTTTATCATACACGCATTGCGTGCAATTGTCAAGGTTTTTTTGAAAATTTTATACGCGTTGCGTGCAAATACTTGAGCGCTCATACGGCCCTGTGCTGTGTGGGCGCTTTTCTTTTTTGTCCTTCGTTGTGCGTTCGTTGTCTCTCACGGCGGTTTAAAAAAGTACACTGGGCGCAAAGGGAGGGGGTGCCATGTGGCACAGGTTTAACCCAAACCCACGCGGGAGCAGCGTCGGGGACTGCGCAGTGCGGGCAGTAGCTGCGGCCACCGGTCAGAGCTGGGAGCAAGCATATATTGCGCTGGCGCTCACCGGCTACGCCCTCGGCGATATGCCCAGCGCTAACCGCACATGGGGCGCATACCTTCAAAAGCGTGGGCTCAAGCGCCGTTTGGTGGAGGCGGACTGCACCACCTGTTACACCGTGGCAGATTTTGCCCGGGAGTATCCGCGCGGCGTGTATGTACTGGGCTGCTCCGGCCACGTTCTGGCCGTGATCGACGGCGCGTGGTGGGACAGCTGGGACAGCGGCGCAGAATGCCCGATCTACTACTGGTACAAGGAGGACTGATCCATGCCGATCTATAACGGATACCCACAAGTGTTTTACCCGCAACAGCCGCAAGGGCAGTTGGAACAGCTCAGGGCAGCACAGTACCAGCCCCAGCCCGTCATGATGCCGACAATGCAGGGGCAGACCGCACCGACTGACAGCGGCTTTATTTGGGTACAGGGCGAAGCGGCTGCCCGGGGCTATCTGGTAGCCAACGGGAGCCGAGTGCTTTTACTGGATGCCGATTCCGATACCTTCTACATCAAAGAAGTGGGGCAGGACGGCAGGCCGTTCCCTCTTCGCATTTACGATTACAAAGAGCGCACCAGCGGCCCCAAAGCGTCGATTGCAGCCACGCAAGCCGCAGGCGGGGAGTATGTCACCCGCAAGGAGTTCGACGAGTTGGCGGCAAAGCTGGCGGCGTTGGAGAAGCAAGAAGCACCAGAGCCGGAAAAGGAGGGCTAAACGATGGGCAGCAGCTTGTATAACTCGATGGGCCGACAGACCCAGAATCCCATTGGCGGGCAGTTCCAGCAGTTTATGGGCCAGATGCAGGGAAAGAACCCGCAGGAGATGATAAACCAGATGCTCACCTCCGGCCAGCTCTCACAGCAGCAGCTCAACGCCATTCAGCAGCGGGCGCAGCAGATCGCGCCGATGCTCAACGGCATGAAAAATATGTTCGGATTCTGAAATGCGGCCGCATTTAGAATAAATTTAAAAATCTAACGTAAAGGAGTAAAACTATGTCTCTTTCTTCTGATAGCACGGTTCTGACCATGCCGGTGCAGCCCGCCAACGGCTACAGCAACGGCTTCAACGGCTGGGGAGGCGACTGGATGGGCTGGATCGTCCTCTTTCTGATTTTCGGCATGTTCGGCTGGGGCGGCATGGGCGGCTTTGGCTGGGGCGGCGGCATGGGCGGCGCTTCGCCTTATATGACCAGCGCTGTCACACAGGCAGACCTGCAGCGCGGCTTCGACAATCAGAGCGTCATGAACAAGCTGAATGGGCTGGAAAGCGGCCTGTGCGATGGCTTCTACGCCATGAACACCGGGATGCTTCAGGGCTTCAACGGCGTGCAGCAGGGCCTGAACGGCGTCACCAACGCCATGCAGCAGGGCTTCAACGGCACCAACATCGCGCTGATGCAGGGTCAGAATGCTCTGGCTACACAGCTGGCAGACTGCTGCTGCAAGACCCAGACCGCGATCCAGGGAGTCAACTACAATCTGGCCACTCAGGAGTGCGACACCCGGAACCAGATGCAGCAGGGCTTCTGCGCAACGCAGAATGCCATGAACAACAACACCCGGGACATTATCGAGAATCAGAACAGCAACACCCGCGCGGTGCTCGACTTCCTGACCAACGATAAGATCGCCACCCTGCAGAGCGAGAACAACGAGCTGCGTCGGGCTGCTTCTCAGGATCGCCAGAGCGCGTTCCTGACCACCGCGATGAATGCGCAGACCAACCAGATCATCGGGACTCTGCAGCAGAAAGCTCCCGTGCCTGCCTATCAGGTGCCCAACCCCAACGCCATTTACTATGGCTGTGGGACCGGCTGCGGCAGCTGCGCATAACTGAATCACGACAGCTTTTTGAGTGGTTGTTTCCAAAATGGAAATGCCCACATCAAAATGTTCAGCCCCTGAGCTGATTTTGCAAACCAGAGCGCCGGGGCAGCAGTCCCGGCGCTTTTCTATGAAAGGAGCCGATAAAATGGCTGAATTTAGCAACTCCAACACCGTCATCGTGGCGGCGGGTGAAAACCTTCCCCTGACCGAGACCGCGGTGAAAGCCCCTGCTTGCATCGTGCACCGTGAGGGAAGCGGCCTTGTGACCTTGCGCGGTCTGACCAGCGGGCAGTGCAGGGCCCGCTTCAAGGTAAGCTTTGGCGGCAATATCGCCATTCCCACCGGCGGCACTGTGGGACCTATTTCTGTGGCGCTGGCTGTCGGCGGTGAGCCGCTGACCAGTGCGACAGCCATTGTCACCCCGGCGGCGGTCGAAAATTACTTCAACGTTTTCGTGGCTGCGTTCATCGAGGTGCCGCGTGGCTGCTGCGTGACTGTGGCGGTTAAAAACACCAGTACGCAGGCAGTCAGCATTGCAAACAGCAACCTGATCGTTGAGCGGGTAGCATAAGAAAGGAGATAAAGTCATGCTGGATAAACTGAATCATCTGAAAGATGAGATGTGCGACGAGCTCATGGAGCTGACCGACAAAAAGAACCGCTCTCCGGGCGATGTTGAGATGATCGGCGAGATCGTGGACATCATTCTGGACATCCACCGCATCGAGGATTACTGCGAGGGCGGCGAGTACAGCCGAACAGGCGAGTGGGAAGCTGACATGCGCGGGACTTTCGGCCGCGATGCCGGAAACGGTTACAACCGGGGCAACAGCTACGCCAACCGGGGCCGTCACTATGTCCGCGGGCACTACTCCCGTACGGATGGCCGTGAGCGTATGATCTCCGACATCGAGGACATGATGCAGGAAGCCACCGGTGCAGAGCGTGATGCCTACAAGCGGGCGGCAGACATCCTGCGGAACGCATAAGGAAGGAGGACGGCAGGCATGGATATTGACGAGATCAACGAGCATATCCGCAAGCTCAAGTGCGAGGAAACCAGCTGGCAGAGCGTCAACAAGCTTGCCGCCCTCTGCACTGTGCGGGACGAGCTGGAAGAAAAGCAGGCACCTGAAACGCAGACCCAGGCATTGCCGCCCACGGATTACCGGGCGGCGTACTCCACAGCAGCGGAACCACAAAGCGACTTTGTGGCGGCTGCCAGCTCTGTTCCTTTCGGCGGTCTGATGCAGGTGCTTGACGAGCACATGAAGGCAATAAAGCTGGTGTACCCGAAAGAGTATGAGCTCGTAATGCGGAAGATAATCGACTTGTAAAAAGACATAGAATGTGCTATTTTTACATAAGCTTCAGCGTTTTGACACGGGATGCATAATCTAACAGAAAGCTAACAAATTGATAATTATTCACGTTAAAACGTCAAATAAACTTGATTTGTAATCAGTGGGTTGCAGGTTCAACTCCTGTCACCAGCTCCATCAAAAAGAGCCTGGATTCGTTAAAATCTAGGCTCTTTTCTTTTGTTATAACACACTATTTAACACACATTGCGCTTTCTGGTACGTCCTCTGGGATAGTCAGAGCGGCTAGAGCGGTTCTCCTATAGCCCGAAATAGATGTTGGACTTAACCCCACTTTGTCGGCAGTCTGTGCACAGTTCAGGCCGTCGATATACTGACAACACAGCACCCGAATCTGATTCAGGGTCAACTGCCGTTGGTCGTACAGAGCGTTGATGATCTCGGTGGCGATGTTCTGCCCGCGCTGCTGTTCGTCCTGCAGTTTCCTTTCCAGCGCGGTGATACGCTGCACGCTGTCGGCTGTACGGTCGGAGTGTGTGCCGGTGGGCGCTGATCTGCCGGGGTTCAGGCTTACGCAGATGGACGTAGAGCGGTCGCGGGCTTCTTCCAGCTGTTCAGCAATACGGCGCTGTTCGGCAAGGCTTTCCCGGTAGCGGTTCAACCATGTACGTTTGCGCTCAATATCGGGGTTCTGCTGCTTTTCCATCGTCTATTCCTCCTGTGTGTTATCGTGTCAAGAAATTATCTGATTACGCTGGGCACGGCTGCAAGCAGCTGCCGCGCGGCCCTCAGATTCAGTGCTTCCGGGTTCTTCCAGATCGGCATAGCCAGCATACCACCGGCGGCGTTGTACTGGCTCACCGTCATGCGCTGGGAACCGTTTTCGGTCTCAATCAGCAGCACCGCGGGCGCGGTCTGGGCACTCAATGCCTGAACCCTGGCTTCCAGCCGGTCAATGCGGTTACTCATCGTCTGCCACTCCTTCCAGTTCATCCAATTTTCTTTCAAGCTCGGTCAAACGCCGCTCCTGTTCGTCGGCCCGGATGGAGCTTAACACGGCATTGCCTGCGTAGATCAGGGCGTTTGCCTGCTGCGGGGTGATCTCGCCATTCAATACCATGTTGGAAACGCGGGTCATGGCTCTGCGCACCTCGCCCGGATTGGTCATTTTAAGGTGCTTTTTTGCGGTCATGGGTTCGGTTCGCCTCCTGTCAAAAAAAGGGCGCACAGGTTGCCCCATACGCCCGGATGATGTCTTATCAGGTGGTGGCCTGATAATAGATGCCCTTTTTCTTGTTGTCGGTGACGAACGCGCCGTAGTTGTAGCGGCCCTCCACCAGCCAGCCGGACACGCCCGGCGGGTTATCATGCAGAACGGCACTGGACAGCTTCACAGGGGCCGTGCAGGCCAGCGGGTGGCACAGCATAAAGCCAAATTTTGCGGGCAGACGGTTTGCGGGAACCTTCTGCACTGCGGCACCGTCCAGATTGGAGACAACGCCCTGCAGGCGCAGATTCTGGCCGATATCGGATTCCAGAACGATCTCCTTGCACTTCTTCATGATGCGGTAGGTGTCAGGGGATACCACAAGAACGCGGTTGGTCTCCGGCACCTCTGCATCATCCAGTGCGGCGCTGGCCTTGCAGATCTCGTCATAGATGTTGGTAGCGGTCAGGGCCACAGCGTCGGGCTTGGTGCCTGCATCCGTGCACATAATGCCGTAGGTGTATGCATCGATCTCCGGAATGACCACCTCACGCTGCTGGCGAGCCAGACACTTAGCGGCTTCCAGCACGGCACCGGTCTCGTCCATGTCCAGCCGGTCGATCACAAAAGAAAAGCTGCGGTCTTTGGGCAGGGTGTAAGTTTCGGTCACAGCGGTCAGGGTCTCCGGATTGCCGTAGCGGTTGCCAGTGGTGACGCCTGCGCGGTCGTAGTCGTTCATTGCGGCGGTGCCCACTTTATAGATGCAGACACTGTTCGCTCCGTCAAAGCTGTAGTCCTGATTCGTCACAAGGCTGCGCTTCGATTCGTTTTTGAAAAGCTCGTCCACCTGCTGGAGATACTTTTCAACAAGATTGATTGCCATATTCTAAAACCTCTCAATAAGTTCCTGAGGGCTTGAAAAACTGTGCTCCATCGGGTTCTTTGCGCTGCGACATGCTGCCATGCGGTGCACCGGTAGAAACTACGGCCACAGCGCCGGGCTGGTTCTTCTGCGACTTTGCAAAGATGCTCCACAGAGATTCCGTTTTTTCTTTGAACTCTTCCGGGTCGCTGTTGCCGATCAGCTCCACAAGCTTGGGGTCAATGCCATTTTCCTTGCAGTAGCGTTCACATTCAAAGGCGTTGCGCTCGTCCTGCAGCTTCTGGCGGTCGGCTTCCAGCTGGGCCTTTTCGGTGTCCAGCTCGGCGGCGGAATTGTCGGTAGCGCCCGAAGTCTGGCCCTTCGCCCTCTCACGTGCCAGACGATCCTTAACGATGGAGTTTACTTCTTCCTGGGTGAACATCTTCCCGGCGGTGCCGTTTCCCTCCGGCGGAGTGTTTGCCTGCTGGGTGGTGTTCGGGGTGTTGTTGTCGGTCATGGTGATTTCCTTTCCCGGCCTGATGCCTGCGGCCGTTACAGTGATGCCCCTGCCAATGCAGGGAAAATAGACACAGGGAACCGCTCGAAGCGTTTTCCCTTGGAGCACCTCCGCAAATGCGGAGAATATAAACAAAAAAGAGCGCAAAGAAAAGCGTGCTTGCTTTTCCCTGCGCTCTACAGCTAACCGGTCAGCCCGGCGGTACTCTATGCCTTATAGGTTTATTATACCGCTTGCCCGGGGGATAGTCAACTGTTTTACTTGGTGTTATGCGGCTTTTCCGGTTTTGTAACGGTCAGAAACACGGCAGAAACCCCGGCTTTCTTCGCGCTTTCATGTACTCTTGCCGCCGGAAACATTGCGCGCAGGGCGTTCAGCGTGGCCTGTGCGGCGTTTTCCTGCTCTGGGGTGTAAGTTATCTTCACCTTCACTGCTGGCCCTCCTGCGGCTTCCTGCGCTCCTGCTCACAGTACAGGCGGGAAGCGTGCAGCAGGATGCCGCGCACGGCTTCCGGGTCGTCCAGCAGATCCAGCAGGGTGATGCAGGATTCCCGCAGGCGCTGCACCTCTTTGTCGGTCTGCTGACCGACCTTTGCCTTCTCGCGGTTGATATCCGCGCCGTTCATGGTCATGATGGTGTCGATCTGGTCGGGGGTCAGCCCCATTGCTCGCAAGTCATTCCTCTTCATTGTCGGTTCCTTTCTTTGCCCATTCAAAAATATGCCGGACTTCCACGGCTTTGCCGATGATCTTCGCGCCGGACAGCTCGTCGAAGCGAATAACATGCTCCCGCCGGTTGCGCGGCGCATCTGCCAGCAGTTCACCGTTGCAGATCTGGCGAAGCAGCAGCACGGCACTGTCCGTCTGCACGGCCACGATCTGGCTGTCTTCTGCGTGGTCGCAGGCAGTAAAGGCCACGATGTCCCCGGCGCGGATGCCGGCGCATTCCATGCTATCATCATTCATGATAAAGCAGAAATCCGGGTGCAGGTATGCCAGCGCGCTGGCGGTTCGACGTTCGCTCATGCCGATGCACCTTCTTTCTCAATCAGGTGGCTTGCGTGCACCCACACAAGCCGAAGCTGGCGGAAATCGGCTTTTTCCAGCAGTTTCAGAATGGCGTTGATGTAATCTTGCCTTGTCATGCGGCCCACCCCCTCACCGGATGCCGCTGAACCACATCACAGCGGCACCAAAGAAACAGACCAGAGCGAACGGGCCCACGATAGAAAATTGATACGCAGTGTAACCAAGCATTGTAAAATCCTCCATTTTTGATATAATGGGGGCGGTATTGTCTGGAAACTTTACCGCCCATCTGCCGCCCACGCTGCTGGTACAGTGTGAGCGGCTTTCTTTATGCGGTCATGTAGGGGCTTACAGGTGGCGCGGGTAAGTGGTGTCAGGGCAGTTTCCAGTGCAGGGGGTAGCATCAAGGGGGCAGTCCTCCACAGGCTTTGCGTCGTCGTCGCTGTCACAAGCCAGCGTTGCAATGAGCTTGCCGCCGGGCTTCACGGCCAGCAGGTCGGATGCATCTGGGTATGCGCTTTCAAACACCAGCAGCACATTGCCCAGTTCATCGGGCACGATGTTCAACAGCTTCTCGCCCTGCAGGCGTTCAAGGATGGTGTCGCGGTCAGTGCTGATAAATGCATTCATGGTAAATTCCTTTCTGTGCCCTAAGGGCACGCTAAAAATATGCAACGCGCTCAATTTTGAGCGGTCAGGCGGTACGCTTCCACCGGTTTTCCCGGCCATCTGGCACCGCAAGGAAATACCGCCCGCCGCCGCTGGCCTGTTCAATGCGGCTTGCGATCTGGGGCGCGATATCTTCCAGCCGTTCCGGTGTCCAGCAGCTGGAAATAATGGTGATCTTCCCGGCGCTGCACCGTGCATCGATCACTTCAAGCGCCTTGTCAAGGTCCGTAGCCGTGGGCGTGCCGCGGCTGCTTACAACGTCCAGAAAGCTATCCAGCCACAGCACGTTGCAACCCTTGGCCGTCTCGATCAGTTGCCAGTCTTTGGAGCTGCGCCGGGCAAACGATTTCCACGGCTGGTAGTTCAGGCCGCTGCAATTGTTTGCCATCAGGTGATAGTAAATTTTGCTGCACAGGTGGCTTTTTCCGGTGGCGGTCTGACCGCCGATGTAAAACACCCCTTCCGGGTGCTGGGCAAATGCGCAGGCTTTCCGGTGCAGCTCCCGCTGCCAGTCGGTCATGTCGATGTAATCGCCGTACCGGGGCGCATTGCCTGCTCTGCGGGTATCGTCCTCTTTCAGGCGGACAGTGCCGCATTCCGGGCAGATGGTCAGCAGACCATGATAATACTCGCTGTCAGACCAGATTTTCATAACGTGGCCGCTGCCATTGCAGACAGGGCAGGCGCTTCCCTCAGGGTGGTTATACTCTCGTCTGCGCTGCTCGTTCAGCTCCTGCCATGCTTTTTCCGGGTTATCCATTGCTTATCCCTCCTCCTTTTCAGCGTCAGGCGGGGCCGCTTCTGCGGCGGGCCACGCCGTGCGCTGTTGCATCTTTTCAAAAAATATCCGTCTTGCTTCATCCGTTGCCGCGTCCCGGTCGCCATTGTCTAAACTACTATTTAGCGCTGCCATGCCGCCGCCAGCGCCATTCTGGGGCGCACAGGCGGCAGGCGGCGTGGTCGGGCGCTGATGATTTTCTTTTCCGGTATCCTTCTCATTATCCTTTTCTTTCTCCTTCTCCTTATATGAACCATTGGTTATAGAATCAGGAAAACCAAAAGAATCACTTTTTGACGGTCTGCCGCCGTTTGTACCGGCTTCATAATGTGACTTGGCGGCGTCCAACATAGGCTTGACTAACGGCCAGTACCCTGCAATACTCTTTGGAAGAGTTGGCTCTGTGCCGGTGGTTCCGTACTCTATAAGAGCTTCATAGAATACAGCGCGGAGTTTCGGCGGCATGGTCTGGGCAGTCTCGTAAAACGTGAAGTAGAACGGAAAATATTTCCGGGCCACCCTATCACCCTACCTTTTTCCGGTATTCCTTGGGCGCGTCCTCAAAGAAGAACGTGCCGATTTGGTCGGTGGGGATGTCCAGCGCCTTGGCAACACGGGCAATCTCGTCCCCGTTCCACGGCAAACGGCCAGTCATGCGGGCAGTCAAGGTGCTTTCGGCCATGTTGGCGCGCTTGGCTACTTCGCCCTGCTTCATTTCCAGTTCTGCGAACCGGACGCGGAGCTTGTGAAAATATTGATACATGGTTTAGTCCTCCTTCAAATCGTCCACGGACACGCCCAGAGCGGCGGCGATGCGGCGTGCCACTTTCTCACTGATGTTCTTTTCGCCGTTGAGTGCAGCGTTCACCCAACGGCGGGACAACTCAAGGCTTTCGGCAATCTCGCATTGGGTCTTGCCCGTGACCAAAAGCGCCGTTTTAGCTTTCACTTTATTGAATCGCATTTTCAAACTCCTTTCTTTGAGAAATTCGCAAATTGGCATTTACGCAATACGATTATATGCCAATTTGGGCACTTTGTCAATGCCTGATTGCGAATTTTATTTTGATATGCTATTATGACTGTGAAGGAGTGAGCTACATGGGCATTGGTGCTAAGATAGGCGAAGTGGCAAAAGAAAAGGGAATCTCGCTTAAAGAGTTGAGTAGAAAAATCAATATCCCATATACAACGCTTTACCATGCAGTAAAGCGTGATAGTAAAATAGAATATGAAATCGCTGTCAAGGTTGCGAGCGCTTTGGGGGTGTCTGTAGACGAGTTTTATACTATTGGTGATGTCTACACCCATGGATATAAAGACAGCATAGAAGCCGAAGCGTATGAGTTGAACAGCCTTATAACAAATCTTGGCTATGCGGTTCTTGGCGCAAATATTGACGGAAAATATAAAATGTGGCTGGAAAGCCGCGTAAATAGTTCTGATGAGAAATACAAATATTACCAATTTGACTATACAGAACTTCGCAAAATATTTGATGAAATCAACGACTGTGCAATGTATTGCTTGGGCACATTTGAAGATTCCCACAGTGAAATTGATATCCTAAAAGATAAAGATTTTCTTGAATGCAATGTTGCAGGGCGTGAATTGCTTTTTGCGGAAGTCAATCAGCGCCCGGCAGACACTGCCCAGTCCGCTCCCGTCTCCACGCCCGATAAAGACCCCGCCAAAAAATAAAAAGCCCACAGGGGCCTTATAGCCGGTGTGGGCGCATGGTGGATGATATGGGACATACAGCCTATACAGAGCAGGATATAATAGAAATGCAGCAGGTTCTTCTGGAAACTCCGATAGACCCAGCATATGATGATATCTGTAACTCATTTTACGATGGGTGGGACAGAGCAGTTCACCGTCAGATGTATGTTCGTGACTGCTACAATATTCTGAAAGAACTTGGTCGTCTCCCTCCGGAGACAAAATGCACAAAAAGATAGCAGGTGAACCCATGGAAGAACTTTATAGCCAGCTGGCCGCGCTGGCCCGCCGATACGGCGCAAAGCGGCTCGTGCTGTTCGGTTCCCGTGCCAGAGGGGATAACCGATACAACAGCGACATAGATCTGGCCGTGTACGGGATGCCAGAGGGCAGCCGGTCGAATTTCTGGATGGACTGCGAAGACTTGCCCACCCTGTTAAAATTCGATATCGTGCACATCACGGACGGCATGAACCCCGCATTTCTGGCAAATATCGAAAAGGACGGTGTAACCCTCTATGCTGCAAAAGATTGAAAACTATAACAGCGCTCTGGCTCAGCTGGAACAGGCGGTAGCCATTTACCAGAAGAGCCAGCAGGATGCACTTTACCGTGATGGACTAATTCAGCGGTTCGAGTTCACGGTGGAGCTGTCGTGGAAGTCCCTGAAAGAGTATCTCGAAGATCAGGGCTTTGTACTGGCTGCATCGTCCCCGCGTGCAGTGCTGAAAGATGCTTATGCCGCCGGGGTGATTCAGGACGCGGAGCGCTGGAACCGGATCCTGACGGCCCGGAACATCACCTCCCACGTCTACGATGAAAAGACCGCTGACGGCGTGGCCGCGCAGATCTGCAACGACTTCCTGCCGGTGCTGCAGGCGCTGGGCCGGTTCTACCGCGATGAGTAAGCGCACCAACACGGCCCAGTGGGAAGAAAAATACCAGCGCTGGCGCATTGCCGTGCAGAAAGACGGCGTGCGCAAACAGTTCTACAGCAGCACCCCGGGCCGCACTGGGCAGCGGGAAGCCAATGCAAAGGCTGACCGCTGGTTAGATGATGGCATTGGGGTCAAGGCCCGCCGGGTGGAGGATCTATATCAAGAGTGGTATGCCACAGTGGTAAAGACCACGGGCACCGGCAACCAGCGGAACGTTGAAAGCCGCTGGCGCACCCGGATACTGCCTGCGATCGGCAGGAAGCGTATTACCAGCTTGACAGAACAAGACCTGCAGGACGTGGTAAACGATGCCTACAGCGATGGCCTTGCAAAGAAGTCCCTGCAATCCCTCTGCGCGGATATGCGGGCATTCTGCAAATGGTGCCGTGCAAAGAAGCTGACCACCTTCCACCCCGAAGGGCTGCACGTGCCCGCCGGTGCCCGTCCAAAGGGCAAGAAGGTGTTGCAGCCGGATGCCCTGATAACGCTGTTCCGCGTGGACACGACCCTGTACAGGGGCAAGCGGGTGCATGATGATTTTATCCATGCCTACCGCTTTCAGGTGCTCACGGGCCTGCGCCCGGGTGAACTGGTGGGCCTGCGCTGGGCCGATGTCAAGGGCGGCACAGTGTTCATCTCCCGCGCCGTGAACGTGCTGGGCGAACAGACCCGCGGCAAGAACGACAACGCCGTGCGGGCCTTTGTGCTGTCTGATCTGGCGCGTGCCGTGCTGGAACAGCAGCGGGCCGTCACTGGGGCCGGTGAGAGCGTGTTCTGCCTGAAAAGCGAAGCCTATTACTATAAGCGCTGGCAGGTCTATTGCCGGGTGAACGAGATCCCGACCGTGTCGGCCTACGAGATGCGACACACCTTTGTCAGCGTAGCAAAGAAGCTGCCCGCCGGTGAGGTCAAAGACCTTGTAGGCCACAGCGAGGACATGGACACATTCGGCGTGTACGGCCACGCTCTGACCGGTGAGGACACAGAGACCGCGCAGGCCGTCAACGGCATGTTTTTGAAGCTGCTACACGCCGGAAAATAACACACATTTTAACACACGTTTGATTTTGTGGGTGTGTGGGCTGTGCAGGATGGTACAAGAAAAAGACTGCTAAACGTGCAGATTTTAGTGTAAAAATCTCTATTTTTCAGTGATGCAATGCCGGTGGCTCGTTCAACTCCTGTCACCAGCTCCAAAAAGCCGCTCAGGAACGTTGATTTCTGGGCGGCTTTTGCTTTTGTGTTTTTGCTTTCGGCACAAAAATCCAAAAATTCCGCAAAAGATGTTGACAAACTACCATCCGGGTGGTAATATATACAGGCAATCCATGGACTGCAAAACTGAATATGGGCGTGTTCCCGAGTGGCCAATGGGGACAGACTGTAAATCTGCTGCTTTCAGCTTCGGTGGTTCGAATCCACCCGCGCCCACCAAAAGGACCAGCGTAGAAATTACGCTGGTTTTTTGTTTTGCCCGGCATCTTAAGTCTCCCTCTCGAGGGTGGATTCGAACAGCATCGGCCCTCCGAATAGTCCGGAGGGCAAAAAAGCCCCTGCGGGGCTTTTTTAGATGCGCGGCTCGCGACATCCACCCGCGCCCACCAAAAAAGCTCTAGCGTATTTAGTACGTTAGAGCTTTTTGTTTTGCTTGTGCGTGAGGCTCACAAATGCAGGTGGATTCGAACAGCTGCGGCGATGTCGTTGAAGACGGCGCAAAAACAGCCCCGATGGACCGTCAGGTTCACCGGGGCTGCTGCTATACCATGATTTTGTTGACGTTAACATTTTCGTGATGCCGCGAAAACATCACATGTAGACCTTCTGGCTGCGCACCTGCGCTTCGATCAAAAGAGCTGCTTCCCCGTGGGGGCTATGCACATGCAGGATATCTGTTTGTGCCGCCGTTACTCTTCCGCTGCAGCTTTGGATTCGTTCACAAAGGCGGCAATCTTATCCACCTGAATTTCGGCAACGGCACGGCCGGTCTCGTAGACGCGGCGCAGCTGGACCGGATCGCGCTCCATGGAGCCGATCTCCAGCGGGATGGGCGGGCGGATGACGAACGCCTTGCCGGTCTGCTCCAGCATGGCAATGTGATCCAGCGTTTCGTTGTAGCGTTCGTGACGGTCGGCAACGGCTTCCACGAAAGCGGGGTAGCGCAGGTAGCGTGCCCGGATGGCGGGCAGCATCTTGTTCTTCTTTTTCACAAAGCCCTTGGGCTGGGTCAGCACAATGAGGTTTCGTTTGTAGCCGATGGACTCGAAGAACCGCACGGGGATGGAATCGGCAATGCCGCCGTCCAGCAGCTGATAATGGCCGATCTTTACGATCTTGGCCGCCAGCGGCATGGAAGCGGATGCCTGCATCCACTGGATATCCTCGGCATCGCCGGTGCGGCACTTGTGATAGATGGGGTCGCCGGTACGCACATCGGTGCACACTACAAAAAAGTCCATGGGGTTCTCTGCAAATGCCTTTGCGTCGAACACGTCCAGCTTTTCCGGCACGGTGTGGTAGCAGAACTGCTCACTGTACAGGTTGCCGGTGCGCAGCAGATTGCCGAAGCTTGCGTAGCGCTTATCGTTGCAATACTGGGTGTTGTAGCGGATCACACGGCCGATCTGATGGGACTTGTAGTTGCAGCCGAACACCGCACCGGCCGAAACGCCAATGGCACCATCCAGCACGATGCCATGCTCCATCAATACATCCAGAACACCGGCGGTAAACATGCCGCGCATGGCACCGCCTTCCAGCACAAGACCCGTTTTCATATATGCTCTCCCCTCCTGTGTGCCGGTGCACAGATGCCGGACACACCTTATATTAACTACAGTATACTCGAATCTGTAAAAAGTACAAGAGCGGAAAACCTATAAATTTATCAAGAAAACCTCTTGCCAAAGGAAAGAGCATCCGGTATACTAAGTGAAATAAAAAGAGAAATATGCGCTGCAAACGCATGGGCATGGAAAAGATCAGGTTGGAGGAATTGCTGCACTATGAAGATGCTGGAAGATCGTATTCGCAAAGATGGTATCGTACGCGAGGGCAATGTGCTCAAGGTGGATAGCTTTATCAACCACCAGATGGACATTCCGCTGTTCCGGGAGATGGCAAAGGAGTGGAAGCGCCTGTTTGCAGGCAAGCCCATCAACAAGGTGCTCACCATCGAGGCCAGCGGCATTGGCATTGCAGCCATCGTGGCCAGCGAGTTCAACGTGCCGGTGGTATTTGCCAAAAAGTCCATGAGCATCAATCTGGACTACAACAACTACGAAACCAAAATCCAGTCCTTCACCCACAAAAAGATCTACAATGTGATCGTCTCCAAAAAGTTCCTCACCCCGGAAGACCATGTGCTGATCATTGACGACTTCCTTGCCAACGGCTGTGCCCTGATGGGCCTGCTGGATCTGGCCAAGGAAGCCGGCGCCACCGTGGAAGGCATCGGCATTGCTGTGGAAAAGGGCTTCCAGCAGGGCGGCGAGCTGATCCGCAGCAAGGGCATCCAGCTGGAGAGCCTTGCCATTGTGGAGTCCATGAACAGCGAGACCGGCGAGATCGTCTTCCGCGAGCAGCCGCAGCAGAATTAAACAAAAAAACATTGCAGCCCCGGGAAAGTCGGAAGACCTTTCCGGGGCCGTTTTTTGCTTACGCCCCGTCAAAGCTGTCACCGTCGGCGGGCAGGTCGGCAGCGGTCTGGGCGGGATCGGTATCGGTTTCCGGTTCCACGGCGCGGGGCACGCCCTTGTACACCAGCGTCTGTTCCAGAACCTCGGCGCACACCGGGGCTGAAAGGCTGCCGCCGGCAGTCGTCCAGCTGTGGGGTTCGTCCAAGCACACCAGACACAAAAACTGCGGGTCGTCGATGGGAGCCACGGCCACAAAGCTGGCAATACGGGCTTTTTCGTCGGCGCTGTCCAGCTTCTGGCTGGTGCCGCTCTTGCCGCCCACCCGGTAGCCTTGGATGCGGGCATTGCGCCCGCCGCCGTAGAGCACCACGGCTTCCATCATCTCACGCATGGTTTCAGAAGTTTCCGGTTTGATCACCTGCCGCCTGCACACCGGCTCTGTGTGCTGCAGAATGCTGCCGTCCGGGTTCAGGATATCGCTGACAAGATAAGGCTGCATCAGCCTGCCGCCGTTCACCACAGCGCACACGGCTGCGGCCATTTCCATATAGGAGATCTTGCTGCTTTGGCCGAAGGCGCAGGAGGCCAGCTCCACCGGTCCCATGCGGTCGGCGGTGTAGTACAGACTCTTTTTGGGTTCGGCGGGCAGATCGACCCCGGTTGGCTCCCGCAGGCCGAAAGCGGCAAAGTAATCGCAGAAGGCTTCCTTGCCCAGCCGCGCGCCGATCTGGATAAAGCTCTGGTTGCAGGAATTTTCCAGCGCCTGGGTCACGGTCTGGCTGCCGTGGCGCTTGTGGTTGGCGCAGTGGAACCGTGTGCCCGCCACCGAGATGGACTCGCCGCAGTAAAAGGTGGAGTTTTTGCTCACAGCCCCGGCATCCAGCGCGGCGGCGCAGGTGATGAGCTTGAACACGCTGCCCGGCTCGTACAGGTCGCTGACGGCCTTGTTGCGCCACTGGGTCTGCTGGGCCAGCTGCAGGGCGGCAGCGCGCTCGCTGCCGGTAAGGGCATCCACGGCCTTGCGGGCGGCTGCATCGTAGATCACGCGCGGCTGGTTCGGGTCGTAGGCAGGCGTGGTGGACATGGCCAGCACGGCCCCGGTGTTCACGTCCATCACGATGCCCACGGCGCGCGCCGCCACATGATGCTCCTTGACCGCATAATCCAGCGCGTTTTCAAGGTAATGCTGGATGTTGGCATCGACAGTCAGCCGCAGGCCGCTGCCTTCCAAGGGCACTTTTTCGGTCTCGTAGCTCTGCTCCAGTGTGTAGCCCCAAGCGTTGACGGCGGTGAGCACCACACCATTCTGCCCGGTGAGCACATCGTTATATTTCAGCTCCAGCCCGCTCACACCGGCGTTGTCTACATTGGTAAAGCCCAGCACGCTGGCCAGAAATTCCCCCTCCGGGTACCAGCGCTTGGAGTCCTGATTGATGCGGATGCCGGTGATGCCGTTCTCTTCACAAAAATCCCGCACGCGGTCGGCGGTGTCGCGCTCCACGCGGTAGCGCAAAAGGCAGTCGTTGGAGGTGCGGTCACTGAATTTTTCCAGCAGCTTCGCTTCGTCCAGCTCCAATATTTCCGCAAGGCCCTGCGCGGCAAGGCTGAGCTTTTCCTCCGGCATCTCGCGCGGGGAGGCCCGCAATGTCCAGCAGCTGCTGTTGGCGGCAAGCAGTACACCGTCGGCGCTGTAGATACGGCCCCGGTCGGCAGGCACCACAGTATCGCGCAATTGCTGGCCGAGGGCACGGTTCGTATACCAGTCGCCTGAAAACAGCTGCAGATACGCCAGCCGCGCGGCAAGCCCCGCAAAGCAGACGCAGCACATCAACGCGGCCACCAGCCGTGCCCGGGCATGGAATGCCCGTTCCGGCAGGGTGCGCAAGGGGCGCGGCTCCGGTTTTGGCATGGCAGGCACCTCCTTCTCTGGGCAAGTGTATGCGCCGGTGTGCCGGGGATATGACTAACCGACACCGCCGCCGCGTACAATAAAGGAACGGAGGTGATACGGATGCACAAAGCTGCTGCCCATGCAAAGCGCGGCCTGCCGCTGCGGCATCTGCCGGCCATGGACCTGCCGTTTCTGGTGCTGGTGCTCACGCTGGTGGGCTTTGGCCTTGTAATGCTGGGCAGTGCCAGCAGTGCAGTGGCGCTGTACCGGCGGGGCGATGCTTTTGCCTACCTGCGGCCGCAGCTGCTGTATGCTGCGCTGGGCATCGGGGCCATGTGGGTGGCAAGCCGGGTGGACTACCATATTTACCACAAGCTGGCATGGCCGCTGCTGGCGCTTTCAATGGTATTGCTGACGGCGGTGCTGTTCATGCCGGAGTACAACGGCTGCAAGCGCTGGCTGGTGCTTCCGGGCCTGGGTACACTGCAGCCCAGCGAGATCGCCAAATTTGCGGTGGTGCTGGTGTTTGCGCATATCATTGCGCTCAACCACGACCGCATGGGCAGCTTTGCGGTGGGGGTGCTGCCCTTTGCACTGGTGCTGGGAGCGGTGGCCGTGCTCATGCTGCTGGAACCGCACCTCTCCGGCACCGTGCTCATTTTGGGCATCGGCGCGGTGCTCATGTTCGTGGGCGGCACCGGCCTCAAGTGGTTCGTGCTGGCCGGGGCGGGCGGTGCAGCGGCCATTGGAGCTGCCATCATCATTATGCCGGACCTTGTGCCCTACGCGGCCAGCCGTCTCAGCTCATGGCTGGATCCCTTTGCCGACCCGCTGGGCGACGGCCACCAGACCATCCAGAGCCTGTATGCCATCGGCTCCGGGGGCGCGGCGGGCCTTGGCCTTGGCAGCAGCCGCCAGAAGCACCTGTTCGTGCCCGAACCGCAGAACGACTTCATCTTTTCCATCCTGTGCGAGGAGCTTGGCTTTGTGGGAGCCTGCGCGGTGATCCTGCTGTTTGCGCTGCTGCTGTGGCGGGGCATCACGCTGGCGGCGCATGCACCGGATCGGTTCGGTGCGCTGCTGGTAGTGGGCTTTGTGGTGCAGGTGGCCCTGCAGGCAGTGCTGAATATGGCGGTAGTCACCAACACCATCCCCAATACCGGCATCAGCCTGCCGTTTTTTTCCTCCGGCGGCACCAGTCTGATGATGCTGCTGGGCGAAATGGGCATCGTGCTGTCGGTGTCCCGCGGGGAGACATAAAACCGGGCGTTCCCTGCCATAAAACGACAGCATCCTCTGCCGGCACAGCCACAAATGACCGGACAAACAAATGACACAACTGCAGACAAAATAAACAAAAAGCCTTCGCGCCGCATAGCATGAGGTATCTTTTGCGGAACGGGGGCTTTTTGCATGGGCGGAGATCTTATCATCACAGGCGGCATGCCGCTGAACGGCACAGTGCACATCCCGGCAGCCAAAAACAGCGTGCTGCCGCTGCTGGCAGCGGCCCTTTTGTGCAATGGCACGGTGCGTTTTCTGCAGGTGCCGCATCTTGCGGATGTGGACACCAGCGTGGAGCTTTTGCAGGGTGCGGGCTGCACGGCCCGCTGGCAGGGCAGCGACATCACGGTGCAGGGCGTGCCTTCCACCTGCCGCCTTGCGCCGGAAGCCGCCGCGCGGATGCGGGCATCCATTTTGTTCTGCGCACCGCTTCTGGCACGGCTTGGCCGGGTGGAAACGGTGCTGCCCGGCGGGTGCCGCATTGGTGCAAGGCCGGTGGACCTGCACCTTTCCGGCCTTGCGCAGATGGGCGTGCACTGCCGGGAGGAGGGGGCAAGGCTGATCCTGACAGCGCCTGCCGGACTGCACGGTGCGGACATCACACTTGGGTTCCCCAGCGTGGGTGCTACCGAGACCCTGCTTCTGGCAGCAGCTGCGGCGCAGGGCGAGACGGTCCTGCGCGGGGCCGCACGAGAACCTGAGATCAGCGATCTGGCAGCATTCCTGAACCGCTGCGGCGGCTGTGTACAGGGCGCGGGCACCAGCACCATCCGGGTGCAGGGCAGACGAATGCTGTATAGCTGCAGCTTTGCGCCCATGGCCGACCGCATCGTGGCATCCACCCTTGCCTGTGCCTGCGCGGCGGCAGGAGGCCGGGTGGAACTGACCGGCTGCAGGCCGGAGACCTATGCACCGCTGCTGGAAATTCTGGCACAAATGGGCTGCAGGGTAGAAACAGGGCCGGAAAGTGCGGTCATTACCCGGCTGGGCGCGCTGCACGGCGCGGGCAGAGTGTTTACCGGGGTATACCCGGCACTGGCAACAGACGCAGCGCCGCTGCTTGCTGCTGCCATGCTTGCCGCCGACAGCGCCAGCAGCATCGAGGATGTGGTGTTTGAGCGGAGATTCGGCTGTGCAGAGGGTTTTGCGGCTTTTGGAGCCGCTGTGCAGGTGCAGGGACGCACACTGGACATCCGGCCGGTGCGGCAGCTGCAGGGCGCGTGTGCACGGGCTGCGGACCTGCGCGGAGGCGCGGCACTGGTGGTGGCCGCGCTGGCGGCAAGGGGACGGAGCCGCATTACCGACACCGGCTACATCGACCGCGGATATGCCGGTTTTGCACGGATGCTGGCGGAACTTGGTGCCCAAATTGAGCGGGAAATGCCGCGGGAAAGCGCCAGCGAGAAAAAAACACCTTCAAAAAAGCAAAATTGACTTGCATTCAGGGCAAAAAGATGATACGATACAGTTATATAAGTGTAAGCAGATAATTTCTGTGCGCTATGCGCAGTTTTACGATAAAATCCGATGGAGGACAAAGTTATGGCACTCATGCTCGATGAAGAAATGGACGAAAACGTTACGACGATCAAGGTGATCGGCGTGGGCGGCGGCGGCGGCAACGCTGTCAACCGCATGGTCAGCGACGGCCTGCAGGGCGTCGAATTTATCGCAATGAACACCGACCAGCAGGCTCTGGCCAAGAACCACGCTGCCACCAAGGTGCAGCTGGGTTCCAAGCTGACCAAGGGCCGCGGTGCCGGTGCAGACCCCGAGATCGGCCAGCGCGCCGCTGAAGAGAGCAAGGACGAGATCGCAAATGCGCTCAAGGGTTCCCAGATGGTGTTTATCACTGCCGGTATGGGCGGCGGAACCGGCACCGGTGCAGCACCCGTTGTGGCCGAGGTGGCACATGATCTGGGCATCCTGACCGTTGGCATCGTCACCAAGCCCTTCTCCTTTGAGGGCAAGCGCAAGATGGGTCTGGCAGAGCAGGGCATTGCAAACCTGCTCATGCATGTGGACAGTCTGATCGTCATTCCCAATGAGCGCCTGAAGATGATCAGCCAGGAAAAGATCACCCTGATGAATGCCTTCCAGGCAGCCGATAACGTGCTGCGTCAGGGCGTTGAGTCCATTTCCGCTCTGATCAATGTGCCTGCCTTCATCAACCTGGACTTCGCCGACGTGCGCTCCATCATGAAGGATGCCGGCTACGCACACATGGGCGTGGGCAGCGCCAAGGGCGCAGGCAAGGCCGAGAACGCCGCAAAGGCTGCTATTTCTTCTCCGCTGCTGGAGACCAGCATTGCCGGTGCACACGGCGTGATCATCAACATCACTTCCAGCCCGGACATCGGTCTGGAGGATGTGGAGACCGCAGCAGGTCTCATTACCCAGAGCGCACATCCCGATGCAAACATCATCTGGGGTACTGCGTTCGACGAGAACCTCTCGGACGAGATGCGTGTGACCGTGGTTGCTACCGGTTTTGACAACAAGAGCGCAAGCGACCTGCGCAGCAGCATCAGCAATGCAATGGGCGGCGCACAGTCCACTCCGTCTGCTGTGTTCAGCAGCGAGACTGCAAGCCCGGCAGCTTCTGCCGCAGGCGGCGCTGCACCGGCACCCACTGCTGAAAAGCCCGTGGAAGAGGACAACAGCGATAATGGCTATTACGACCAGCTGATGGCCATGCTGAACAAGCGCAGATAAAAAGCTGGCCGTCATAAGCGGATCAGGCGTATCGGATGGATCGGAGGGACACCATGGCGCAGGGCAGGCAGCAGAACAATGGTTCGCGGCAGCGCTGTGCCCAGTCTGCCGCGGCAAAGGCTCCGGCAGAGCCGCCCAAGGCGGTGTGTGCCCAGCTGGAGCAGATGAACCGAAAGCTGGCAGCGGCCAGTGCGGAAATTTTGCGCTATCAGACCCGTCTGTTTGCCTGTGAACGGCAGATGGCCGCGCTGCGGCAGGAAAATGCCCAGCTGGAAGCGGCCTGTGAGCAGGCGCGGCAGGAGGCTGAGTGCGCGGGCGCTCATGCAGAGCAGCTACGTCAGGAGCTGGCCCGCCATGCCGAAGCTGTGCGGCCTGTGCCGGTTGCGGCACATACGCCCCCGCAGCCGGAACCATCGGCAGCGCAGAGTCCGCGGCCGGAGCCGGAGGCCGAACAGCCCCCACAGCCCGGGCCGGAGGTTCCGCAGCCTGCTCAGCCGGACTGGAAGCCCCAGACCAGATTGGAGCACCTCTCGGTGGAGCTGATGAACTGGTTCGACGATATGATGGGCGCATGACGGAAAGCTGGATGACCTGCAAAAAAAGCAGATATGAGTGAAATGAAAAGCTGCTGCAAAGCGCAAAGCTGTTGCAGCAGCTTTTTTTGTGGTCCGGTAGGAAACGGAAGACCCTGCGGCCGGAAGTACAGGAGCGAGGAGCGGTTGAGATGGAACCAAAACAGAAAATACTGATCGTGGATGACTCGGAGATCAACCGCGCTATGCTCAAGGAGATTCTGGGTGAGGGCTACGAATATCTGGAAGCCGAGAACGGCCTGCGCGCGATCGAAATTCTGCGCAGACGCACCGATATCGCGCTGGTGCTGCTGGACCTGATCATGCCGGAAATGGACGGCTTTGATGTGCTGCGGGTGATGCAGTGCTATGCATGGCAGGAGGAAATCCCGGTCATTGTGATCAGCGCGGCAGAGGACAACCGAAGCGTCGAGCGCGCCTATGATATGGGCGTGGCCGATTACATCCGCCGCCCGTTCGAGCGGGTCATGGTGCTGCGCCGGGTGAAGAATGCGCTCATGCTTTACGCAAAGCAGAAGCGCCTTACCCGCCTTGTGACCGATCAGGTGTACGAAAAAGAGCACAACGGTGTGCTGATGATCAGCATTCTGAGCCATGTGGTGGAGTTCCGCAACAGCGAGAGCGGCCAGCATGTGCTGCACATCCGCACCCTGACCGGCCTGCTCCTGCATCAGCTGGCGCAGAAGACTGACCGCTACCAGCTGGATGAGAGTGATATCTCGCTGATCAGCACAGCATCGGCGCTGCACGATATCGGCAAAATCATGATCCCGGAAGAGATCCTGAACAAGCCCGGCCGCCTGACCGAGGAAGAGTACGCCGCCATCAAGACCCACACCACCGAGGGTGCCAGGATCCTGAAGGAGCTTGCCATCGGGCAGGACGAACCGCTGGTAAAGGTGGCACACGCTATCTGCCGCTGGCACCACGAGCGGTGGGACGGCGGCGGCTACCCGGACAGGCTCAAGGGCGACGAGATCCCCATTGCAGCACAGGTGGTGGCACTGGCCGATGTGTACGACGCACTGACCAGCGAGCGCTGTTATAAGCAGTCCTACAGCCACGAAAAGGCCGTTGACATGATCCTGCACGGCGAGTGCGGCAGCTTCAATCCGCTGCTGATGGAATGCCTGAAAGAATCCTCGGAGTTGCTGCGCACAGAGCTGCAGCGCTCGGAGTATGACCGCGGTTTCCGCCACGAGACCCGCCGCCTTTCGGAGGAGATCCTGCACCGCGAAGCTCTGCCCCGTGAGGATCGTGCCCAGCGCCTGCTGGATCTGGAACGGGAGCGCACCGCTTTTTATGCCGAGCAGCGCGGCGGTATTCAGTTCGATTACGATATACTCAGCGGCAGCGTGACCGTGGTGAACCGCTACGAGGATCCGGTCAACCGAACCCAGAAGCTGGACTTTGATAAGGGCATGGGCCTGACATTTCTCTCCGGCAAGGACCGCCGCAAGCTGCTGGATGCCATTGCAGCCGCAACGCCGGAAGAGCCGGATGCCGCATTCCCGGTGCTGATCGCGGTGGATCAGGAATACCGGCTGCACCGGCTGGTGATGCACACCATGTGGAGCCGCGCCGGTGTGCGCCACTGCGTAAGCGTGGTGGGCCAGATCACAGATGACCATGCCCGCCTGCAGGAGCTGATGCTGGGCGATGTGAACAGCGACCAGCCGGAAGCACTGCTGGAACGCCTGAAGGGCATTTTTGACATTGTGCGTCTGGTGGACCCGGAAAGCACCAAGGTGCTGGGCCTGGGCAAGGATGGCCGGCTGACCGAGATGCCCGGCACCTGCCACATGGTGTGGAACAAATCGGGCCGGTGCGAAAACTGCATTTCCAGTAAGGCCCTTGCCCGCAAGGAATCCCTGAACAAGATCGAGTTCAAGGACGATCAGGCTTATTTTGTCATGGCAAAGTATGTGGAAGTGGGCGGACGCGGCTGCGTGCTGGAAATGGTGTCCAAGCTTTCGGACGGACGCTGGCTGGATATGGGCGGCCGCCGGATGCTGCTGGACCGCGGCTCCAACTTTGACCGCAGCGCCTTTGTGGATTCGCTGACCGGGGCATACTCCCGCCAGTACTTCGAGTGCTTCCTTGCGGAGAGCGAACAGGTGGAAGGCGTAGTGATGATCGACGTGGATCACTTCAAGGAGGTCAACGACCGGTTCGGCCATCTGGTGGGCGATAAGGCCCTGCAGAGCGTGGCACAGTCCATCCTGAGCAACCTGCGCCAGACCGATGTGCTGGTGCGCTATGGCGGCGATGAATTCCTGCTGCTGGTGCCGCACATCCGGCCCGGGGAACATGTGATACAGCGCGTGCGGGAGGCTGCGGCGAGTGCCAGAGTGGAAGGCTACCCGGAGCTGGAGCTTTCGGCCAGTGTTGGCGGTGTGTGCGGTGTACATCCGCTCACCGAGGCCATCCGTCAGGCGGACGTAAAAATGTACCAGAACAAGGCCGAGCGCAAAAATTAAACAAAACAAAGCCCGGACAGGCTGCAGTATCGCACTGCTGTGCCTGTCCGGGTATTTTTGTTTTTTCAGCGCACAGCGCTGGTGCGGTGCTCCATCAGATAGGTGGCTTCCAGATCAGCGATGTGCAGCTTGACGGCAAGGGGATACTTGTCGTAGGCTTCCGAGATGGCAAAGCAGCCGCCCCGGGCCGCATCGTCAAAGCCGCCCATGTGCCAGCGGATGGCAACGGCTTCCTCGATGTGCAGCTTCATGAACCGCTCGATGAGGAATACGCTCTTTTCGCCGTGGCCGTAGGGGAACAGATCCTCCACGCTGTAGCTGGGCACCTTTTCCCACTGGCCGGTGGCTTCGTTTTTCACGTTGCGGGTGCCGGGCTTGTAGTAGTTGGCCTTGCACAGATCGTGCAGCAGTGCACAGATGGCAAAGGTCTCCTCGCTGTCGCCCTCGGTAAAAAAGGTATCGTGCAGCGCATGGTAGACGTTCAGGCTGTGCATACAAAGCCCGCCCTCACACGCACCGTGGAACCGAGTGGAGGCCGGTGCCGTAAAGAAATCGGTCTTATGGTCCAGCCAGTCCAGCAGCTTTTCGCTGCCGGGGCGGGTGACGTGCTGCTGCCAGATCTGCAAAAACTCTTCGCGGCCGCCCATGCTTACAGCTCCAGCTCGTCCAGAAGGCCCTTGAGGATGGCCATTTCGTCGTGGCTCAGGGAAATGCCCTTGCCCATGCGGGTGCCGTCCGGGGACCAGTCGCGGATGTCGTACTTGGGTTCGCCGTCGTTCCAGCTGATGAGGTTCAGCTGACGCTCCCAGCCGCGGGGACGCTCCGAGAGAACTGCAATGCGCTGAACAACTTCATATTTGATCTCTGCCATGATGCAAAACCTGCCTTTATCTTTGTTTGCTACCATAATAAGGGAAGCGGACGCAGATTTCAACAGGTAGAGCAAAAATAATTTGAAAAATTTTTGTTAGCCGTAAGGTGCATCCTCACGCCAGTCCACAAGGCTCAGCACCTGAGAAGCATCCTCGTCCGGGGCCGGATGGCAGGAATGGGTGTGCTGGTCGGTGCTGAACAGTCCGGGTGCATAGTGGGCCATCACGCTGGTCTGCACATCCCCGGCCAAAAATTCCCGGGCGTTCTTCTGGTAACAGGCGGCCGGGGTGCCGTTGGTCATGGGCACACCCTGCGGGACACTGTCCGTGTCCGGGTGCGGGGTCTGGCCCGGTGTTTCGATCTGCGGCGGCACCTGTGTGCCGGGGGCAGCGGGGTCGCCTGGCAGCAGGATGTCCGGCTCCCTGCCTAGCGGCGGGCTGCAGCGGGTGCAGCTGTTTTCCGGTGCGGCGGCAATGCCGGGCTGGTGTTCCAGCTCATGGCGGATAAAGGGCGTCAAGCTCATTAGAAAATCACCTCCGCCCATAGGATGCCCCGGAAAGATGTAACTTATAAAGAGGCCTGCGGTGTTTCACACGATCAATTCTACGGTAGAGCCGCCGGTGCGGGCTTTGCGCACCACAACCTGTCGGTCGATGCGGTCTTTCAGAGCACCTACGTGGGAGATGATGCCCACCAGCCGGTCGCCCTCGGTCAGCCCTGCAAGTACGCGCATGGCCTGTTCCAGCGATTCGTCATCCAGACTGCCGAAGCCCTCGTCGAGGAAGAGCGTGTCCAGACGGATGCCGCCTGCCGCGCTCTGTACTTCGTCCGAAAGGCCCAGTGCCAGCGCCAGCGATGCCTTGAAGCTTTCGCCGCCGGAAAGGGTTTTGACGCTGCGGCGGGTGCCGTTGTAGTGGTCGATGATGCCAAGGTCCAAGCCGGACTGGCTGCGCTGGTTCTCGGCACCAATGCGCTCCAGCTCGTACTGCCCGGCGGTCATCTGCATCAGGCGGGTGTTGGCGTGGCGCAGGATGCGGTCCAGATAGTTCATCTGGATGTAGGCTTCCAATTTGATCTTCTGTTTGCTGGTCAAGGTGCCGCCCGCCGTGGCGGCAAGGGCACTCACCCACTGCCAGCGCTGTTCAAGCTGAGTGCGCGCTTCGGCAGCGGTGCGGTATTTTTCAGCGGCTGCACGGTTGGGCAGCCGCTGTGCGGCCAGCTGCTGGGCCTGCTCCCGCAGGGCAGTGCGGGCGGCGGCAAGGCGGGTCTGTTCTGCCTGTAAAAATTCCAGCGGCTGGGCAGGCCCGGTGGTTTCGGCAGTGGCTTGCTGGGTCTGCAGGGCATCCACAGCGGCTTTGGCAGCGGCATAGGCCTGCTCTGCCTGTTTGAGGGAATGCTGAGCCCGCTCCATGCCGGTGCGCAGGGCGGTGCGGCTGGCTTCCAATGTATCCAGCGCGGCCTGTGCCTCGGCCCGCTGCGGGTAGGGCAGGGCTGCACGAGCGGCAGCGGCCTGCTGTTCCAGCGCATCGGCGCTGGCATTCTGCGCGGCGGCGGTGCTGTCAGCTTCGGCGGCGGCCTGTTCCAGTGCCGGGCGCTGGCGGCTTTTTGCCTGACGGTCGGCCTCCAATGCGGTGCGGCGGGCGCAGTCTGCTTCGGCCTGCCGAAGCGCGGCGACACACTCGGCCTGTGCTGCGTGCAGGGCACAGGCTTCTTCCGTCAGGACAGCGTTCATCCCCTTGAAGGTCAGCTGTACCGTCCCATCCGGGGAAGTGAAGCGCTCGGGCAATAGGCTCTCAGCATCCCGGCGCAGGGAGCGGCGGGCTTCGTCGGCTGCGGCAAGGACGCTCTGTGCGGCAGTGCTGGCAGTCTGAGCCAGTGCATCGGCCTTTTCGGCTTCCTGCTTGGCGGCAGCCACCTGCGCCTGCGTGGGGGCTGTGTGGGGCAGTTGGGCCTTTGCCGGGTGGTGGACGCTGCCGCACACGGGGCAGGGCGCACCCTCGGCCAGCGCCTGCGCCAGCAGTCCGGCCTGTGCGTCCAGAAAGGCTTTGTCCAGCGCATCCCGCCGGGCATGGGCCTGCTCCTTGGCTTCGGCGGCAGTGCGGTAGGCATCCTGCGCACGGTGGGCCTTTTGTGCCTGCTGCTGGCAGGCGGCAAGCCGCTGGTTCAGGGTGGTAAGGGCGGTGCTGCGCTGGGCCAGCTCCTTTTCCCGGTTCTGCAAGGCCAGCAGCCGGGTGGGAGCATCTTCCAGCGCGGTCAGCTCCTTTTCAGCAGCGGCCAGCGCTGTGTCCAGTGCGGCCAGCTGGGTGCGTTTCGCTTTGGCCTTGGCAGCGGCCAGCTGGGCAGCATCCCGCGCGGCCTGCTGCTGATGGCACAGGGCATCCAGTTCATCGTAGGCGGCAAGGGCCGTCTGTGCCTGCGTCACCTGTCCGGCAAGAACATCCAGCTGGGCGGCATCGCCTGCGTGGCGGGCGCTCTCGGCACGGGCAGCTTCCAGCACAGGCAGGGCAGCGGTAAGCTCTGCCTGCTTTGCGGCCAGCTGTGCGGCCAGCTGTCGGGCCTGCTGGGCAGCACCCAGCTGACGTTGTACTTCGTCCAGCTTGGCTTCGGTGTCCTTGAGGGCAGCAGCAACGGTCTCCTGCGCGGCCTGCTGGCGGGCCAGCAGACCTTCCAGCAGGGCAAGGGCCGTCTCCGGCTCGGTCTGGGCGTTCAGTGCGGCAAGGGCATCGGCATCCGGGTCGTCGGGAGAAAACCGGATGCCGGAGAGCAGACTGTCCAGCTTTGCATTCTGGGTGGTGCGCTGCTGGCTGAGGGCGGCGCTTTCGGCCTGCAGGCGCTCCTGCAGGCGAGCATAGCGCTGGGTGCGGAACAGCTTGCGGAAAATGCGGCTGCGCTCCTCGGTGGAAGCGTTGAGCAGCTTTGTGAACTGACCCTGCGCGATCATGGCGATCTGGCAGAACTGGCTGTAGTCCAGCCCGATGATCTCCTGCACGGCGGCAGTCACATCCTTGGCTTTGGTCACCGGCGGACGGCCATCGGAATAGGTGAGGGTGGCATCCGCTTTCTCGGTGGTCATGCCCTCGCCGCGGTTTTTGGGGCGCTGGTACTCCGGGTTGCGGCGTACGGTATAGCGCTGGCCGTTCACCTCAAATTCCAGCTCCACAAAGGTGGGCGTTTTAAGATCAGCATATTTGCAGCGCAGCATGGCACCCTCGCGCACACCGCCGCTGGAATGGTCGTACAGGGCGTATGTAATGGCATCGAACAGGGTGGTCTTGCCTGCGCCGGTATCGCCGGTGACAAGGTATAAGCCGCCCCTGCCCAGCTTTGCCAGTTCCAGAACCGTCTCGGCGGCATAGGGACCAAAGGCCGAAAGAGTGAGCTTCAGCGGTCTCATGCGTCCTCGCCCTCCTTCCAGATCTCCTCAATGAGCTGCTGGCAGAATGCCGCCTGCTCCGCCGTCAGCGGCTGATTATTCTGCAGCTGGTAGAACGCCGAGAAGTGCTCCAGCGGGGTGATGCTCTCGGCGTGCTCCGGTGCGGTGATCTCCTGATCTTCCCGGGTGCGGAGATTATCGTAGTCCAACCGCATCAGGTTGGGGTAGATCACCCGCAGGCGGGCCAGCGCGTCCGGCACGTCCTGCTCATCGGTCAGGGTAATGTGCAGGTAGTCGTCCACCGCAGTGCCGTCGTAATTGCGGCGGTCGGTCAGCTCCATGTAGCTGCCGCGCACTTCCCGCAGGTCGTGCTTCGGGGTAAGCGGCGCGGTGGTGATGGAAACTTCGCCCTTGAGACCGAACTCCACAAAGGTGGCGCTCTTGTGCTGGTCTGCTTCCGAAAAGGAGTATTTCAGCGGGGTGCCGCAATAGCGCACGGCATCGCGGCCCACCTTCTGGGGGCTGTGCAGGTGGCCCAGCGCCACGTAGTCAAAGGCATCGAACAGGCTGGCATCCACGCTGTCCACACCGCCCACCGAGACTTCCTCGCTCTCACAGCAGGCGGCACCGGCTGCGAACTGGTGGGCCACCAGCACGCTGCGGTGGGCCGGGTCCGGCGGGCAGTGGCGCAGCACGCAGGCAAGGGCATCGTTGTAGCTCTCCACAGGCTCGTCCGGCCAGACATGCCGCACCATGGCGGGCTTGAGGAAGGGCAGAAGGTACACGTCCAGCGTGCCGTACTCGTCGGTGAGGGGGATGGGCACCGGCGCACCGGAGAACACCGGGCTGACGTACACCCGGCTGTTTTGCAGCAGGGCAGAGCCGAAGGCGATGCGGTCGGCGGAGTCGTGGTTGCCGCTGATGGCGAACACGGGCAGCCTGCGTTCGGCCAGCTGGGTCAAAAACCAGTCCAGCAGGCGCACGGCTTCGGCAGGGGGAACGGGCTTATCGTAGAGGTCGCCCGCCAGCAGCACACCGTCCACAGGCTTGCTGTCCAGCAGGGAGAGGATCTGTTCCAGAATGTACCGCTGGTCGTCCAGCATGGAGAACTCGCACACCCGCTTGCCCAGATGCAGGTCGGAAAGATGCAGAAAACGCAAACGGAAACACCGCCTTTTCAGAGTTTTCTTTATTATACAGCAGGGCGGGGGTGGGGGCAAGGAAAACTCCCCCAGTCATCGCTGCGCGATGCCAGCCCCCTCGGGGATGGGGCCTTTGGCAGTGCGGAAAAGCTTCCGGTTTTGCCAGAGGCTCCCTCTTTGAGGGAGCTGGCACGGCGCAAGCCGTGACTGAAGGAGTTCGCTTCCCTTAAATCAGAACATCTTCTCCCACGTTTCTTCGCCGACCGCGCCGTCGGCGGTAAGGCCGTTGCGGCGCTGGAACCGCTGCACAGCCGCTGCCGTTGCCGCGCCGAACCTACCGTCGGCGTTCAGCCGTTCACCCAGCGAATTGAGCTTCTGCTGCACCAGACGCACCGTGCCGCCGGAAGAGCCGCTGCGCAGGGCAATGCCGGGGTAGGGCACATGCAGGCCGTGCTTGGCCGTGTAGCGGGTGTAGAGCACGTTCCATGTGTTCGCGCCCACCTTGCCGTCCACATTCATCTTGTTTTTGAGTTGGAACTCCTTCACGGCGTTCTCGGTGGAAATGCCGAATTTTCCATCGGCCTTCAGCTCGCCGTACCATGTGCAGGCATCGCGTACACCGTTGAGCCAGGTCTGCACAAGAGCTACGTCCGGCCCGGAGGAGCCGCGCTGGAGCAGGGAATAATAAGCAGGAATCGCCATAATGATCACACGCTCCTTTCGCCACATGCTATGCGGCGAAAGCGCCGGGCGTTACCCCACAAGCACCACATCCTCCCGGCGGGCGGTGCGCTGCTGCACCCATTCCACCAGCCGGAGCCGGAGGATGTACTCCCCGCACACAAGGTCGTTTTCGGCGGGCCGGGCATAGCTGCCGCAGGCAGAGCGGCACAGGCCCGGGTAGAGCACGCACCACCAGTTGCGGCCTTTTCCGGCACCGAGATCGATGCGCAAAGCGTCGTACCGCCCGGCGGGAAGAGTGCCCGAAGCGTAGCGCCGGGTGTCGAAGTACATGTTCACCAGCTGCACCCGCACCGGAGTGCGGATGTTCAGCTGTGCCAGCGCGTGCCGAGCCGTGAGCTGCAGCTCAAATAGATGCTGCGCCGCCCAGGCGATCGCTTCCGGTTTGCTCTGTGCCGGGCAGGCGGTGTCCAGATAGGCAAGCACGGCATCCCGCACATGGAGCTTTGCGCTCTGGCTGGCAATGGAATCGCTCTCAGCCCGGATGTGCAGGCGCAGGGTGTCGGCGCACACCAGCGCCCCGGTGTCCAGCTGGGTGCGGCCCCATGAAAATGCCTGCCATGCGCCACACAGAGCAAGGGCGAGAAACAGGCCAAGGCAGAGCAGAGCCATCTGAGAACGTGTAAGCATTCTGGATAACATAAAAACAGACCCTTCTTCTGGAAATGTTATCCAGAGGATGGGCCTGTTGGAGTAGATTTATTCTCTTAGTTCTTCAGCGACTGCATGGGGGCAGGCAGTCGGCCGCCGCGGTTGATGAACACGGACGGGTCGTGCTGGTTCACGGCCATGATGGGGCCATAGCCCAGCAGACCGCCAAAGTCCAGCACCTCGCCGACCTTGCGGCCAATGGCGGGAATGACGCGCACGGCGGTGGTCTTGCTGTTCACCATGCCGATGGCGGCTTCGTCAGCGATCAGGGCGCTGATGACGGCCGGGGTGGTGTCGCCCGGGATGATGACCATATCGATGCCCACCGAGCAGACGGCGGTCATGGCTTCCAGCTTTTCAATGGTCAGGCAGCCGATCTCGGCGGCGTGGATCATGCCGGCGTCCTCGCTGACCGGGATGAAGGCACCGGACAGACCGCCCACGTGGTTGGAGGCCATCACGCCGCCCTTTTTCACGGCATCGTTCAGCAGGGCGAGGCAGGCGGTGGTGCCGCAGCAGCCGCAGGTCTCAAGGCCCATCTCTTCCAGAATGTTGGCCACACTGTCACCGATGGCGGGGGTAGGTGCCAGCGAAAGATCAATGATGCCGGCGGGCACACCCAGTGCCTGAGAAGCCAGATTGGCCACTAGCTGGCCCACGCGGGTGATCTTGAAGGCGGTGCGCTTGACCAGCTCTGCCACCTCGTCGATGGGGGCATCCTTGGGCAGGCGGGCCAGTGCGGCGCGCACAGCGCCGGGACCGGAAACGCCCACATGGATCTCACAGTCCGGCTCGCCGGGGCCGTGGAATGCACCGGCCATGAAGGGGTTGTCCTCCGGTGCGTTGCAGAACACCACCAGCTTTGCGGCACCGATGCACTGACGATCAGCCGTCAGCTCACTGGCCTTCTTGACGGCCTCGCCCATGAGCTTGACGGCGTCCATATTCAGTCCTGCCTTGGTGGCACCGATGTTCACCGAGCTGCACACGATGTCGGTCTCGGCCAGTGCGCGGGGAATGGACTCGATCAGGCGGCGGTCACCGGCAGAAAAGCCCTTGTGCACCAGAGCACTGTAACCGCCCACAAAGTTTACACCCACCTTTTTACCGGCGGCATCCAGAGTTTTTGCAAACTCCACAGGGTCGGCATCCGGGCAGGCACCCAGCAGCATGGCGATGGGTGTGACACTGATGCGCTTGTTGATGATGGGAATACCGTACTCGGCACTGATATGCTCCACCGTGGGCACAAGGTTTGCGGCCTTGGTGGTGATCTTGTTATAGATGTTCTCGCACGCCTTCTTCGGGTCCGGGTCGATGCAGTCCAGCAGGCTGATGCCCATGGTGACGGTGCGCACGTCCAGATTGTCCTGAGTGAACATCTCGATGGTCTCGAGGATGTCACCGGTATTAAACATACTCATAGCTGTGTACTCCCTCCATCAGATGGTGTGCATGGCATCAAAAACTTCCTGACGGGTAACATTGATCTGCATGCCCATCTCGGCAGCCAGCGCGTCGGTGCGCTTGTGCAGCTCTTCGTGGCTCACATTGCAATTACTGATATCCACCAGCATGATCATGGCGAACATGCCCTGCAGGATGCTCTGGGTCACGTCCTCGATATTGATATTCAGTTCGGTGCACAGACCAGCGACCTTGGCAACAACGCCCACGGTATCGTGACCAATGACGGTAATGAATGCTTTCATCGTTTCCACCCTCGTTTTCCTTTTGATGAACGGTGCCGCAAGCGTTCCGGCACACTCTTACCCTTCCAGTATAGCAGATTTGGCAAAATTTGAACACACTTTTTGTAAAAAAGAACAGACACGAGGAGAAAAAGACATTCTATCCCAAAAATTGGGTGCAATCTTTTACAGCTTGTGCTATACTTATAGATAATTTATTTCCCGATTACGGGCTGAGAAGGAGCAAAATACTATGGAACAGCTTTTGAAGATCCTGGAAGACAATGCGCGGCTGCCCATTGAGGATATCGCCACGATGCTGAATAAATCCCCCGCCGAGGTGGCGGCCATGATCGATCTGGCCCGGGCGCAGGGAATCATCAAGGGCTACAAGACCCTTGTGGACTGGGAAAAGGCCGGTGTGAACCGTGTGGAGGCCGTCATCGAGCTGAACGTCAGCCCCAAGAAGAGCCGCGGCTTTGACGAGATCGCAGCCACAATTGCCGCCTTTGACGAGGTGGAGAGCGTGCTGCTGATGAGCGGCGGCTACGACCTGCAGCTGGTGATCAAGGGCCAGACCTTCCAGGAGATCGCCCTGTTCGTGGCAAAGCGCCTTTCTCCGCTGGACGATGTGCTGTCCACCGCCACCCATTTTGTGCTGCGCACCTATAAAAAGGAGGGCCGCCTGTATCAGGACGAAGAAATCGATGAAAGAGAGTGCACGGTGCTGTGATGGACTACGATAAACTGATCGCGCCTGCCGCTGAGGCCATGCGCCCCTCCGGCATCCGCAAATTTTTCGATCTGGCTGCCGAAATGCCCGAGTGCATCAGTCTGGGCGTGGGCGAGCCGGACTTCAAAACGCCATGGGCTGTGCGCGAAGCCGGCATTGAGAGTCTGGAACATGGCCGCACCCGCTACACCTCCAACGCAGGCCTGAAGGAGCTGCGCGCCGAGGTGGCAAAGTATCTGGAACGCCGCATGGGCCTGCACTACGACCCGCTGCACGAGGTGCTCATCACGGTGGGCGGCAGCGAAGCCATTGATATGTGCATCCGCACGCTGGTGCAGCCCGGGGACGAGGTCATCATCCCGGAGCCCTGCTTTGTGTGCTACGAGCCCATCACCACCCTGTCCGGCGGTGTGCCGGTGCATGTGGCTTGCCGTCAGGAGGACGAGTTCCGCCTGCGTGCCGATGCGCTGAAAGCAGCCATCACCCCCAAGACAAAGCTGCTCATCATGCCGTTCCCCAACAACCCCACCGGTGCGGTGATGGAGCGCGAGGATCTGGAAGCTGTAGCTGAGGTGCTGCGCGGTACCAACATCATGGTGCTCTCCGACGAAATTTATGCAGAGCTGAACTATGGCCTGCGGCCTCATGTTTCCATTGCCACCCTGCCCGGCATGGCCGAGCGCACCATCGTGGTGAACGGCTTCTCCAAGACTTACGCCATGACCGGTTGGCGTCTGGGCTATGCCTGCGGCCCGGCACCCATCATCCGGATCATGACCAAGATCCACCAGAGTGCTATCATGAGTGCCCCCACCACCAGCCAGTACGCCGCCATCACTGCTCTGAAGGAGTGCGACGGCGAGATCGACCGCATGCGCGACGAGTACAATATGCGCCGCCGCCTTGTGGTGAAGTCCTTTAACGATATGGGCCTGACCTGCTTTGAGCCGCGCGGTGCGTTCTACGCCTTCCCCTGCATCAAGAGCACGGGCATGAGCAGTCAGGATTTCTGCACGAAGCTGCTGGAACAGAAGCATGTGGCCATCATCCCCGGCGACGCCTTTGGCGCTTCCGGCGAAGGCTACGCCCGCATTTCCTACGCCTACAGCGTGGAGCATCTGAAGGAAGCGCTCCGGCGCATCCGGGAATTCCTGCAGGAAAACAGCATCTATCACGGCATCTGAGGAGGAACAAATGGCAAGGCTGAACTGCGTGACCATTCTGGCCCCCGCAAAGCTCAATCTAGCGCTGGACGTTGTGGGCCTTCTGCCGGGCGGCTACCATGATCTGGACATGACCATGCAGGCCATTACCCTGTACGAGCGGGTGGTGCTGCGCCGCAGCCCCTACCTGAACCTGCGTCTGCCGGGCAGTCTGGTGGCCCCCAATAACAAAAACACTGCCATCAAGGCAGCGCTGGCTTTTTTTGACTACACCGGCCTTCTGGCGGGCGTGGACATCACCATCTATAAAAATACCCCGGTGCGGGCGGGCATGGCGGGCGGCAGTGCCGATGCTGCCGCTGTGCTGGTGGGCATGAACGAGCTGTACGGTGCGCACCTTTCCATGAGTGAGCTGTGCGCGCTGGGCGCAAAGATCGGTGCGGATGTGCCCTTTGCCCTGATGGGCGGCACCTGCCGGGTGCAGGGTGTGGGCGATTTTCTCAAGGCGCTGCCGCCGGTGCCGGAGTGCTGGTTCACGGTGGTGATGCCGGACTACGGCGTTTCCACCCCGGAGGCCTTTGCGGCCTATGACCGGGTGGGCAGCAGCATCCACCCGGACTGCGGAGCGCAGGAAGCCGCTATCCGTGCCGGAGATCTGGATGCCCTTTGTGCCGCCGCCGGCAATGCGCTGGAAGAGTGCAGCGGAGCAAAGGATACCGGGGCCATCAAGGCCCTGCTGCGGGAGCATGGCGCTGTCACCGCCCTGATGACCGGCAGCGGTGCGGCGGTGTTCGGCGTATTCCGGGACGAAGGGGCCGCACGGGCTGCTGCACAGGCCGCAAAGCGGCGCTGGAAGCAGGTGTACGTGGCGCAGCCTGACCGCGGCGGCGCACGGGTGAGCCGATAAAAATGCATAGACCTCCTTCCCACGGGGCATACTGCCCGCAAGGGAAGGAGGTCTTTTTTGTGCAGACCTTTTATAAAATCTGTCTGATCTTAATGATCGTGGGCGGCATCAACTGGGGCCTTGTGGGGCTGTTCCAGTTCGATTTTGTGGGCTGGCTGCTGGGCGGCAGCGCATCCATCTGGTCGCGCATCGTGTTCACACTGGTGGGCATCGCAGCCCTGTGCGGCATCCCGGGGCTGTTTTCGGATGAAACGGATGAATGACCCTCTCAGTCAATGCCTACGGCATTGCTAGCTCCCCCGAAAGGGGGAGCTTTATTGTGCCTGTCCTCCAGAAGTAAAAAAGCTCTCCCTTCGGGAGAGCTGGCGCGTCAGCGCCTGAGAGGGTCAATGACAGGTGCTTTTGCTTGTTGACTCAATTACTGCTTCCGTCCAGATCGTCCCAGCCCACCAGATCCGGCAGGGTGAGCGTTTCGTCGGAGCAGTGGGGGTGTGCACGCCGCTGATCCTCGGCCATGGTGCGCACCACCTCGTGGGTGATCTCACGGATGGCGGCGCAGTCCTCCGGCAGGTCGGTCTGGCTGCGGCCGGAGTGGGTAAACAGGATCTTACCCATGTGGCCCACCACCAGCGTCAGCGGCAGCTGCTGCGGAGCATTGCTGTTGTAGCGGTAGCCCTGCTCTTTGGCCGCTTTGTAGATGCGCTGGGCCGCAAAGCTCCAGCTCAGGATGCCGCGGGCCTGTTCTACGCCGAGGTAGCCGTACAGCACCCCCGGCGCGTCGCAGATGAGGGTGAAGGGAAACTCGGCCCCCTGTGTGGCCTTTGCCACCATGCGGGGCGAGGAACGCACCACGCAGGCCAGCCGCACGCCGCGCAGTCTGGGCAGGGTCTGCAGGTAGCGGGTCAGATATTCCCGGGTGACAGGGTGGTCAAAGGCAGGCAGGAAGATCATGACAAGAGGGTGCTCCCCTTCGCACAGCTTGTAAAAATCATTGCCCGGTGTGGTGGGGGTATCAAAGGTAAAGCGGGGGATGGAGGTGCCCACCAGATGTTCTGACTTCATGCCGCAATGCACATCCTTTCAAGATAATAAAAAAATCCACACACTGCATCTCTGCAGAAAGTGCAGAGGACAGCGGTGGATGGATTGCTATAAAAAGATCCCGCCCGGTCGTCTGCGGTCAATCAAACCTACCCTTACGGACAGGTGGGTGCCCTGTCTCCGGGTTCGCGCTTCCTCATCGAGCCTTCATGGTCGCCCCATGACGGGGAGGTCTGCAATCCACCGGGGAACTCCAGGCTCCCGTTGAATGATTAGTAGGATCATATAAACCGCAACAAATCGAGCCGGGCAGGAAGTTTTGCCGGGTAATTTGTCTGGAATTATTCTTCGATGTCGTACTCGTCGCTCAGGCGCTCTTCAAACAGCTTGCCCAGCTCCAGCAGCAGCTCGTCGTCATCCACGACATCCAGATATTCGCCTTCATCATCCTCGCCAACGCTCAGAATGACCAGCTGAGCATTCTCAGCTTCCTCTTCGGTCTCGGCGTATTCCACAGCAGCCAGATAATGCACGCCCTTGTGGTCCAGCGCATCGATCACCTCAAATGTGATCTCGTTGCCGTCCTCATCCTCCAGCGTCATCAGGTCGGGCTGATCTTCTTCGGTATTAGGGTTCTTGATTTCGTCAGACATAGATATTGTCTCCTGTATCGTGTCATAAAACGGGCTGTTTGTGTGCCGCCCGCTTGGCCTGCATATAGTGTAGCGTTTTTTTGCCTGCTCGTCAAGATGCTTTTTCGCACAGAAATTGTGCAGCAAATTTTCACGCATTTGCTCTCGCACTCTGCGGCAGAATATGATATACTATCCTCTGAATCTTCTGTGCACGGTGTGTCGTGCAGGTTACTATAGAGTATGGAGCGTGGGCGGAAATGATGCATAAAAAAAGATGGGCGGCGTTTGTGCTGGCAGCGGCGCTGGTGCTGACGGGCTGCAGTGCCGGGAGCTTTCTGCACTTTGGCAAAGGCAGCGGCGGCAGTACAGTCCAGAAGATCGACCGCCCGGCAGTGGAATCGGCAGAGCTGCAGTTTGCCCACCCTGCGGCGGGGGACACCATTGCGGTGTTTGATACCTCGGCAGGCGTGTTCAAGGCGGTGCTTTTCCCGGACAAGGCCCCGCAGGCCTATGATAACTTTGCGGGCCTTGTGCAGGCAGGCTACTACAACGGCCTGACCTTCTCCCGCGTGGAGAGCGGCTTTGTGGTGGAAGCCGGGCAGGGGGCCGACGGCAGGGGCAACACCATCTGGAACGGCAGCCGCTACCCGGCTGAGACCACCGACAGCCTGCACCATTATTCCGGTGCCCTGTGCATGGGCACGGATGCTTCCGGCGAGTGCGCCAGCGTTTTTTACGTGATGCAGACGCTGCCGGGAGACCAGTCGGTGACGCAGGAGCTTGTGGACCAGATGAACAGCGCGGGCTACCGCGCAGAGGTGGTTTCGGCCTATCAGACCGCCGGCGGCGCGCCTTATCTTGACTACACCGATACCGTGCTGGGGCAGGTGTACGAGGGCATGGACGTGGTGGATGCCATCGGCCAGACCGCCGTGGACGAAAACCAGAAGCCCCGTGAGGATATCACCATCAACAGCGTGAGCATCGAGACCTATCAGTGAACCAAAAGGCACCCGCAGCGTTCAAAACTGCGGGTGCTTTTTTATAACTCCTTCAGTCGCCTGCGGCGACAGCTCCCTCAAAGAGGGAGCCCTTGGCAGTGCGGCAAAGTTTTCCTTTTCGCCAGAGCCTCCCTCAATGAGAAAGACTTCCCCCGGCCGGGGGAAGATGTCACGCAAGTGACAAAAAGGGGAGCAGTGGCATCGCGCCAGCGATGACGGAAGGAGTTGAATCAAATCTCCCCCGGATGTTCCTTCCGCCATGCAAGATAATCGTCCAGAATGACGGTGGCGCTGACCGAATCCAGGATCTCCTTGCGCTTTGTGCCAAAGGTGCCGCTCTCATCCAGAATGTCGGCGGCGGCGCAGGTGGTCTGGCGCTCGTCCCACATGCGTACCGGCAGGCCGCTCCAGATTTCGACCGTCTTTGCCAGCTTGCGGCTCTTGATGGCGCGTTCGCCCTCGGTACCATCCATGTTCAGCGGCAGGCCGATCACGATCAGCTCGGCTCCGATCTCCTTGGCCACTTCGCACACCCGTGCCGCCACCTTGTTGCGGGCTTTCAGGGTGATCTGCGGGGTGATGGCCGTTGTAAGGAACTCGGTGCGGTCACAGGTGGCAAGGCCGGTGCGGCTGTCGCCGTAGTCAACAGCTAAAATTTTCATACAGGCTTCCTCTCTTGTGTGGAAAAGTTTGTCGGTCCAAGTGTACCACAGCTGCAGGCTAAAAGGTAGAGAATCACACTTTTTTTGAGAGGATTTTCGTGTTACAATAAACACAGATCGTTTTTTTAGGAGGAAGTGCCCCATGCTCAAACTGGTTTTAGGCGGCTCCGGCAGCGGCAAGACCACCCTGCTCTATTCCCGCATCAAGGCCCGGGCCGAACAGGGCCGGCGCAGCATCCTTCTGGTGCCGGAACAGTTCACTTCCAGCACGGAGGGCCGCATCTACCGGGAGCTGGGCGATGCTCTTTCCGGCATGGTGGAAAGCTTTTCCTTTACCAGTCTGGCCGAGCGCATCCTCTCTGCCGAGGGCGGCGCGGCGGTGCAGACCCTTTCGGACGCGGGCCGCGCCGTGCTGGTGCGCCGCGCGCTGGAAGAGCTGCAGGATCATGTGCACTACTACTACCGCCACCGCCGCAGTGCGGCCTTCTGCCAGATGGCGGCCCAGACCATCGACGAGCTGAAAAGTGCCGGCCTTTCCGGCGCACAGCTGGCAGAGCTTGCGCCGGACTGCGGGCCGGAAAGCGGCAAGCTGAGCGAGCTGGCACTGATCTTTCAGGGGTACGAAACGCTGCTGGCGGGCACCGGCATGGACCCCGCCGACCGGCTGGAGCTGGCGGCTGACCGGCTGGAAGCCGCTCTTGCCCGGGGTGAACTGCCGGACTTTCTGCGGGAGCGGGAAGTGTTCATTGACGAGTTCGATACCTTCAACGCACCCAAAAAGCGGCTGATGGGCGCGATGCTGGCGGCGCTGCCCACCGTCACGGTGGCCCTGTGCGACGATGGTGCGCCCATGGTGCCGGGGGATATGGGGCTTTTTTCCGGCGCAAAGCAGGTGGCCGCACAGCTGCGGCAGCTGGCCCGCAAAAACGGTGCTGATGCGGCAGTGCCGGAGCTGCTGCGCCGCGACCTGCGCCATAAGGATGCGCCCGGACTTGCGGCTGTGACAGAGCTTTTGGAGACTGGCACCTGTGAGGTGCCGCCCGCTGCGCCGGAGGTGCGGTTGTTTGCCGCTGCCAGCCGGGAAGAGGAAGCCCGCTGCACCGCTGCGGCCATCCGCCGCCTGATGCGGCAGGGCGTGCGCTGCGGCAAAATGGCCGTGGTCTGCCGCAATATCCCGGATTACCGTGCGGCCATCCGGTACGAGTTCCGCATGGCAGATATCCCGCTTTACTGCGATGAACCCACCACCCCGGAGTTCAGCGCCCCGGCTACGGCGGTGCGTGCACTGCTGGCACTGCTGCGCGGTGCGGATATGACCGAAAACCTGACCATTCTTGCCAAGACCGGCCTGTGCGCTCTGACCGAGCCGCAGGTCTGCGCGCTGGAAAACTATGCCTATACCTGGTCACCCAATGCGGCGGCATGGCGCACAAAATTTGAGAAAAGCCCCAAGGGCTTCGGCGAAAATGAACTGTCCGATGAGGATGCAAAAACGCTGGAGGATGCCGAGACTGCCCGCCAGCTGCTGGTAACAGCCGTGGACGAACTGCGCAGCAAGGTGCGGGGCGGCAGCGCCGAACAGATCAGCCGGGAACTGTATTTCTGCCTGAAAAAGCTGGGTGCAGAAGAGCAGCAGGCAGCGCTGGTGGAAGCCGTCCGCACTGCCCGGGGCATCCCGGCGGCAGAGGAAGCGGCCCGCGAGTGGAACGTGGTGATGCAGCTGCTCAACGAGATGGCCCACCTGCTGGGCGGGCAGGGTGTGACCCTTGCAGAATATGAGGACCTGTTCAGCCTGCTGCTGCGCTCTTCGGACCTTGGGCACATCCCGCAGACGCTGGATGCCGTGGTGCTGGCAAGCGCGGGCAAAATGCGTCTGGACGCGCCGGACTATGTGTTCGTGCTGGGCCTTGCGGAGGGCGAATTTCCCTGTGCACCGTCCGAGACGGGCCTTCTGACCCATGCCGACCGCGATGTTCTGATGGCAAAGCAGATCGACCTGCCGGACTGCTTTGAGAACCGCGTGGTGCGCGAGCAGGTGTGCGTTTACAAAGCCCTCACCGCACCGGCAAAGGGGTTGTGGCTCAGCTGGCCCAAGGGGCAGGGCAAGACCCTGTGCGCAGCGCTGGAACCCATCGTGGAGGCCCTGCACCCGGCGGCACCGGAGCTGGAGCTTCCCGACCTTGCAGCCACTCCCGCCGATGCACTGGATACGCTGGGCGGCTGGCCGCTGACCGACACGGAACGCGCCAGCCTGACTGAGGCGCTGCGTCTGCCGCAGACGGATGCACCCCGGGGCCTTGCTCTGCTGCGCCGCATGGAGGAGGACCCGCCCCGGCAGGTGAACGACCTGTCCGCGCTGAGCGGCCTGCTGGGGCAGCGGCTGCGCATTTCGCCCAGCCAGCTGGAAAAATACTATACCTGCCGTTACGGCTATTTTTTGCAGTATGTGCTGGGCCTGAAGCCCCGCAGGCGGGCCGAGCTTTCTGCCGACCAGAGCGGCACCCTGATGCACTGGGTGCTGCAGATGGCGCTGGACCCGCACCCGGATGTGGATAATCCCTGCGCCGGGCTGGCCCCATTTCTGGAGCTGGACGATGAAGCCATGGCAGGCCTTGCCAGCCTGCTGGTGGACGAATATGCAAAGCGCTATCTGCCGGAGGATACAGCCCGGTTCGCCTATCTGCTCTCACGGCTCAAAAAAAGCATGACAAGCCTTTTGTGCTACCTGCGGGACGAACAGAAGCAGTCCTGCTTCCACCCGGCAGCCTGTGAACTGCGCATCGGCTCCGGGGAGGATGCCGTGCCCGGGCAGGTGTATCATCTCTCGGATGGGCGCACCGTGCAGCTGGTGGGCACGGTGGACCGCGCCGACGAGTGGGTGGAGGAAAACGGCACCCGCTGGGTGCGGGTGGTGGACTATAAGACCGGCACCAAAAAACTGAACCTGAAAGAGGTATACTGCGGGCTGGACTGCCAGATGCTTTTGTATCTGTTCAGCCTGACCCGGGATAAGAGCGGCCGCTTTACCGGTGCGGAACCGGCAGGCGTGCTGTATCTGCTGGCAGACCCGGCCCCCAAGACCACCAACCGCCAGCAGGCACAGCAGGACGTGCAGTACGAGCTGGACGGCCTTGTGAGGGACGAGCAAAAGGTGTTCGATGCCATGGATGCGGATGAGACGGGCCGCTACCTGCCCTTTGGCTACCGCAACGGTGTACCCAGCCCCAGCCAGAAGGATAAGCGTGCCGATATTGCAAAGCTCAACCGCATCCAGCTGCATCTGGATGATCTTGTCACCCAGATGGGCCAGCAGCTTTACGATGGGCAGATCGCTGCGGAACCGCTGGTGGCAGGCGCAGGCAGGAACCCCTGCGTCTGGTGCGACTACAGCTTTATCTGCTGCCACGAGACCGGCATCGGCGAGCGGGCACTGGAAGCCCCGGCCAAACCCTTTGAGCCGGAAGAGACTGAGAACGAGAAGGAAGGTGAGCAGGCATGAGTGAGCCCAAATGGACCCCGGCCCAGCGCGCTGCTATTGAGGACCGGGGCGGTGCGCTGCTGGTGAGCGCGGCGGCGGGCAGCGGCAAAACAGCGGTGCTGACCGAACGCGCCGTGCGGCTCATCACTGATCCGGACCACCCGGTGGATGCGGACAAACTGCTCATCGTCACCTTTACCAATGCGGCGGCGGCAGAGCTGCGGGCACGCATCGGGCAGACACTGCTGCGGCTCAGCCAGCAGCAGCCCCACAACACGAGCCTGCGCCGCCAACGGATGCTTTTGCAGCGTGCGCCCATCTGTACCATTGATGCGTTCTGTCTGGACCTGCTGCACAAGCACTTTCAGGCACTGGACATCCCGCCGGACTTTGCCCCGGCAGATCCCGGCAGCGTGGAGGTGCTGCGGGCTTCGGCGCTGGCCGAAACGCTGGAAAATGCCTACCGCGACCCGGACTTCTGTGCCTTTGCAGACCTTTACGGAAAGGGCCGCACCGATCAGGCCGCAGGCAATACCATCCTGCATGTGTACGATTTTCTGCGCGCTCTGCCGGACTACGACCGCAGGCTGGACGAATATCTGACACCATGGCAGCGGGAAAACGGCTTTGCTTTTACCTGCTGGCATGACCTGCTGCTGGCGGAAGCGGCCCGCTGCGCAAAGGCCGCGCGGGAACTGCTGACGGCAGCACTGGCAGACTGTAAGGAAGATTTTGTCCTTGCACAGGCACAGGCCGAGGAAAAAGGCAAGACCGCTGCTTCCAAGGCAAAGGCCGTGGCTGGTGTCAACGATAAATTTGCAGAGCCGCTCTCCCGGCTGGAAAGCGCCGCCGCCCTGCTGGGCGAGGTGGAACGGTTGGCTGCGGCAGGGCAGTGGACACCGCTGTACGATAAGCTGACACCCTATGTGCTGGGCATGGAGGAGATACCCGGCTTCAAGGGCATGAAAAAACGGCTGACCGGCGATCATAAGGTAGCGGTCAGGACCCGCGCAGACGAAGCTGCCAAGCTGTTTGAGCACATTACGGAGCTTGTCTCCTGCAGCGAGGAGGAAGCCGAAGCCGACCGCAGAGCGGCCCTGCCCCGGCTGCGGGCGCTGTTTGCCGCCGTGCGGGATTTTGATGCCCGCTTCTCGGCAAAGAAAAAGGAGCGCAAGCTGCTGGAATTCAGCGATTTTGAGCATCAGGCCCTGCGGCTGCTGCGCACACCGGATGGCGTGTGCACCCCGCTGTGCCAGAGCATCCGGCAGAGCTATGCCGCCGTGATGGTGGACGAATATCAGGACACGAACGCTTTGCAGGATGCCATTTACCGCTGCCTTGCTTCCCCGGCGGGGGATGACCTGTTTCTTGTGGGCGACCTGAAGCAGAGCATCTACCGCTTCCGTCAGGCCGACCCCAGCATCTTCCGGGCTAAGCTGAACGCATGGGCACCGTTGCCCAGCGGCACTGCCCGCCCCCGCCCGGAGGAGGGTACGGCAGGCGGAAACGCTCTGCTGGCGCTGGATGCGAACTTCCGCTCCGCCCCGCAGGTGGTGGCAGGCATCAACTTTATCTTTGAACAGCTCATGACCCCCCAGCTGGGCGATACGGCTTACGGTGACGGCCAGCGTCTTGTGTGCGGTGCACCCGGCGAATACGCCGGCAGCGTGGAAGCGCACTTCCTGCCCGACGACACCGCTGAGACCGACGCGGCGTGGATCGCCCAGCGCGTTGAAGAACTGGTGAAAAACGGCGAACCAGTGCGGGACGGCAGCTCCACCCGCCCGGTGCAGTACGAGGATTGCTGCATCCTGCTGGCGGCGCGCGGCGACTTCCTCGCTTATGAGGAAGCGCTCACGGCCCGGGGCATCCCGGTGTATGCGGATGCGCGCGAAAACTTGATGGAAGCAGCGCACATCCGGCCGCTGATCTCGCTTTTGAAGGTCATCGACAACCCGGCGCAGGATATCTACCTTGCCGCCGCCATGCTGGGGCCGATGTTCGGCTTTACGGACGACGACCTTGTACGCCTGCGTGCCCAGAGCGCCGCAATGCAGAAAAAGGCGCAGGAGGAACAGGGCGCGAAGGAAACGGGCAAAAGGGCTTCCCGCATGAGTCTGTACGGCGCAGTGCTGCAGGTGGTGCAGAATGGTGATGAAACTTCGTTCACCCGAAAGGTGAAAGACTTTTATGACCGACTCACCGCACTGCGGCGCATGGCCCGCAGTGCCCCGGCAGAACAGCTGCTGGAAGAAATCTTTGTCTCCACCGGCTATCTTGCTGCGCTGGGCGTACTGGAAAACGGTGCGCACCGCCGGGAAGATGCCCGGCGTTTTGCGGCTTTCTGTGCACAGACCGGTGCAAACGGCATCTCGGCGCTGGTGCGTGCCATCGACGCGGCGGCGCAGGCCGGTTCTACCGGGCAGGACACTGTGCCCGGCGGTGCGCGGCCTGGCTGTGTGACCATCATGACCATCCACCGCTCCAAGGGTCTGCAGTTCCCGGTGGTGTTCGTGGGCGACACGGCCCGGCACTTCAACCTGAGCGACACTTACCAGCCGGTGCTGCTGCACCGGGAATACGGCGCGGGCCTGCGCCTGCGCCCGGAACAGGGCGAGAGCATGTACAAGACTGCAGCCTACGCTGCTCTTGCCAGCGTCCATGCACAGGAAACGCGCAGCGAGCAGATGCGCCTTTTATATGTGGCGCTCACCCGTGCACAGGATAAGCTGATCCTCACGGTGCCGCTGGGCATGACCAAGACCGGCAATCCCTTTGCCAAGGCGGCAGCATTCCTTGCTGCGGGCGCGGGAGAAACGCTGAACCAGCAGGCGGGCAGCTTTGCCGACTGGCTGCGTGCAGCGCTGCTGGTGCATCCCTTCGGCGGGCCGCTGCGGCGGCTGGCAGGAGATCTGGAACTGCCCTTTGTGTTTACGGAAAGCGAGATCATGGTCACGGTGCAGGAAGCTCAGCCGGAGCCGGAAACACCGGAACAGGAACCGGAAGCGGCAGAGCCTGTCCCGGCAGACCCGGCATTGGTGGCTCAGCTGCAGGAGGGCTTTGCATGGCGGTATCCGGCGGCAAAACTGGCTGCGGTGCCCGCCAAGGTCAGCGTGACCAGCATCGTGCACAAGGCCGAGCAGACCACGCTGGAACGCCCTGCCTTTCTCTCCAAGGACGGACTGACCGCCGCCGAGATGGGCACGGCTCTGCACGCTTTTCTGGAACATGCGGACTTTGCCTCCCTTGCTGCTGCCAAAGCGGCGGGCACGCTGGAGGAAGCCATTCTGACCGAGCGTCAGCGGCAGGTGGACAGGCAGCTTGTGGCCCCGGAGATCGCGGAAAAGCTGGATGTGAGCCGGATTCGCCGCTTTGTGGAAGGCGAAGCCTTTGCAAAGATCTGCGCAGCCGAAAAGGTGCTGCGGGAGCTGGCCTTCATCACGGCGCTGCCCGCGTCGGCCGTGCTGACGGCACAGGGAGCTTCCGCGCAGGAAGCCGCTGCCGTGCAGGATGAGCAGGTGCTGGTGCAGGATGAGCAGGTGCTGGTGCAGGGCATTGCAGACCTTGTGCTGGTGTTCCCGGATCATCTGGAACTGCTGGATTACAAGACCGACCGCCGCAAGACCGAAGCGGACTTCCTGAGCGCCTACCGCCCGCAGCTGAACCTCTATGCCCTTGCCATCGATAAGCGCTTTGCACCGAAGAAGGTAACGTATAAGGGCATCTACTCGCTGGAGCTGGGGAGGCTGATCGAAGCATAAGGAAAACGGGCTCGCCCTCTCAGTCTCGCATTTGCTCGACAGCTCCCCCAAAGGAGGAGCCCTTGGCAAAACCGCAAACTTTGTATGGACTGCCAAAGCCTCTCACTTTGGGAGAGGTGGCATTGCGTAAGCAATGACGGAGAGGGCGAGGACGCTATCGGAAACTTACTTCTTTTTCAAAAGTCATATTTTTCCCGCAAAACGCATAAAAAGTGCTTGACAGCGTTTTCTGCCTGTGGTAAAATAGCCGGGTAAAGAAAGCAGCTACGGCCTGTGCCGCGCTCGCCTTGCGAGGGAAAGATCCCCCGGGCTATACCTGAAGGCAGTTCATTATGAGTGGACTGCGGCTTTGAGTGAATTTTTGCGCGGCTGTCCTGAAAATGGGCGGCCGCGTTTTCTATGCCAAATATTGCAACAAAATGGATTTTGTTTGGAGGTGCATTCATTATCGCTACCGCTGGAAAGTCGAAGGAACTGGAGATCAACGGTCAGATCCGTGACCGTGAGGTCCGTCTGATCGGTGCAGACGGCGAGCAGAAGGGCGTTGTGTCCATTCAGGTGGCCATGCGCGCTGCTGAAGATGCTGGTCTGGATCTGGTCAAGATCGCACCGCAGGCTGTTCCGCCTGTGTGCAAGGTGCTGGATTACGGCAAGTACCGTTTTGAACAGCAGAAGAAGGAGAAGGAAGCCAAGAAGAACCAGAAGGTGGTCGAAGTTAAAGAGACCCGCCTTTCGCTCAACATTGACACCAACGACTTCAATACCAAGCTGAACCAGACTGCCAAGTTCCTGGCAGCTGGCCACAAGGTTAAGGTTTCGATCCGCTTCCGCGGCCGTGAAATGGCGCACAGTGCTCTGGGCGCAGACGTGCTGAAACGTTTTGCCGAGGCTCTGCCTCAGGCATCCACCGATAAGCCGCCGGTGCTCGAGGGCCGCACGATGTCCATTCTGCTGATCCCGAAACCCAATAAGGACTAATTTTAGGAGGAAACTAAAATGGCTAAGATGAAACTGAAGACGCACTCCGGCGCTAAGAAGCGCTTTAAGCTGACCAAGAACGGCAAGATCAAGCGCGGCCACGCATTCCGCAGCCACATCCTGACCAAGAAGACCACCAAGCTGACCCGTGGCTACCGTCAGCCCAGCTACGTTGATAAGACCAACGCAGCTACCATCAAGAGCATGCTGCCCTACGCCTAAGAGCGAGCCGCAGGCAAACACATTCTATTGAGACAACTAAAGGAGATATAAAAAATGGCACGTATCAAGGGCGCAACCATGACTCACAAACGTCGTAAGAAGATGCTGAAGCTGGCCAAGGGCTTCTACGGCTGCAAGAGCAAGCACTTTAAGATGGCCAAGCAGCAGGTCATGAAGAGCGGCAACTACGCTCTGGCTGGCCGCCGCATGAAGAAGCGTCAGTTCCGCAACCTGTGGATCTGCCGCATCAACAACGCAGTTCGTCCTCTGGGCATGAACTACTCCACCTTCATGGCTGGTCTGAAGAAGGCTGGCATCGAGCTGAACCGCAAGATGCTGTCTGAGATGGCTATTAACGATCCCAAGAGCTTTGCAGCTCTGGTCGAGACCGTCAAGAACGCCTGATTAGGAACTTGAATCGTGACGCCCGCGCGTATACGCGGGCGTCCGTTTTGTATCCGGGGTTCTTACGGCAGGGGAACATGTTTTTCAGGGCAGCGCCCTGCCGCAGGAACGCTTTGTGGCAGACGCTGCCCTTTTTGCATTTTTTGAACAAGACGGCAGACTACTTTTTGAACGACAGTACAGCGAAAGGTTGAATACACACGATGGACGAAAAAATCACCAGCCGGGAAAACGCAAAGATCAAATACGCCTGCCGCCTTTCTTCCAGCGCGGCATTCCGCCGCAGCGAGGGCCGCTTTCTGGCCGAGGGCCGCAAGCTCTGCCCGGAGCTTGCCCGCGGTGCGCAGCTGGAGACCTTATTTTATACGGAGAGCGCTATGGCAAAGTGCCCGGAGCTTGCTGGTCTGCCCGGTGAACACTACCTTGTGGAAGACCATGTGGCCGATAAGCTGGCCGATGTGGGCACCCATCAGGGGGTGTTCGGCGTGTTCCGCACCCCGGTGCACACACTGGACGAAGTGAAGGCGGGCGGGCGGTATCTGGCGCTGGAACGGGTGCAGGACCCCGGCAATGTGGGCACCCTGCTGCGCTCTGCTGCGGCCTTTGGCTTTGACGGTGTGATCCTGAGCGACGGCTGTGCCAGTGTGTATGCCCCCAAGACCCTGCGCGCTTCCATGGGAGCCGCCGTGCGCATCCCGGTGATCGAAGCCGGTGCCATGCCCGATGCCATCACCCAGCTGCGCGCAAAGGGGATCACCTGCCTTGCTGCCGCGCTGTACAAGTCTCAGCCGCTGAGCGCGGCGCAGGCAAGCTACCCCGGCGGCGTCTGCGTCGTCATCGGCAGCGAGGGTCAGGGCCTGACCGATGAGACCATTGCTGCCTGCAGCAGCACGGTGCGCATCCCCATGACCGACCGGGTGGAAAGCCTGAATGCCGGCATTGCGGGCAGCATCCTGCTGTGGCATTTCCGGGAGGAAAGCCTATGAGCGGCCTTGCAGGGCAGACCAGCCTTTTCCCGCCGGAGCCTGCCCCGGATCCGCTGCTGTGCTGGCTGTGGCTGGCCCATGTGCTTGGCCCGGCCAGCGTTCACGCGGGCCGTGTGCTGGATGCCTTTGGCGGTGCACAGGAAGCATGGGAGGCTCGCGATACGGCAGAATTTCGTCTTGCAGCGGGGGAGGCAGCAGCTCTGCGGGCGCAGCAGCTGGCCCCGGAACAGTACCACCCACTGGTGATGCGGTGCGATGATCTGGGTGTGCGCATCCTGCCGTTTGACGACCCGGACTATCCGCTGGCGTTTTCCCGCATCCCGGATATGCCGCTGGTGCTCTACTGCACCGGCGATCCGCTCTGGCTCAACGAGCCGGGCGCGGTGGGCATCGTGGGCAGCCGCAAGCCTACCGAATACGGCCTGAACGCAGCGGCGGACATTGGCGGGGAACTGGCCCAAAGCGGCGCTTTGATCGTCAGCGGCCTTGCGGACGGGCTGGACAGCGCCGGGCACCGCGCTGCTGTCAAAAACAACTGCCCTACCATTGCTGTGATGGGCGTGCCCATCGACCGCACCTATCCTGCGGCCAATGTGGTGCTGCGGCACAAGATCGAGCAGAAGGGCTGCGTGATCAGTGAGTACCCGCCCCGCAGTGAGGGCGTTGGCCCAAATGGATTTTTGCAGCGCAACCGGCTCATTGCGGCGCTCAGCTCTGCATTGCTGGTGGTGGAAGCGCAGGAAAAAAGCGGCACCATGTCCACCGTGTCTCACGCCGAACGCTATGGCAAGCCGGTGTTCGCGGTGCCAGGCAGCATCTACTCGCCCAATTCCGCAGGCACAAACGGCCTTTTGCGGGACGGCAGAGCGCGTGCCGTGTGTTCTGCTGCGGACCTGCTTGGCCCGCTGGGCCTGCGCCGGCAGAGCGCAGCGGCGGTGACGGCAAAGCAGCCGGAGCCTCTGAGCGAGAATGAGCGGAAGGTGCTTTCCTGCATCGGGCCGCAGCCCCTTGGCATTGAGGAGCTTTGCGTGCGCAGCGGCCTGCCTACAGCGATGCTGCTGGGCACCCTGATGAAGCTGGAGCTTTCCGGCCGGGTGCTGTGCATGCCGGGCAAGCGGTATGTGATAAAATAGTATAATTTCTGCTGGCGCAGCACACAACAGCTGTGGTATGATATAAAAATAGAGAATCCCGTACTGTGCAGTTGCACGGTGCGTTCCTGATAGAGAAGAAAGAAAATTTGAAATGGGAGTAAACTCGAATGGCGAAACTGGTTATCGTGGAGTCGCCTGCTAAGGCGAAAACCATTGGCAAGTATCTGGGCGATGATTACGAGGTCACCGCAAGCATGGGCCATATCCGTGACCTGCCCGCTTCCCAGCTGGGCATCGATGTGGAGCACGGCTATGCCCCACAGTACATCAGCATCAAAGGCAAGGAAAAGCTCATCAAGGAATTGAAGAGCAAGGCCAAACACGCAGACGGCGTGCTGCTGGCAACCGACCCGGACCGTGAGGGCGAAGCCATCAGCTGGCATCTGGCAAACATTCTGGGGCTGGACCCCCACGAGCCGAACCGCGTGACCTTTGACGAGATCACCAAAAAGGGCGTGAAGGAGGGCATGGCCCATCCCCGCGCCATCGACGAAGATCTGTTCAACGCACAGCAGGCCCGCCGTGTGCTGGACCGTCTGGTGGGCTACAAGCTCAGCCCGTTCCTCTGGCGCAAGGTGCGCCGGGGCCTTTCCGCAGGCCGCGTGCAGAGCGTGGCCGTGCGCCTGATCGATGACCGCGAAAAGGAGATCGAGAGTTTCAAGCCCGACGAATACTGGAACGTGGATGCCACCCTCGGCGCAGGCCACAAGAGTTTTACCGCCCGGCTGGCCACCGATGCCAGCGGCAAAAAGCTGCTGCCCAAAAGCGAAGCCGAGGCCCGCGCCATTGAAAAGGGTCTGGAAGGGGCCGAGTACGTGGTGGCAGAGCTGAAAAAGGGCAAGCGGGCAAAGCAGCCCACTCCGGCTTTTATCACCAGTACCCTGCAGCAGGAGGCATCCCGCCGCTTGGGCTTTACGGCCACCCGCACCATGCGCGCTGCCCAGACCCTGTACGAAGGCGTGGACATTGCAGGCCACGGCACCATGGGTCTGATCACCTACATGCGTACCGACAGCCTGCGCATCTCGGATGAAGCCGTTGCCGCCGCAAAGGAATATATCGCAGGGGCCTACGGTGAAGCCTATATCTGCCCCTACAAGCGCACATGGAAGACCAAGAGCGCCACTGCCGCACAGGATGCCCACGAGGCCATCCGTCCCTCGGTGCCGTCCCTGACACCGGACGAGGTGGACAAGAGCATCAGCGGCGACACCGCAAAGCTCTACCGCATGATCTGGAGCCGCTTCATGGCCAGCCAGATGGCAGACTGCCAGCAGGACACCGTGTCCGTCACGGTCAGCGCGGCGGACTACCGTTTCAAGGCCAGCGGCTATACCGTTACCTTTGACGGTTTCACCGTCCTGTACGAGGAAGCCACCGACGAAAAGGAAAAGAAGGAGACCGCCCTGCCTCCGCTGGAGCAGGGTCAGGTGCTGAAGCTGCGCGACCTGAAGAGCGAGCAGAAGTTCACCCAGCCGCCCGCCCGCTACACCGAAGCGACCCTCATCAAGGCTCTGGAAGAAAACGGCATCGGTCGGCCTTCCACCTACGCACCCATTATCACCACCATCATCGACCGCGGCTATGTGGAGCGCGACCAGAAAAAGCTCAAGCCCACCCTGCTGGGCCGGGCGGTGGATGGCCTGATGCTGGAACAGTTCCCCCACATCGTGGATGTGGACTTCTCCGCCCAGATGGAGAAGAATCTGGATAAGATCGAGAGCGGCAAGGCCGACTGGCACAAGACGGTGGATGACTTCTACCAGGGCTTTGCGGCAAGCCTCGAGCAGGCCGAAAAGAACATGGAAGGCAAGAAGGTCAAGGTGCCGGACGAGCCTTCCAGTGAGGTATGCGACCTGTGCGGCCGACCCATGGTCATCAAGGTGGGCAAGTACGGCAAGTTCCTGGCCTGCAGCGGCTTCCCGGAGTGCCGGGGCACAAAGCGGCTGGTCAAGGATACCGGCGGCATCTGCCCCAAGTGCGGCAAGGGCCGTATGCTGGAGCGCAAAAGCTCCAAGGGCCGCATCTATTATGGCTGCGAGCGCTACCCGGACTGCGACTTTATGACATGGGACATGCCGGTGCCCACCAAGTGCCCCAAGTGCGGCAGCACCATGTTCCGCAAAGGCTCCAAGCTGTATTGCGCAAAGGAAGGCTGCGGCTACGAGATGCCGGTGCCGAAAAAGGACTAAAAGGATAAAACTATGAACTATAAAGTAACCGTGCTGGGCGCTGGTCTTGCGGGCTGTGAAGCCGCCCTCTGGCTGGCTGGCAAGGGCGTGCAGGTAGACCTGTACGAACAGAAGCCCGTGCATTTTTCGCCCGCACACAAAAGCGCAGGCTTTGCGGAGCTGATCTGCTCCAACAGCCTGAAAGCGGAGCGGCTGGACTCTGCTTCCGGCCTGCTGAAGGAAGAGATGCGGCGGATGGGCAGCCAGCTGCTGAACGCCGCCGAGACGGCCCGCGTGGCCGCTGGCGGTGCGCTGGCGGTGGACCGCGACGCATTCAGCGCCGAAGTGACCCGCATGGTGGAAAGCTGTGAAAATATCACTGTCCACCGGGAGCAGGTGGAGCATATCGATGCATCTGCCCCCATTCTGGTGGCCACCGGCCCATTGACCGACGGCGCACTGGCCGATGAGATCGGGGCCTTGACCGGTGACGAGCGTCTGCACTTCTACGATGCTGTGGCCCCCATCGTCACCGCCGAAAGCCTTGATTACAACAAGGTGTTTGCTGCCTCCCGCTATGACCGGGGCGAGGCCGACTACCTGAACTGCCCGTTCAACAAGGAAGAGTACGAGAATTTCCACGCAGCTCTCGCTTCGGCAGAGCGTGCCCCTCTGCACGACTTTGACACCGGGGCCGAGCAGTCTGCTCAGCCCGACCCGGATGCCCACGGCAAAAAGGCCGACACCGTCACCGTGTATGAGGGCTGTATGCCCATCGAAATTATGGCCGCCCGGGGTGCCGACACCATGCGCTTCGGCCCGCTGCGCCCGGTGGGCCTTGTGAATCCCAACACCGGACACCGTCCATGGGCCAATGTCCAGCTGCGGGCCGAAAATAAGGAACGCACCCTGTATAACATCGTGGGCTTCCAGACCAACCTCAAGTGGGGAGAGCAGAAGCGGGTGTTCAGCATGATCCCCGGGCTGGAAAATGCCGAGTTTGTGCGGTACGGTGTCATGCACCGCAACACCTTCCTCGATGCGCCCCGGGTGCTCAGCGCCCAGCTGTGCCTGAAAGAACACCCCAATGTGTTCTTTGCGGGCCAGATCACCGGCTTTGAGGGCTATATGGAAAGCGCTGCCTGCGGCCTGCTGGCGGCCCGCAGCCTGTATGCCCGGCTGGAAGGCAAAGAGCTGCCCGCCCCGCCTGCCGACACCATGTGCGGCGCACTGGTGCAGTACCTGACTACCGAGAACAAGCACTTCCAGCCCATGGGCGCGAATATGGGCATCCTTCCTCCGCTGCCGGAGGAGAGCCGCCCGAGGGACAAGCGCCTGCGTTACATGGCACAGGCCCGGCGCGCTGTTGCCAGCTTCCAGCACTGGCTGGATGAAACTTCTCTTTAAGAAGGGAGAAAAGCTATGAAGATTATCGTGGACATGATGGGCGGCGACAACGCCCCTCTGGCTGTGCTGGAGGGTGCCGCACAGGCCGTGAAGGAGTACGGCGTCACCGTCGTAGGTGTGGGCGACGAAGCGCTGGTGCGCAGGACCGCACAGGAAAACAGCATTCCGCTGGACGGCATTGAGCTGGTGAACTGCACCGAGGTCATCGACATGTGCGATGAGCCTGCCCGTGCCATCCGCCAGAAGAAGGATTCCTCCATCGTGGTGGGCCTGAACATGCTCAAGGACGGCAAGGGCGATGCCTTTGTTTCCGCCGGCAGCACCGGTGCGCTGCATGTGGGCGCAAGCCTGATCGTGCGCACCCTCAAGGGCATCAAGCGCCCGGCTCTGGCTACCATGGTGCCCGCCAAAAAGCAGGCTTATCTGCTGCTGGACTGCGGTGCCAATGTGGAGTGCCGCCCCGAGATGCTGGCAGCTTTTGCCGTGATGGGCAGCTGCTATGTGAACAGGGTGGAGGGCCGCCGCAGCCCCAGCGTGGCGCTCGCCAACAACGGTGCGGAGGAGAGCAAAGGCACCCCCATGCTCAAGGAAGCACACCAGCTGCTCAAGACCACCCCCGGCATCCGCTTTGTAGGCAATATTGAGCCCCGCGATGTGCCCAATGGCGAAGTGGACGTTGTGGTGTGCGACGGCTTTACCGGCAATGTGATCCTCAAGCTGACCGAGGGCGTGGCAAAAATGCTGCTGGGCATGCTGAAGCAAATGTTCCTCGCAAACCTCGGCGGCAAGCTGGCCTATCTGCTGCTCAAGGGCAGCGTGGCAGACCTGAAGCACCAGATGGACAGCGAGGAGTACGGCGGCGCACCCTTCCTGGGGGCCAAGCAGCCGGTCATCAAGGCCCACGGTTCTTCCAAGGCCAAGGGCATCAAGAACGCCATCCGTCAGGCAAAGATCTGCGTGGAGAACGATCTGTGCGGCACCATGCAGTCTGCGCTGGACGAGCTGGCTGCGGCACAGAAAACTGAGGAATAAGGGAAGCGGGCTTGCCCTCTCCGTCATTGCTTCGCAATGCCACATTCCCCACTCTGTCGCTATTGCGACATCTCTCCCCGGCCGGGGAGAGTCTTTCCTCAGAGTGAGAGGCTTTGGCAGTTCGTGCAGACTGCATCGATTTGCCAAGGGCTCCCCCTTTGGGGGAGCTGGCGAACGGACGTGAGCCTGAGAGGGCGAGGATGCTGACCATCAATAAGGGAGCTAAAACATATGAGCCATCAGTTGGAAACAATTATTGGTTATAAGTTCAAAAACCCGGAGCTGCTGGAGATCGCGCTCACCCATACCAGCTATGCCAACGAGAGCCGCACCCCGGTCAAGCACAACGAGCGGCTGGAATTTCTGGGCGACAGCGTGCTGCAGATCGTCTCGGCAGATTATCTGTTCCACGCCTATGCCGACCGGCCGGAGGGCGATCTGACCCGCATCCGCGCCAGCCTTGTCAGCGAGGGTGCACTGTTCCAGTTCGCGCAGGAGATCGATCTGGGCGAGTACCTGCGCCTTGGCCGCGGCGAGGAGCGCTGCGGCGGACGCACCCGCCCCAGCGTGGTGTCCGATGCGTTTGAAGCGCTGATCGCGGCTTTGTATCTGGATGGCGGCATGGATGTGGCCCGCAGCTTCATCCTGCCCTTTATCACCGAGGGCAAGCACGCCGAGGCTGACTATAAGACCCGCCTGCAGGAGATCGTGCAGCAGAACCCGGAAGAGCGGTTGAGCTATGTAGTAGAAAGCGAGTCCGGCCCGGATCACGACAAGCATTTCGTGGTGGCTGTGCGGTTCAACTCTGACCGCGTGGCCCGTGGCGAAGGCCGCAGCAAAAAGGCCGCTGAGCAGTGCGCCGCCAAAGAAGCGCTCAAGCTGCTGGGCGTGATAAAGGAAAAGTAAATGGTATTCAAGGAACTGGAGATCCAGGGCTTCAAGAGCTTTCCCGATAAAGTCAAAATTCGGTTCGACGCAGGCGTTACCGGTGTGGTGGGTCCCAACGGCTCCGGCAAGTCGAACCTTTCGGACGCAGTGCGCTGGGTGCTGGGCGAGACCAGCTCCCGCCAGCTGCGTGCGGCAGGCAAGATGGAGGACGTGATCTTCGGCGGCACCCGGCGGCGCGGAGCCATGGGCTTTGCGCAGGTGCGGCTGACGCTGGATAACGCAGACCACACCTTTGATGTGGATGCGGACGAAGTGACCATTGGCCGCAAATATTACCGCTCCGGCGACAGCGAGTATACCATCAACGGGCAGGTGTGCCGGTTGAAGGATGTGTACGAACTTTTGCTGGATACCGGCATTGGCCGCGACGGCTACTCGGTGATCGGGCAGGGCCGCATTGCGGAGATCGTGGCCGCAAAAAGCAGTGAGCGCCGCGAGATCTTTGAGGAAGCCTGCGGCATTGCCAAGTACCGCTACCGCAAGACCGAGGCAGAACGCCGCCTTGCTGCGGCGGGCGAAAACCTTGAACGCCTGCGGGACATCCTTGGTGAGCTGGAAAGCCGGGTAGGCCCGCTGGAAAAAGAGAGCGCCAAGGCAGAAAAGTTCCTCGAGCTGGCCGCACAGCGCAAAACGCTGGAAGTGACCCTGTGGACCGATGGTGTGCACCGCGCGCGCGAAGCCGTGCGCCAGCAGGTGCGGGACTACGAGACAGCACAGGCCGACTACGAGCGCTTTGACCGGGAGACGAAAGCCGCCGAGCAGGAGGCTGAGGAGATCCGGATGCAGGCACAGCAGCTTACGGTTGCTGTTGAGCGCCTGAATGGGGATATCCGCAGCATCACCGAGCAGATCAGCGGGTCGGAGAGCCGTATCGCTGTGCTGGAAAACGACATCCTCCGCAACGAGGAGAGCGCCGCATCCCTGCAGGAAGAGATCAGCGCCGGGGAACAGGACAGCACCGAGGCACAGGCCGCCTTGCAGCGCCACCGGGCCGTGGCAAAGACCATGGAAGCGGAGGGCGAAAAGCTGGCGGCAGAGATCGAAGCACTGAACGCGGAGATCGCACGTCTGACCGATGCCAGCAGTGCCAGCGGTGCCCGCAAGGATACCCTGAAAGCAGAACTTGCCGGCCTGACAGCCCGGCGCACCGAAGCGCAGGTGGCGCAGGCCGCTGCCGAAGCTGCCGGGGAAACAGCCCGCCAGCGCCTGCCTGCCCTTGAGCAGAGCGTGCAGGAAAGCACCGCCCAGCGGGACGAAGCAAAGCAGGATCTGGACGACACCATCAAGTACCGCCGGATGCTGGAAGAAAACGAGAAGCAGCTGGCAAATGTCCGTTCCGGCGTGGAACTCAAGCTGAAAGGCCGCAAAGCCGCGCTGGACGATGCCGACGCGGCAGAGCAGAAGCTTGGCCGGGAGCTGGATGCCGCCCGCCAGCGTCTTTCGGTGCTGCGGGAGCTGGAAAAGAACATGGACGGCTACCAGAACTCGGTCAAGGCCGTCATGCGTGCCGCCGGTGCCCGCCGCCTGCGGGGGGTCATCGGGCCGGTGTCCGCTATCCTGACGGTGGAGCCGGGCTGTGAGGTGGCTGTGGAGACCGCCCTTGGCGGCGCATTGCAGAACATCGTGGTGGAAAACGAGGCCGCCGCCAAAGCGGCCATCGCCCTGCTGCGCAATGACAATGCGGGCCGCGCCACCTTTCTGCCGCTGGACACCGTCCAGCCCGGCGTGTTCCGGGGACGTCTTTCCGGCACGGCGCGTCTGGCTTCCAGCCTTGTACAGGCCGACCGCCGGTACGACAACATCGTATCGAACCTGCTGGGCCGCATCATCGTGGTGGACGACATCAACGAAGCCTCCCGCGTGGCGCGGGACAACGGCTTCCGCAGCAAGGTGGTCACCATGGATGGTCAGGTGGTCAATGCAGGCGGCAGCTTTACCGGCGGCAGTGTCCAGCGCAGCGCGGGCCTGTTCACCCGCAAGCAGGAGATGGAAGAGCTGCGGGTGAAAGCGGCCAAGTTACAAAAAGACTGCCTTGCTGCACAGGAAAAGACCGACCGCTGCAAAGAGCAGGTGGATGCCCTTCAGGCAGAGCTGACCGCCACGGCCAGTGAGCAGATCACCGCCGCCAACGACAAAGTGCGTGCCGAGGCAGAGCAGAAGCGGCTGGAAGCTGCTGCCGCCCAGCTGGAAACGGCCCGCAGCAACGGCCAGCAGCAGATCGACGCTTTGCAGGCGGCCATGACAGAGAGCCGTGGCAAAGCAGAGGAAGCTGCCAGCCTGCAGGCCCGGCTGACGGCAAAGATCGACCTGCTGACGGCGGAGATGAACCGAATTGCCGAAGGCGACGACAACTTTGTGGCCCAGCAGACCGAACTGAGCCAAAAGCTCAGCGCAAAGCGGCTGGAACAGGTGACCCGCCAGAAGGATGCAGAACTGGCCTACAGCCAGATCGCGGCACTGCAACAGCGGGCACAGGATGCCGCTGCCCGCCGCGCCACGATGGAAGAAAGCCTTGGGGCACTGGCACAGCGCAGCGAGAGCTGCCGGGCAGAAATTGCAGCCATCCGGCAGGCAAAGTCCGACAGCCAGACCGAGATCGCCCAAAAAGAAAAGGCAATCCGGGAAGCCACGGAACAGCGGCTGGAACGCCAGCAGGCTGAAACAGCGGCACTGAGCCGGGCGCGTACATCCTCCGACAGCCGCGAGGAAATGGGGCGCGAGATGGCCCGCCTTGCAGAGCGCAAGGCCGCTGCCGAGACCGAGTACGACCAGACCGTGGCAAAGCTGTGGGATGAATATCAGCTCTCGGTCAGTCAGGCAGAGAACCTTTGCGTGGAGTTTGAAAGCCTGACGGCCCTGCGCGCACAGGTGGCCGACCTGCGCGGCAAAATTCGCGCCCTTGGCAGCGTGAATGTGAGCGCCATCGAGGAATACAAGGAGGTCAAGGCCCGCTACGATGCCCTGATGCATCAGGTGACCGATGTGGAAGAAAGCCGCAATGAGCTGACCCGCATGATCTCCAAGCTTTCGGCACAGATGCGGGAGATCTTCTCCGACAGCTTCCGCGCCATCAACGAAAACTTTGGCCGCGTATTTACCGAGCTGTTCGGCGGCGGCGAAGCCAGCCTTGTGCTGGAGGATGAAAGCGATGTGCTGTCCTGCGGCATCGGCATCCGGGTGGCACCGCCGGGCAAGGTGATCAAAAATCTGGAAGCGCTTTCCGGCGGCGAGCAGGCGCTGGTGGCCATCAGCATCTACTTTGCCATTCTGGCGGTCAACCCGGCCCCGTTCTGTATTCTGGACGAGATCGAAGCCGCTCTGGACGATGCCAATGTGGTGCGTTTTGCCCAGTACTTACGCCGGGTGAGCGACAAGACCCAGTTCATCGTCATCACCCACCGCCGCGGCACAATGGAAGCCGCGAATGTGCTTTACGGCGTTACCATGCAGGAGGACGGCGTGTCCAAGCTGCTCAAGCTTGATCTGGAACAGGTTGACGCAACGCTGGTTTCCTGATATATATTAAAGAAAAAGATAGGAGGACACCATGGGGTTCTTCGGATTTGGCAAGAAAAACAAAGAAAAAGAACAGGAAAAAATGAAAACGGGTCTGGAAAAGACCCGCACCGGTTTCTGGGGCAATATCCTCAACACCCTCACCGGCAGCGTCATCGACGATGATATGTACGATGAGCTGGAAGAGCAGCTCATCCTTGCAGATGTGGGCGGCGAGGTGGCCGTGCGTCTGGTGGATAAGCTGCGCGACCGTGTGCACGAAAAGGGCCTGAAGACCGGCGAAGAGGCGGCGGATGCCCTGCGCGACATCATTGCCGAGGAAATGACACCGGATGCCGAGATGGATCTTTCCGGCAAGCCGGCCGTTATTCTGGTCATTGGCGTGAACGGCGTGGGCAAGACCACCAGCATTGCAAAGCTGGCCGATCACTACACCCGCGAGGGCAAAAAGGTGATGCTGGCCGCAGGCGATACCTTCCGTGCTGCAGCCAGCGAACAGCTGGAGATCTGGGCTGACCGCGCCGGTGTGCCCATTGTGAGCGCAGGCGAGGGCGCAGACCCGGCGGCTGTCATTTTCGACACCGTAAAGTCTGCCACCGCACGCGGTTATGACATGGTCATTGCCGACACCGCAGGCCGTCTGCACAACAAGGCAAACCTGATGGCAGAGCTTTCCAAGATCAGCCGCAGCGTCAAGAAGGCCAGCCCGGAAGCCAGCCTTGAAACGCTGCTGGTGCTGGATGCCATCACCGGCCAGAACGCCATCAGTCAGGCCAAGGAATTCTGCAAGGCTGCAGATGCTACCGGCATCATCCTGACCAAGCTGGACGGCACCGCCAAGGGCGGCTGCGTGGTAGCGGTCAAGCAGCGTCTGGGCCTGCCGGTGCGCTTCATCGGCGTGGGCGAGGGCATCGACGACCTGCTGCCCTTTACCCCGGAGGGCTTTGTGGAAGAGCTGCTCCCGCGCCAGTGGAAGCACTAAAATAGAACCCTCTCACCGTTCCGTCCGCTTGCAGCGGCGCGGAGACGGAGCTCTCCCAAAGGGGCGAGCTTTGAAAGCGGAAGGAGTATTAAGATGAAAATTTGTGCAGCTACCGGCAACGCCGGAAAGCTCCGCGAACTGCGCCGCATTCTGGAAGCGCAGGGCCACGAGGTGGTCAGCCAGAAGCAGCTGGGCATCACCATCGAGCCGGAGGAGACCGGCACCACCTTTGCCGAAAACGCCCTCATCAAGGCTGAAACCATCTGCAAGGCATGCGGCCTGCCCACCATCGCCGATGACTCCGGCCTGTGCGTGGAGGCGCTGGGCGGTGCGCCTGGCGTCTACAGTGCCCGCTACTGCGGCCGCCACGGCGACGACGAAGCCAACAACGACAAGCTTCTGGACGCCATGCAGGCTGTGCCTGCCGGGCAGCGGGGTGCAAAGTTTGTGTCCGCGGTGTGCTTCATCCTGCCGGATGGGCGGCATCTGACCTGCATGGGCGAATGCCCGGGCAGCATCGCCTTTGAACGGCTGTGCGGGGACTACGGCTTTGGCTACGATCCGCTGTTCATCCCCACCGACTGCGGCGTGGGAAAGCACGATAAGCGCCCCAACACCGAGGGCCGCAGCTACGCCCAGCTGACCCCGGACGAAAAGGATGCCATCAGCCACCGCGGCAATGCGCTGGCGGAATTGGAAAAAGAACTACCTGATTTTTTGAAATAAAAGGAGAAAAACTATGCTGACAAGCAAACAGCGCGCCATTCTGCGCGGCAAGGCAAACACCATGGACCCCGTTTTCATCGTGGGTAAGGGCGAGATCGACGAGACCATGATCCAGGGCGTGAAGGACTGTCTGGATGCCCGTGAGCTCATCAAGCTCAAGGTGCTGGAAAACAGCATGTACAATGCCCGTGAAGCTTCGGTCAAGCTGGCTGAGGCCACCGGTGCCGACTGCGTACAGGTGATCGGCTCCAAGTTCGTGCTGTACCTGCAGAAGAAAAAGGACAGCGCCTACGCTGATCTGCTGAAGTAAAAATGAAAGTTCTTCTCTACGGCGGTACATTTGACCCGCCCCATAACGGCCACCTGAACAATCTGCGCGCTGCCGCTGCCCGCGTGCAGCCGGATAAGGTGGTGGTGATGCCTGCCGGGCTTTCGCCCTTCAAGCAGAAGACCTCTGCGCCGGGCGCACTGCGGCTGGAAATGTGCAGCTGCTTCCATGCACTGGAAGAGGATGCGGACACGATCCCGCAGCTGGAAGTCAGCGGCTGGGAGATCGAGCAGGCCGCTGCCGGAAACCGCAACTATACGGTGCTCACGGTGGAAAAACTGGCTCGGGAAAATCCCGGGGCACAGCTGTACCTTGCCATTGGCAGCGATATGCTGCTGAGCTTTGACGGCTGGCACCGCTGGCAGGATATCCTGCGCCTTGCCCATCTGGTGGTCACCAGCCGCCATGTGGGCGACGACCCCGAGCTGCACGCAAAGGCTCTCCGGCTGGACCCTACCGGGGCACGCATCCTGTTTGCACCGGTACAGGCGCTGCCCATGGCCAGCAGCGACATCCGCACCCGTCTGACTGCAGGCGAAGGGTGTGAAGCTGAGCTGCCGGAGGCGGTGCGGGCGGTCATCCGCCGGGAGAAACTCTACAAAAAGGAAGTATCAGCCAATGAACCTCAAACAGGCAAAGGAGCTTGTGCGCGGCCGCTTGAGCGATAAGCGCTATGAGCATACCTTGAATGTAAAAAAAATGGCCGTCAAGCTGGCAAAGATCTACGGTGAGGATGAGGAGCGCGCCGCGCTGGCAGCCCTGCTGCACGACTCGGCCAAGGAGATCGGCAAGGATGAGATGCGCGAGATCCTGCGCGCTTACCCCCAGTATGCCGAGGGCGGCGAAGAGCGCCCGGCCCCGGTGTGGCACGGCGTGTGCGCCGCCATTCTGGCCCGCACCCAGTGGGGTGTGACCGACGAAGCGGTGCTTAGCGCTATTGCCTGCCACACGGCGGGCAAACCCGGCATGACCCGGCTTGACAAAATTTTGTATCTGGCCGATATGACCAGCGCGGAGCGGGACTGGCCCGGCGTGGAAAAGCTGCGCAAGCTGGAAAAAAAGAATCTGGATGCCGCTATGCTGGCCGCGCTGAAGCAGACTAACGATTTTGTGCTCTCGCAGGGCAAGCCCCTTGACCCGATGTCCAAGGCTGCCTATGAGGATATCCTTGCCCGCAGCGGGAAGAATGAACGGTGAGAGCACAGCTGCTCTGAAACAAGCGGAAACAGAAAACGGATTGCAGATTTCGTCGGATAATGCTATACTTAAGAGCATGACAGGTCTGCAGGAACATTTTTTTGCAGGACCGCGAAAATCTGGAGGATACAAAAAAGCATGAGCCAGACGCCACGCCATATCAATACTTCGCGTTCTCTGAACCGGCCGGATCCGGCAGCAGCCGCACCGCGCCACGCTGCGTCCAGCACGGATGCAAAGCAGAGCGCAGGCGGTGCACACAATGAGCCGCCGCGCCGCCCGGCACAGGGAGCAGGGCAGAAGCCGCCGCGCCGCCGCAAAAAGAAAAAGAAAATGCCCCTCTGGCTGCCTTTTGCAGTGGTCATGGCCATCATCGCGGTGATCTCCGGTGTGGTGGTGTACGGAGTCAGCCTTGTAAACAAGGTGGAGGACAGCATCCGCCCGGACGACAGCACCCCTACCATTGAGGAAGAGGTGAAGACAGCCGAGGAATACAAGGGCGATGTGGTGAACATTCTGGTCTGCGGCATCGACTATGAAGAGGGCCGCAATTATTCCAACGACCCCACCTCTAACGACGGCATGACCGACATGATCCTGTACGTGCAGTTCGACATCAAGAACGGTGCGCTGCGGATGCTGCAGATCCCCCGCAACAGCCTTGTCACCACCAAGAACAAAAAAATCACCCTTTCCAATGGCAAGACCTACGCCGCCACGAATTATCAGATCAACTCGGTGGCAATCTCCAATGGCGGCAGCATCGCCGCTCTGGCCGATGTCATCTACGATCAGTTCCGGCTGCCCATCGATTACTATGTGACGGTGGATATGCAGGCACTGGTGGATATGGTGGATAACTTTGGCGGCATTGAGGTGTATATCCCTCACGATATGTCCTACGGCGGCAGCAAGCTGCTCAAGGGCTACCGCAATCTGAACGGCGCATCGGCAGAGTTCTTTGTGCGCTGCCGCCACGGCGACGGCTACGCCAATTCCGATATCGACCGCCTGAACATGCAGCGCTATTTCTATGCCGGCCTGTTCAAGCGTGCCCGCGCCATGGGCGTTACCGATATCCTGAACCAGCTGCCGCTGGTGTTCAAAAACTATATCAAGACGGATATGGACATTTCCACCATTGCAAAGCTGGTGGTGTCTTTCCTCAAGCTCGACAGCTCCAACATCATTCTGGCGCAGACACCGGTGTTCATGGGCGTGCCCAACGTGGGCAAGACCGACACCTTTGCCGGTTACTCCTGCGTGGTGCCGGATGCGGGTTCCATTGCAAACCTGCTCAACCAGTATTTCTGCACCTACACCGGCCCCATTGATGTGAGCGAAATGAATCTTGTCACCGACGAGTGGCCCCACGGCAGTGCATCCACCGATGCCAACGTGCAGTATATGGGCCGCATCGATAAGGAGTCGGACGATGCCATCCTGAACGGCGATACAGACCTTGATGGCGCTGTTACCACCGACGGTCAGGCCGCAGGCTCCGCAAACTGAAACTGACAGAAAGGAAAAACATATGGAGAACTTCAACGACAGCAAGGCGCTTGCCATTGAGATCGCAAAGATCCTGGATAAGAAAAAGGCCCACGATGTGCGCGTGCTCAAGGTGGAAAGCCTGACCGTGCTCACAGATTACTTCGTTATTGCCTCCGGCACTTCCACCACGCAGGTGGCATCTCTGGCCGACGAGGTGGAGTATGAGCTTTCCCAGAAGGGCCTGGAGCCCTACAGCACGGAGGGCTACGATTCCAAGAACTGGGTGCTGCTGGATTATTCCAACGTCATCGTGCACGTATTCGTACCCAACACCCGCACCTATTACGATCTGGAGCACCTGTGGGCAGATGGTGAGCCCATTGATATCTCCGAGTACCTCACCCCTGACAGCACCCTTGAATGATTCAGGCAAACAGCTGTCTACCTGAAAAAAGAACCCTCTCAGTCAGGGCGTCCGCCCTGACAGCTCCCCCGAAAGGGGGAGCTTGCGCAAAAGAGGGAAGGCTGCGGTCTGCACAAAACCTCTCCCCTTCGGGAGAGGTGGCATCGCGCAGCGATGACGGAGAGGGTTTTCTGGCAAAGGCAGATAGCTTGAAAGCATACGCCCCCAAGCAACGGTATTTTGGATAAAGTCTGGAGCTGATTAACAACATGAAGTACGATTACAAGGCAGTTGAAGCCAAGTGGCAGAAGGTGTGGGAGGACGAAAAGACCTTCCATGTCGAGATCGACCACAAAAAACCCAAGTTCTATGCACTGGTCGAGTTCCCGTATCCGTCGGGTGCCGGCCTGCATGTAGGCCATCCCCGTAGCTACACCGCGCTGGACGTGGTCAGCCGCAAGCGCCGTCAGAACGGCTACAATGTGCTGTACCCCATGGGCTGGGACGCTTTTGGCCTGCCCACTGAGAACTTTGCCATGAAGAACCACATCCACCCGGCCATTGTCACCAAGAACAATGTGGACCACTTCCGCAGCCAGCTGAAGGCTTTGGGCTTCTCCTTTGACTGGGATCGTGAGATCAATACCACCGACCCCGAGTACTACAAGTGGACCCAGTGGATCTTCCTGCAACTGTATAAGCATGGTCTGGCTTACAAGAAGGAAATGAACGTCAACTGGTGCACCGGCTGCAAGTGCGTGCTGGCCAACGAGGAAGTTGTCAACGGCGTGTGCGAGCGCTGCGGCAGCGAGGTCGTTCACCGCGTCAAGAGCCAGTGGATGCTCAAGATCACCGCTTATGCCGATAAGCTGATCGATGGTCTGGACGGTCTGGATTACATTGAGCGCGTTGCCACCCAGCAGAAGAACTGGATCGGCCGCAGCCACGGCGCAGAGGTCAACTTCGGCACCACCGCAGGCGATACCCTGACCGTGTACACCACCCGCTGTGACACTCTGTTTGGTGCCACCTACATGGTCGTTTCTCCGGAGCACGCTATGGTCAAGGAGTGGCTGGACAAGGGCATCCTCAAGAATGCCGATGCTGTCAAGGCCTATCAGGCCGAGGCAGCCCGCAAAAGCGACTTTGAGCGCAGCGAGCTGAACAAGGAAAAGACCGGTGTCAAGCTGGAAGGCGTCATGGGCATCAACCCGGTCAACGATACCGAGATCCCCATCTTTATCTCGGACTACGTTCTGTCCACCTACGGCACCGGTGCCATCATGGCTGTGCCCGCCCACGATACCCGCGACTGGGAGTTTGCCAAGAAGTTCGGCCTGCCCATCATCGAGGTGGTCAAGGGCAATACCCCGTCCAATCTGGACGAAGCCGCCTTCACCGATGTGGCCACCGGCACGCTGGTCAACTCCGGCTTCCTGAACGGCCTGTCCGTCACCGATGCAAAGAAAAAGATGATCGACTGGCTGGAGGCAAACGGCAAGGGCTGCGATAAGGTCAACTACAAGCTGCGCGACTGGGTGTTCAGCCGTCAGCGCTACTGGGGCGAGCCCATCCCCATGGTCAAGTGTGAAAAGTGCGGCTGGCAGCCTCTGCCCGAGAGCAGCCTGCCCCTGACCCTGCCGGACATCACCGATTTTGAGCCGGGTCCGGACGGAGAATCTCCGCTGGCCCGCCACAAGGACTGGGTCAAGACCACCTGCCCCTGCTGCGGCGGCCCCGCTACCCGCGAGACTGACACCATGCCCCAGTGGGCCGGTTCTTCCTGGTACTTCCTGCGCTACATGGACCCCCACTGCAAGGATGCCATTGCTTCCAAGGAAGCTCTGGAATACTGGTCTCCGGTGGACTGGTACAACGGCGGCATGGAGCACACCACCCTGCATCTGCTGTACAGCCGTTTCTGGCATAAGTTCCTGTATGATATCGGCGCTGTGCCTTCTCCGGAACCCTACCAGAAGCGCACCGCTCACGGCATGATCCTGGGCCTGAACCCCCACAGCTTTGTCAACCTGCCCGCTGAGGAGCAGGAAAAGCTGCTGAAGGAGTACGGCAGCCAGAAGGCCGCTGAAAAGGCTCTGGAAGAAAAGTACGGCGAAATGGCACGCCACCCCATCGTGAAGATGTCCAAGTCTCTGGGTAACGTCATCAACCCGGACGAGGTGGTGGACCAGTACGGTGCTGACACCATGCGTCTGTACGAGATGTTCATGGGCGACTTTGAACAGGCTGCACCGTGGCAGACCTCTGCCATTGCAGGCTGCAACCGCTTCCTGGACCGCGTGTGGACGCTGAGCGACAAGCTGGTGGAGGGCGAGGGCTATCGCCCGCAGGTCGAGACCCTGATGCACCAGACCATCAAGAAGGTGGGCGCTGACATCGAGACCCTGAAGATGAACACCGCCATTGCCCAGCTCATGACGCTGGTGAACGCCCTGTACGACAACGGCGGCGCGACCAAGGCCGAGCTGGAGACCGTTGTTCAGCTGCTGAACCCGTTTGCCCCCCACATGACCGAAGAGCTGTGGGAGAAGCTGGGCCACAGCCACGACGAGCAGCTGGCTTACTACCCCTGGCCCAAGTACGAAGAGGCCAAGTGCGTGGAAAGCACAGTGGAGATCGCTGTGCAGGTGAACGGCAAGGTGAAGGCCCGCCTGAAGGTGGCTGCCGACATTGACGCTGCTGCCGCCATTGCTGCCGCCAAGGCTGACCCCGCTGTTGCTGCCGCTCTGGAAGGCAAGCAGCTGGTTAAGGAGATCTACGTCAAGGGCCGTCTGGTCAATCTGGCTGTCAAGGGCTAAACCAACCGATACCCTGCCGAAAGGCTGGATATACAACTATCCGCAGAGGCGGACTGGCGCATAAAACACCCGGGAACGTTTATTCAAAATCTTTTCAAAGATTTTGCGCAAAAAACTTTCAAAAAAAGGTTGACGAACCGGAGAAAATGCGCTATACTGTCTACTGTTAGTTACCATGTAACAACGAAATTCCTGCCTCACGGTCCAAGGGAGGGAATAAGATGTCGGAAATTCGTGTTAAGGAGGGCGAGTCGCTGGAAAGCGCACTGCGTCGCTTCAAGCGCAGCACCGCTCGCAGCGGTGTGCTCGCAGAGGTCCGTAAGCGCGAGGCTTACGAGAAGCCGTCTGTCAAGCGCAAGAAGAAGTCCGAAGCAGCCCGCAAGCGCAAGTTCAAGTAATTGATCACTTGAAGTCGCTGTTGCTTTAGATTTCATACGCGTTGCTAACGCCGATGTAGGGGAGCCTGTATTGCAGGCTCCCCTATTTTCATTGCAGGGAGAAATACTATGCTCATCACCCCCGAATACGTTTTCAAGGATGTCACCCACATCACGCCGGAATGGCTGGCGGAAAAAGGCATCACTGCGCTGGTGCTGGATATCGATAACACCCTCACCGCCGACCGCAGTCAGGAGCTGCCGGAAGATGTGGCCGTGTGGCTGGACACTATGCGCAGGGCGAGCGTCAAGCTCACCATCGTGTCCAACGGTGCGGAAAAGCGGGTGCGGCCCTTTGCCCAGAAGCTGGGCCTTGCGTACCTGTACCGCTCTGCAAAGCCGCTGCCCTTTGCTCTGATGGCGGCGCAGCACCGCATGGGCGTGAAGCGCCGTCAGATGGCGATGGTGGGCGACCAGCTCTATGCCGACCGCATGGCGGCAGCGCTGTACGGCATTCCGGGCTTGATGGTGGTGCCCCGCGGCCCGGACCTCGGTGCGCAGGTCATCCTCAAGCGTAAGTGGGAGAAAAAACACTGGCAGAAATACTATGACCGGGGAGGCAAGACCCTGTGAGCGATTGGAAGATCCGGTTCGGCACCGCAGGCACCAGCGACAGCTTTTCCGCCCAAGGCTACAAAAGCAGCTTGGATGTGCCGGAGTACACCGCAAAGATGGGACTGAACGCCTTCGAGTACCAGTGCGGGCGCGGCGTGCGTCTGGGGCTGGACAAGGCCGCAAAAATGGCCGCACTGGCCGGGCCAAAGGATATCCTGTTCAGCGTGCATGCACCGTATTATATCAGCATGTCCAGTCTGGAAGAGGAAAAGCGGCTCAACAGCATCCAGTATCTGCTGCAAAGTGCGGCGGTGTGCAAAGCGCTGGGCGGCAGACGCATCATCTTCCACTCCGGCAGCTGCGGCAAGCAGAGCCGGGAAGCGGCCCTTGAAAAAGCGCTGGATACCATGCGCCGTGCCGTGGAAGCGCTGGATGAAGCGGGTTTTGCCGATATGACTCTCTGCCCGGAAACCATGGGCAAGATCGGCCAGCTGGGCACACTGGACGAGGTGCTGGCGCTGTGCAGCGTGGATAAGCGCATTACGCCCTGCATCGACTTCGGCCACCTGAATGCCCGCACTCTGGGCGGCATCCGCTCGAAAGAGGACTACGCTGCCATCCTTGACCGCATGGCAGAAAAGCTGGGGGACCAACGGGCAGAACGGTTCCATGTGCATTTTTCCCGCATCGAGTATTCGGCGGGCGGCGAAAAGCGCCACTGGACCTTTGCCGAGACCCAGTTCGGCCCGGAGCCGCAGCCGCTGATGGAACTGCTGGCTGAGCGGAAGCTGCAGCCGGTTATCATCTGCGAGAGCGCGGGCACGCAGGCTGAGGATGCCGGGACTATGCAGCAGATGTACCATGCAGCGTGCAAAACGTAAAAAATTTTGTGTTTTTATCGTCTTTTTTGCCGAAACCCCTTGCCAAATGCAAACGGATTGGGTAAAATAAATAGAGATATGCGTTAAGCATTTGAGATTAAACTAATGGAGGAATTCCTATGATTTCTGCAGGCGAGTTTCGCAATGGCGTGACCTTTGAGCAGGACGGCCAGGTTCTTCAGGTCGTTGAGTTCCAGCACGTGAAGCCCGGCAAGGGCGCTGCCTTTGTCCGTACCAAGACCAAGAACGTGATTACCGGCTCTGTGGTTGAGACCAGCTACAACCCGACCGCAAAGTTCCCGCAGGCTTTCATCGAGCGCAAGGACGTGACCTATAGCTACGAGGATGGCGATCTGTACCACTTCATGGACAACGAGACCTACGATGACATCCCCGTCAACGCAGCCGATGTGCCCGATAACTTCAAGTTCTGCAAGGAGAACGAGCTGTGCAAGCTGCTGAGCTACAAGGGCAAGGTGTTCAGCGTCGAGATCCCCAACTTCATCGAGCTGGAAGTTACCCAGACCGAGCCGGGTGTCAAGGGCAACACTGCCACCAACACCCTGAAGCCCGCTACCGTCGAGACCGGTGCTGAGATTCGTGTGCCTCTGTTCATCAACGAGGGCGACCACATCCGCATCGATACCCGCACCGGCGAGTATATGGAGCGCGTCTGATCCCTTTAACGCCAAACCGGGCTGCGGGCAACCGTTTGCCCGGTTTTTTAAAACTCCGATTTTTCTCATTTTAAGGAGGGCATTCGTATGGAACTGAACAAAAAGGCAGCTTATCTGCAGGGTCTGGTCGATGGTCTGGGCATTGATGATACCACCAAAGAGGGCAAGATCATCAAGGCCATGAGCGCACTGCTGGGTGAAATGGCTGAGGTCATCGAGAGCGTGGACGAAGATCTTTCCCGCGCCTACGACCAGATCAACGACCTGAGCGATGAGCTGGAAGATCTGGAAGCAGATCTGTACGAGGAGGAGGACGAAGACGGCGAAAGCGAGGACGCTGAGGATGAGGACTCCGGCGACGACGACGATGACGATGACGATGCCAAGGATGATGACATCGCCAGCGAGCCGTTCTATGAAGTGGCCTGCCCCAACTGCGGCGAGACCGTTTACGTCAGCGAGGATGATCTGGATGCAGGCGAAGCCAACTGCGCGCACTGCGGCGTGACCTTTGAGGTCGCTCTGGAAGGGGATGGCGAAGAGGATGCCGAGGATGGCCCCGTGCAGTACGAAGTGACCTGCCCGGACTGCGGCACCACCGCCGTGTTTGAGGAAGACGAACTGCTGGACGGCGCACCCAAGTGCCCGAACTGCGGCAAGCCCCTCGACTTTGAAGTGACCGAAGAATAAACAAAAAAGACCGCTGCACTCCGGTGCAGCGGTCTTTTTTGTTTACTGTGCGTTTGCCTTCTGCAGCCAGATGCTGCCGATGTCCAAAGCGTTGTACAGGCCGATCTTGGTAGTCTGACGCATCACGCGCTCCTGCGGAGCCTTGGTGGTGTCGGTAGAGAGCAGCATCAGGTGGACCTTGTCTGCAATCTGCTGGTCGCCCACAGGCTTGGTGGTCGTGATCTGCAGATAGAGCACATATGGGTCGGTCATATTGCCGTAGTACAGCTCATTGTCCTTGCGGACGAGGGGCTTGCCTTTATAAGTCAGTTTTGGAGTAAATGCCATCGTGAAAGCCTCCCTATCAATAGTAGTTCAGTTCAGTATAACACATCTATGGTACAGGATGCAAGCTTTTGACCCGATAGAAGGCGGGCTTTTTGCACACAATGGCATGCCTGCGTGCAAAAGAATCTGCAATTTTAGGCACTCTGGCAGAAAACGGGTCTTGCCGGAATGCACAGATATGGTATACTAAGAACGAGAAAGCCCGCAGCATAGTCCGGGCAGAAAAGTGAGGGAGACAGCATGGCAGACTATCAGGAATACCGGCGGCGCGTGTTGCGCAAACGCTGGCGCAGGCGGTTCATGGCGGCAGCGTTGCTGCTGCTGCTTTTGCTGGTGGGAGCCATCGGGATGTTGTGGAAGAGCCTGCACCGGGAACAGCGGCCCTCCGGCGTTGGGCAGAACACCATCCTGCAGGAGGTAACACAGGATAATACTTGGAACACGGCCTCCTACGCGGTGGCGCGGCAGCTCACGGTGCAGCCGCTTGCAGACAGCGCGGCCACTGCGCTGGATTTCCGTATGGCGGCGCTGCCAAAGAGCAGCACGGCTGTGGGCAAGGAATGGTTCAATGACGTGAGCTTTGTGGGCGACAGCCTGACGCAGGGCATGCAGCTGTACGAAGAAGGAATGCAGAACGCCATGTTCTGTGCGTACAAGGGTGTTGGGCCGAACGTGATCGTCAACGGCACCACCTGCAAGCGCGCCGACGGCGTGGCTGAGGTGCCGCTGGAAGCGCTGACCGCCCAGCAGCCCAGAGCCATTTATGTTCTGCTGGGCACCAACGTGCTGGGCCGCGATACCGATTATAGCAGCTTTCTGACCTATTACCGGCTGATGCTGGACATGCTGAGCCAGACACTGCCAAATGCAAAGATCTATGTGCAGTCCATCACGCCGGTGCGGCCGGAAGTATGCCAGAAGTCCGGCCATGAGGGCTTGAACCGCGACCGCCTGTGCCAGATCAACAATGAGCTGGCAGCCATTGCGCTGGAAAAGAACTGCTATTTTCTCAACCTGTGGGAAGTGCTGGCAGATGAAAACGGCGACCTGAACGAAAGCTACGCCCAGCCGGACGGCTACCATCTGAGACCTGCCGGGTATGCCGTATGGACGGATTATCTGTGCAGCCACACAGAAGGATAAAAAATAAGAGGTTCGTTCACTGAGCGAACCTCTTATTTTTTACTTGAAACTTAGAACAGGCCGGTGATCTTGCCGTTGGCATCCACATCGATGCCCACAGCGGCGGGCTTCTTGGGCAGGCCCGGCATGGTCATGATATTACCGCAGATGACCACCACAAAGCCTGCACCGGCAGCAAGGCGCACCTCGCGCACCTCCATGGTAAAGCCGGTGGGGGCACCGATGAGCTTTGCGTTGTCGCTGAAGCTGTACTGGGTCTTGGCGATGCACACGGGCAGGTTTCCGTAACCCATCTCAGTCAGCTCGGCCAGTGTCTTGCTGGCGGCGGCGCTGTAGTTCACACCGTCGGCCCGGTAAATTTTGGTGGCGATGGCGTTGATCTTGTCCTTCAGGGGCATTTCCAGCGGGTAGGTGTACTGGATGGGACGATCCTCCAGCACCTCCAGCACCTTCTCGGCCAGAGCTTTGCCGCCTTCGCCGCCCTTGGCGAATACTTCGCTCAGCACGCAGGGAACACCCTGCTCGGCGCACACCTGCTCCACATAAGCCTGCTCTTCGGCGGTATCGGTGGGGAAGGCATTGATGGCGACCACCACCGGCAGGCCGAAGCCATTTTTCAGGTTGTCGATGTGGCGGATGAGGTTGGATGCACCGGCCTTGACGGCTTCGAGGTTGGGCTGGCTCAGGTCGGCCTTTGCCACGCCGCCGTGGCTCTTGAGGGCACGCACAGTGGCCACCAGCACGCAGGCAGAGGGAGCGATACCGGCGTAGCGGCACTTGATATCCAAAAACTTCTCTGCGCCCAGATCGGCACCGAAACCGGCCTCAGTGATGGTATAGTCGGCCAGAGAAAGGCTCAGCTTGGTAGCCAGCACGCTGTTGCAGCCGTGGGCGATGTTGGCAAAGGGACCGCCGTGGATGATGGCGGGGTTGTTTTCCAGCGTCTGTACAAGGTTCGGGTCCAGCGCGTCCTTCAGCAGGGCGGTCATGGCACCGGCAGCACCGATCTCACCGGCAGTGACGGGCTTGCCGTCGTAGGTGTAGGCGCATACGATCTTGGAAAGACGCTCCTTCAGATCGGAAATGCTGGTGGCAAGGCAGAAAATTGCCATCACCTCGCTGGCAACGGTGATATCAAAGCCGTCCTCGCGGGGAGTGCCGTTCACCTTGCCGCCCAGACCGTCCACGATGAACCGCAGCTGGCGGTCGTTCATGTCCATGCAGCGCTTCCATGTGATGCGGCGGGGGTCGATGTTCAGCGGGTTGCCCTGCTGGATGCTGTTGTCGATCATGGCAGCCAGCAGGTTGTTGGCTGTGCCGATGGCGTGCAGATCGCCGGTAAAGTGCAGGTTGATGTCCTCCATGGGCACCACCTGTGCGTAGCCGCCGCCGGCAGCACCGCCCTTGACGCCGAACACCGGGCCAAGGCTGGGCTCACGCAGGCAGAGCATGGTCTTTTTGCCCAGAGCGTTCATGGCATCGGCCAGACCCACGCTGGTGGTGGTTTTGCCCTCGCCCGCCGGGGTGGGGCTGATGGCGGTGACGAGGATCAGCTTGCCCTGTTTTTTGGCATCGTGGATCAGGCGGTGATCGATCTTGGCCTTGTAGCGGCCATAGGGGATCACGTGCTCATCGGAAAGGCCCAGCTGGGCGGCGATCTCGGTGATGGGTTTCATTTTGGCTTCCTGTGCGATCTCGATATCGGTTTTCATCAGACATCCTCCTTTGGAAGTCGTTTCTACAAGCATTGCACGCCGCCTGAACGGCCTTTTTGCTTGCATCCTGCGTTGCTTTCCCTTGCAATCCGTCAGGATTGCTGCGAAAAATCACCTTGTCTGCGGACAAAAAATCCCGCCATTCAACGCACCCTGCTTATAAAAACAACTTCCGACAACAAAAAAGGCAGCTTTGCGCAGCAATTGCGCAAGGCTGCCCAGACGGTCGGCATTGACTCTCCCGCCATCCCTGCACTGTGGTGCTCCACAAGGTTCCGTCAGCAGAGATACGGTCTCTATGCAGTAAAGATAGCACAATGCCGGGGTGTTTGTCAAGGAAAAACATATACGAACTTGTCGGGGCGAGGCCCCTCCATCTTGCTGCGCAAGACCGTTCTGTCGCTTAAAAGCCCCACTGGGGCTTTCATTGCTGCGCTGCGCTCGCAAACGCGAATATTTTGCGTTCTACAGCTTTCTGTGCTATAATTAAACTGGATTATTATAAAAACAGAAAGCAGGAATCCCTTTTATGCTGCAAAACCCTGAATTGCATTATCTGGATAACGCCGCTACCACCATGGTGGCTTCCGAGGTGGCGGATGTCATCGACAAGGCCATGCGGGAACACTGGGCAAACCCGTCCAGCCTGTACGGCCCCGGTGCCCGCAGCGAGGAAGCGCTGAACGCCGCCCGTGCCGCTGTGGCCCGTACACTGGGCTGCAAGCCAAAGGAGCTGTACTTTACCTCCTGCGGCAGCGAGAGCAACAATCTGGCCCTGCTGGGCGCGGTGCGCACCCGCACTTTCGGCAAGGGCATCGTGGTGTCCGGCTTTGAGCACCCCAGCGTCCAGCGCCCGCTGGAAGAGCTGGCGAAGCAGGGCTATGATGTCACGGTGATCAAACCCCGCCCGGACGGCACACTGGACATGGACCGGATGCTGGAGCATGTGGACAAAAACACCATCCTTGTGGCCTGCATGATGGTGAACAACGAGGTAGGCACCCGCAACGATGTGGAACGCCTTGCCGCCGAGGTCAAGCGCCGCAACAGCCGCACCATCGTCCATGTGGATGCGGTGCAGGCGTGGATGCGTGTGCCCATCAAACTGGACAACATTGACACCCTGTCGGTGAGCGGCCACAAGATCCACGCCCCCAAGGGCATTGGCGCGCTGTATCTTTCTGACCGTCTGGTGCAGGCGTTCCGGCCGCCGTACCTCGGCGGTGAGCAGGAGCGCGGCCTGCGCCCGGGCACCGAAAACCTGCCCTACGCCATGGGTCTTGCCGCAGCCGCCACCCGTCTTGCCAAGACCATGAAGAGCCGTGACACCGCTATGAAGGCCCTGAACCAGCGTTTGCGAGACGGCCTGAAGGCCTTTCCGGAGGTGGAGCTCAACAGCCCGGAAAACGCGGTGCCCGAGGTGCTGAACTTCAGCGAGATGTGCATCAAGAGCGAGACCATGCTGGCATGGCTGGCCGAAGCACAGGTGTATGTTTCCTCGGCAAGTGCCTGCGGCCGCGGCCAGCCCAGCCATACGCTGGCGGCAATGGGCAAAGACCCGCTTGCCATCGACACGGCCATCCGCGTGTCCTTCTGCGGCGACAACACCCCGGAGGATGTGGATGCTTTCCTCAACCGCTTTGAGGACGGAATGAAGAGCTTGCAGAGGATCCGGAAGTGATTCCACAGGCAGGACCATCTGGAATGGCCGCCGCTTTGCTCTGGCCATGTTTAGAGGAAGGATCATTCTGATTAGGGCGTTTGTCGTGCCCTGCGGGGCACTCCAAACGCATTTTTACGGAAGGGGTCCGGACCGGCAGATGCAACAAATTGTTCCTCTGTATTTTTCGTCAGGATACTTTCGCGAATAGGAGGATGGATGCCGCTGACCGTTACGACCCTGCCCGTGAAAAAGTGTTCTGGAAATGACCGCAGTCATTTCCAGAACACAAATATAAATATTAAAATTTCCGCTGAGAATGGCCAGAGCGTAAGCGGAGGCCATGTTAAATCGTAACCTAGGAGATACAACATTTATGCATGAAATTATCATGGGCTATCAGGGTGAAATGTCCCTGAAAGGCCTCAACCGCAACCAGTTCGAGTCGGCGATGATGAAAATTCTGCGCTACCGGCTCAAGACCGTGGGCAAGTTCAAGGTCTACTGCACTCAGTCCACCTTTTACATGGAACCCGAGGAAGAGGATGTGGACATGGATCTTGCCTTTGACCGGGTGAGCAAGGTGTTCGGCCTTGCGGCACTCAGCCGCGCCGTGGTCTGCGACAAGGACTTTGACACCATCTGCCAGACCGCTGAGGATTACCTGGGCACCAGCCTGCACGGCATCCGCACCTTCAAGGTGGAAGCGCGCCGCTCCGACAAGACCTACCCCATGACCAGCCCTGAACTGATGCGGGAACTGGGTGCCTATCTGCTGGGCAAACACAACTACCTCAAGGTGGATGTGCATAACCCGGATTTTAAGGTGATCGTAGAAATTCGGGATTACGGTGCCTACATCCACGGCCCCAAGGTGCCCGGTGAGGGCGGCCTGCCCGTGGGCACCAGCGGCCGTGCACTGAACATGCTGTCCGGCGGCATCGACAGCCCGGTGGCGGCTTACCGCATGGCTAAGCGCGGTCTGGCTCTGGACCACATCCATTTTGCGTCTCCGCCGTACACTTCGGAGCGCGCAAAGCTCAAGGTGAAGGCACTGGCGCAGCTTACCAGCATCTATACGGGCAGCTCCAATCTGTTCGTCGTGCCCTACACCAAGCCGCAGGAGTACATCCGGGATAATGCTCCGGATGTGCTGTTCACGGTGCTGATGCGCCGCAGCATGATGCGCATTGCCAATGTCATTGCCAAGAAGCAGGGCTGCGAAGCCCTTGTTACCGGCGAGAGTCTGGCTCAGGTGGCCAGCCAGACCGTCAAAGCTCTGCAGTGCACCGATGCTGCGCAGGACCTGCCCATCCTGCGCCCGCTCATCGGCATGGACAAGACCGAGATCGTGGAGACGGCCCGCCACATCAACACGTTTGAGACCAGCATTCTGCCCTATGAGGACTGCTGCACCATCTTCACCCCGCCGCATCCGAAGATCCGCCCGGAGCTGGCCGAAATTCTGGAAGCCGAAGCCGCCATGCCCGGTCTTGCCGCGCTGGAAGCCGAAGCCGCAGAGAACGCCGAGCGCATCCGCATCCGTATCACCGATCAGGTAGAATTTGAGGGTTGATTTATCCATGACAGCAGAGATCATCAGTGTGGGTACCGAGCTGCTGCTCGGCAACATTTTGAACACCAACGCCCAGTATCTGAGCCGCGAGCTGGCGGCACTGGGCATTACGGTCCAGCGCGAGAGCACCATCGGCGACAACCACGACCGTCTGGCAGATTTTGTCAACGAAGCAAAGCAGCGGTGCGACCTGCTGGTGTTTACCGGCGGGCTTGGCCCCACCGCAGACGACCTGACCAAGGAGACGGTTGCCGGCTGCTACGGCGACACGCTGGCCTTTGACCCGGAAGAATGGCAGAAGATCGTGGATTTCTTCACGCGCACCGGGCGCAAGACTACCCCCAACAACCGCAAGCAGGCCATGGTGCCGGTGCACGGCCACAAGATCATCAATAACCACGGTACTGCCCCCGGGGCATGGTTCGAGCAGGATGGCCATTGCGCTGTGCTGATGCCCGGTGTGCCTCACGAAATGAAGGCCATGTGGGAGGAGAGCGTGCGCCCGCTGCTGCTGGCCCGCCAGAACTGCACCCTGCATTCCATAACGCTGCGGGTGCTGGGCGGTGAAAGCGCTATTGAATACCGTGTGCGGCATCTGCTGGAAAATGCAAACCCCACCGCCGCCATCTACTGCAAAACCGGCGAATGCGAGATCCGCATCACGGCCCGGGCAGAAACCGACAGTTCAGCCGAAAAAATGTGCCGCGCATACGCCACAAAGTTCTATGATCTGCTGGGTGATGCGGTGTATGATGAGGATGTGACCGGTCTGGAAGAGACTCTGGTGCACACCCTGAAGAAAAAGGGGCTCACCATTGCCACGGCAGAAAGCTGCACAGGCGGCATGATCGCCCAGCGGCTGACCAATGTGTCCGGTGCAAGTGAGGTGTTCGGCTTCGGCTTTGTTACCTACTGGGAGCAGGCCAAGGCAAAGATGATCGGCGTAGACCCGGCGGCGATCGCAAAGTACAATGTGGTGTCCGCACCGGTGGCAGCACAGATGGCACTGGGCGCAGCTGAAGCTGCCGGGGCCGATATCGCTGTCAGCGTCACCGGTCTGGCCGGCCCCAACGGCGGCGATGCCGTCCGCCCGGTGGGCACGGTGTATCTGGGTGCGGCCTGCGGTGAGACCGTCTATGTAAAAAAGCTCTTCGTCTCCCGCCCCGACCGTGCGCTGGTGCGTGCCCGCGCGGCACAGGCGGCACTGGAACTGGCGCTGCGTCTGGCTCAGGGCAAAGTTCCTGCAGATACACAGGCACTGGCAAAAAGCGCCCGGCATGATGCTGCAGCTCTGACGGCACTGGACAGCACCTTCCTCAAGGGTTAATACGAGCGGCCCCGGGCCGCGGGGGTGAAGCAGTTGATACACGAAGAAAAAACGCAGACCACCTGTGTGCTGCGGTTGTTTGGCGCACCGCTGTGGGAGGTACAACAGGCAGTGCAGCAGACAGGACTTGCTGCCCAGTGCCGTGGCCGTGGGGCAGAGGTGCTTGCGGCCCTGCAGGCCGAAACGCCTGCCGGGCTGGAAAAGGCCCGCAAGGCCCTGAACGGCCGCTTTGCGGCAGAGCTCTATGGAGAAGGGGAGATGACCCTTGTTCATGCAGCGGTGCAGGCGCTGGAAACGCACCACAGGCTGCTGGTGTGCTGCGATGCCGACGCAGGCACTCTGCTGGAAGCCCGGATGGAAACGGTGGCCGGCGCAGAAAAAGTGTTTGATTTTGGAGCCATGAGCTATGCCGATGCAAAGGTGCGGGAAAAGCTGAGTGCAAAGGTCTGCCGGGTCAAGGGCGGGCCGGTGCCGGCAAAGCTTACCCGTGTGCGGGCAGCGCAGCGCCTTGTGGGTGCAGACTTTGCAGCCGGGTGTCTGGAGCGCGCCGAGGACACGGTGCTGTTTCTGGGCAGCCGGAAAGGCTGCTGGGTGCGCACAGTGGCCAATGCAGATACGCCTGCTTTGTGGCTGCTGGATATGATCCGCCGGGCGGCCTCCGGTCTGCCGCAGGCGGCGGGGACAAGCTGGCAAAAATACGGCAGGGCCATCCCGGCAGATGCCCTGACGGCGCAGCGCCTGCCGGACAAGCCGGAGCCGGATGCACCGACAGCAGCGCCGCGCAAACGGCACAGGGTGCGGAATGCCCTGATTTTTCTGCTGATTCTGGCACTGGCCGCGTTTGCCGCTGCGTGGTATTACACCGGCGGCGACCTCGCCGCCCTGCCGCAGAGACTGCAGAGCCTTGGTGCCGACAGCCTGCCCCATGCGGGGGCAAAACTGATATAAAAAAGACCCCGGAGGGTGCGAACCTTCCGGGATTTTTTGTTTATAAAGGCGTTTTTTTAAGAGATGCAGTGTGCTGCTCCGAACCCATCCGTGAAAAAGAACCTCCGGAAAATCCGCGGATTGTTCGGAGGTTCAAATAAATAATAAATTTTCCGCTGAAGATAGCCAGAATGAAATGGCGGCTATTCTAAATGGTTATGCCTTGTGGTCGCTCAGCCAGCGCAGAGCCATATAAACATAGGCCGCAGAGCCCTCGTACAGCACGCTGTCGTCAAAGCGCACCTTGGGGTGGTGCTGGCCGTAAACATAGCCCTCCTTGGCATTTCCGGCGGAGAGGAACATGCTCACGGTAGGCACTTCATGACTGACAAAGGCAAAGTCCTCGCTGCCGCCGCCGGGCTTGCCGCCGGTGAGGACGGTCATATCCATGGCACCACGGCCCAGCAGTTCGGTCATATAGGTCAGGGCATTCTTGGCAAGAGGCGTATCCACCACCATGCAGGGGCAGTGGTCGCTGAACTCCACATCAGCAGTGCAGCGATAGGCTGCCGCCACGCCCTGCGCGATCTCGGTCATGCGCTGGTGGATCTGCTCGCTCACGGCACCTTCGGGGTCCACCGTGCGGATAGTGCCCCACATATCGGCAGAATCCGGGATGACGTTGGATGCCTTGCCAGCTTCAAACCGGCCCGTGGTGAACACGCCAAACTTGGCGGGGTCCAGCTCACGGCTGTTGATCTCCTGCAGGGCAATGTGGATGTGGGCCGCTGCGGTGATGGGGTCGATGCAGGCGTTGGGCATGGAGCCATGGCCGCCCTTGCCGTGTACGGTGATGTGGTACTGCTCACAGCTTGCCATGGTGATGCCGCCGCCCGGCACCAGCACGGTGCCAACGGGCAGGGGCATCCCGGCCAGAACGTGGAACATCACGGCAGCGTCCACCTTCGGGTTTTCCAGCAGGCCGTTTTTCAGCATGTCCAGCGAACCCTGAAAGATCTCCTCTGCAGGCTGGAATTCCAGCTTGATGGTGCCCTCGATCTTGTCCTCGTGTTCTTTGAGCAGCTTTGCCGCACCCAGCATCATGGCGGTGTGCATATCGTGGCCGCAGCCGTGCATCCGGCCCGGGATCTCGGAAGCAAACTCCTCACCGGATTCTTCCTGAATGGGCAAAGCATCCATGTCACCGCGCAGCAGGATGGTCTTGCCGGGGCGCTTGCCGCCCGCTAGCGCGAGTACGCCGCACTTGCCGCAGTCCTGCGGGGCATAGCCCATCTCGGTCAGGGCTTTTTTGACCAGCGCTTTTGTCTCGGGCAGGTCAAAGCCTACCTCCGGGTGGCGGTGCAGGGTGCGCCGCCATGTGCGCAGCTGGGTTTCCAGCTCCTTTGCGGATTCGAGCAGTTTTTCTGGTGTGATCATTCCAAAATCAACTCCCTCTATTTTATCAAAAACCTCCCAGACCCTGCCTTATGGCAGAGCCTGAGAGGTTTTTTACTTAGTTTTCGTTCGTCGATGTGCCTTCCGGGTGGTACTTGGCGCAGGTGCACTTTTTCCACTTCAGGCCGCTGCCGCAGGGGCAGGGGTCGTTGCGGCCAATTTTGATGACACGCACAGGCTGGCCGTGGGGTGCACCCTTGGCACCGGGTGCACCGTTGCCGGGCACAAAGCCTTCGCCGGTGGGCTTTGCCACCTGCTCACGCTTGGGGGCAGCACCGGCCTGACGGATCTCGATGGTCAGCAGCATCTTCACACTGGACTCACGGATGGAATCCACCATCTGGTCGAACATGTCAAAGCCCTCGATGCGGTACTCCACAACGGGGTCCTTCTGGCCGTAGCCGCGCAGCGCAATGCCCTGACGCAGCTGGTCCATGTTGTCGATGTGGTCCATCCACATGCGGTCCACGCACTTGAGCAGGCAGATGCGCTCCAGCTCACGCATGATGGGAGTACCGTAGCGCTGCTCCTTGTCGGCGAGGATCTTCATGCCGCGGTCATAGAGCTGGTCGGCAATGCCCTTGCGGGAGATATCGTCAAAGTCGGCCACGGTGTAGTGGAGGTCTTCCTCGGTGGTCAGCCAGCCCAGATAGTGGCGGCGCAGGGCACCAAAGTCCCAGTCGTCCTTCACATCACCGGCCAGGAACTGGTCGCAGCTGGAATCGATGTTCTCGCGCAGCATCTTGTGCATTTCGGTGCTGATATCCTCGCCATCCAGCACCTTGCGGCGCTGACCATAGATGATCTCGCGCTGCTGGTTCATCACGTCGTCGTACTTCAGCACGTTCTTGCGGATCTCGAAGTTGCGGCCTTCCAGCTTTTTCTGGGCGCTTTCCAGCGTGTTGGTGATCATGCGGTTCTCGATGGGAGTGTCCTCATCGATCTTGAGGGTATCCATCAGGCTGGAGACGCGGTCGCCGCCGAACAGGCGCATCAGGTCATCTTCCAGGCTCAGGTAGAAGCGGGAAGCACCCGGGTCGCCCTGACGGCCGGCACGGCCGCGCAGCTGGTTGTCGATGCGGCGGCTCTCGTGGCGTTCGGTGCCGATGATGAACAGGCCGCCTGCAGCGCGCACCTGCTCAGCTTCGGCATCGATCTGGGGCTTGCACTGGGCGTACAGCTCATCGAAGCGCTTGCGGGCAGCAAGGATGTTGGCATCCTCGGTATCGCCGTGACCGTTGGCTTCGGTCAGCAGCATTTCCACTGCAGCCGGGTCGGCATCCTCGGGCTTTTCCGGGTTCAGCAGGTTTTCGCAGAAATGTTCCTTGCGCATCTGGGCCTTGGCCATGAACTCGGCGTTGCCGCCCAGCATGATATCAGTACCACGGCCTGCCATGTTGGTGGCAATGGTAATGGCACCCTTTTTGCCGGCCTGCGCCACGATCTCGGCTTCACGCTCGTGGTTCTTTGCGTTCAGCACGTTGAAGTCGCGGGTGTACTTCTGCAGCATCTTGGCAAGGGTCTCACTCTTTTCCACGCTGACCGTACCCACCAGCACGGGCTGGCCCTTCTGGTGGCATTCCAGCACCTGCTGGATAACGGCATTGTATTTGCCGTTGACCGTCTTGTAGATGGCATCCGGATAATCGATGCGCTGACGGGGGCGGTTGGTGGGCACCGTAACGATGTTCAGGCCGTAGATCTCGGTGAACTCGGTGGCTTCTGTCTTGGCGGTACCGGTCATACCGGACAGCTTTTTGTACATGCGGAAGTAGTTCTGGAAGGTGATGGTAGCCAGCGTTTTGCTCTCGGCGGCGATCTTCACGCCCTCCTTGGCTTCGATGGCCTGATGCAGGCCTTCGTTGTAGCGGCGGCCGATCATCAGACGGCCGGTGAACTCGTCCACGATGATGACCTGACCATCCTTGACCACGTAATCGATGTCCCGCTGCATCACGCCGTAAGCCTTGATGGCCTGATCGATGTGATGGGCAAGAGTCATGTTCTCGGCGGCGGCAAGGTTCTCGACCTTGAAGTAGGCTTCCGCTTTCTTGATGCCGCTGGCAGTCAGGGTACAGGTCTTGTGCTTTTCGTCCACGACGTAATCACCGTCGGTCTGCTCGTCGGTAGAGACCTTATCTTCCAGCTCTACCACCACGCTCTTGCGCAGGGTGCGTACAAAGCGGTCCACCTGTGTGTACAGGCTGGAGGAATCCTCGCCGCGGCCGGAAATGATCAGGGGCGTGCGGGCTTCATCGATCAGGATGGAGTCCACTTCATCGACGATGGCATAGGCGTGACCGCGCTGCACCATGTTGGCCTTGTAGGTCACCATGTTGTCACGCAGGTAGTCGAAGCCGAACTCGTTGTTGGTACCGTAGGTGATGTCGGCAGCATAGGCGGCGCGGCGTGCATCGCCGTCCATGCCCTGTGCGATCAGGCCGACAGAAAGGCCCAGCCAGCGGTAGAGCTTGCCCATCCACTCGCTGTCGCGCTTGGCAAGGTAATCGTTGACGGTGACAACATGCACGCCCTCACCGGTGAGGGCATTCAGGTAGGCGGGCAGGGTAGCCACAAGAGTCTTGCCTTCACCGGTCTGCATCTCGGAAATATCGCCGCGGTGCAGGGCAATGCCGCCGATGACCTGCACAGGGAAGTGCTTCATGCCCAGCACGCGCCATGCGGCTTCGCGGCAGACGGCAAAGGCATCGGGCAGGATATCATCGGTGGTCTTGCCGTCGGCCAGCTGCTGCTTGAACACAGCGGTCTGTGCCTGCAGGTCGGCATCCGGCATGGCGGCATATTTTTCTTCCAGAGCCAGCACCTGCTTGGCAATGGGGTTGATCTTTTTCAGCTCCCGGTCCGAGAAGCTGCCAAAGAGTTTTTCAACAAGGGACATTGGTAACACCTCATAGATCAAATTCGGGAAAATGCTTCCCGGAGATAGACATAAATACACACATATATGATACACCAAAGCGGCAGACGCGTCAAACCTGCAAGGTTATTTTAGCCGGATTTTGAATGAATTTTCTGTAAATTTGCGCTGGAAGAGGGTTCATAAAAGGAAAAGATATGTGGTGGAGGCGAACAGCCTCGCCCTCTCCGTCTGCTCCCGCTGGTTGCATCCAGCTCCCCCAAAGTGGGAGGCCTTGGCAATCCACGCAAAGTTTCCGGTTTCGCCAGAGGCTCCCCCTTTGGGGGAGCTGGCGGGCGAATGCGAGACTGAGAGGGCGAGCCAGCTAAAACAAAAACCACTTCTGATTTTTGCAAATCAGAAGTGGTCAGGTGTACATTATAAGATTTCCAGCAGCTGCGGCAGCTGTGCCAGATCGTCGATGACATTCGGGCACACAGCCTCGAGCCGCGCGCGGGATTGGTGGCCGCCGGTGTAGAGCACGCATTTTGTGCCAAGGGCCTTTGCAACTTCGGCATCGTGCTGGGTGTCGCCCACCATCACGCAGGCAGCAGGGGAGATGCCGCTTTGTGCAAGCCACTGTTTGCCCACCTGCACTTTGCTTACGCCATAGATGTCTGCAAGGCCGAGCAACTCAGTAAAATAGCCCTGCAGGCCCCGTGCGGCTACCTGCTCGATCAGGTAGTCCCGGCGGGAGGCGGAAAGCACGCTCTGCCGCCAGCCCCGGCGCGAAAGTTCGGCCAGCGTTTCGGCAGCGTGTGCAGAGGGGAAACAGGCATCCACACCTGCATTATAATGTTCCATAAAGCGCTCGGCCAGCTCTGCATAAGGGTGCTTTGCAAAGTTGAAACCGGCGCGGATGTAGTATTCCTCAATGGGAAAACCGAAAATTTCCCGGTAAGCGGCAAGATCGTATCGCTGCGGATAACCGTGGGTCTCCAGCATCCAGTTGAGACAGCTGTGGGTGAAATCAACATCATCCATCAAAGTGCCGTTCCAGTCCCAGAAGATCATTCCGTTTGCCTGCATGGAAACCTCCTTGCGGTCATTAAGCTGCAAAAATTTTGCGCAGGGCCTTGCTGCTCTCGATGATCTTCACCAGCAGCACACCCAGAACGGTGCAGCTGATGAGCTCGCCGATACCTACGGAGATGCCGTTGGTGATGCAGGCCAGCCAGATGGGAGCGCTGGAGGTGGGGTCCGGGAACATGACGGCGATCTCAATGCCGATGATCACGGCATTGAACAGCACCGGCGGCAGGGAAGCCGCCACAGCCAGACCCTTGATGCGGATGTTCCGCAGCTTGTAGGTGACAAGGCAGGCCAGCAGGGTGGCAAGGGTGCCAAAGATGACATCCACGATGGTGGAGCCCAGCAGGTTCGCCAAAAAGCAGCCCAGTACCACACCGGCAATGTACTCAGCACCGAACACCGGCAGCAGGCAGAGCGCCTCAGCCACACGCACCTGTACCGCACCATAGGAGAGCGGCTGCAGAGCCATGCAGAGAACAACATAAATGGCTGCGACCACGCCGCAGCGCACCAGTTTACGGACGGAAGGATTCTGATTCATGATAATACTCCAGCGGGATGATTTTGACCGCACAGGGCCGCCAGCCCCTGTGGGTTTGGCCCGGCATGGTTCGAGACACGCCGGGGAGCCTAAAATCCTAAGTTGCTCTGAAAGGATGCCGCACAAAAAGCACAGCAAAAGGCAGTATAGCATAATTTTTGGCAGATTGCAACGAATTTTCGCAGAATCAGGTACAGATGCAGTTTTTGGTTTGGACCCTTCCGGTGAAAAAGAGGTTCCGAAAAGCCCGCAGGCTTTTCGGAACCTCAAAATAAAAATAAAATTACCGCTGAAATAGCCAGAGCGAAAGCGGAGGCTATTAAAATCGTGTGTTACCCTCTGGGGTGTCCGGTGTATACCAGAGCCACCGTGTCGGGGCCGGTGTTTGCGGAAACGACACCGCCCAGCTCAAACACCAGCAGCGGCGGCTTGCCAAAGGCCTTGCGGCAGGCCTTTTCCAGATCGGCGGTCTGCGGGATGTTGGTGTGGCCAATCATATAATCAAAGTTCTCCACACCTTCGCTGCGCTGTTTGCACAGCTCCACCATGGCGGGCACCACCTTGTCATCGCCGCGTACCTTGGCTTCCACCTTGGTTTTGCCGTCGATCAGGGTGATGATGGGACGAATGCCCATCAGCTCGCCCATAACAGCAGCAGCGGCAGAGATGCGTCCGCTCTTTTTCATCTGCTTCAGGCTGTAGGGGCCCAGAACGATCTCCATGCAGTCCATCTGCTTTTCAAACTCCCGGATCACATGGCTGATCTCTGCACCGTTCTTCAGCTTGCGGGCCATTTCGCACAGATACCAGCCGAACACCATGGAATAGGTGTGGGGGTCCAGCAGATGGATCTTCAAGTGGTGCTCCGGGCGCTCTTCCCGCAGCATCCCCTGTGCCATGAGGGCGTTATTGTAGGTGGAAGAGCCGGATTTGTTGATGGGTACATGAATGACATCCGTATAGCCCTCGTCCACGTACTGGCAGTATTTTTCGCAGAACTGGATGGGGGTGATGGCGGCAGTGGAGGGCACGCCCTTAGCGGCACGCATCTTATCGTAAAATTCGGTGTTGGTGCAGCTTTCACGCTCCACGTAGTCCACATCGTCCAGCAGGATGTGGAAGCTCATGATGTCGATGCCGTATTTTTCGGCCATCTCCTGCGGGATATCACAGGAGGAATCGGTCAGGATCGCAATCTTGCTCATAATGTCCCTCATTTCCATTCGTAGTCTCGTAAGTGTCCGTGGTCCAAAAGCTCCGGAAAGTCCCACTGACGCAGCACCTCATACACGCCCACGGCCACGCTGTTGGAAAGGTTCAGGCTGCGGCAGGTGTCGCGCATGGGCATTCGGATGCAGTGCTCCTGATTGGCGGCAAGCAAGGCTTCGGGCAGGCCGGCATCCTCGCGTCCGAACACGAGGTATGCACCGTCCGGGTAGCTCACATCGGTGTAGCGCTGCGGTGCCTTGGTGGTAAAATAGTAATAGGGGCCGCTGTTTTTGGCAAAGAACTCGTCCAGACTGTCGTAATAGCTGATGTCGAGGTAGTGCCAGTAATCCAGACCCGCATGCTTGAGCTTTTTATCATCGATGGCAAAGCCCATGGGGCCTACCAGATGCAGCCGACAGGCAGTGCAGGCACAGGTGCGGGCCACATTGCCGGTGTTCTGCGGGATGCGCGGCTCCACCAGAACGATGTTCAAGGTTGGCTTTTCGTTCATCGGTGTACCTCCCCTTATTCTGCCGAGCTTGCCGGGCACAGGCGCGGCAGAAGCGGCTCGAACCAGACCCCGTAGCGGGTATCCTGCGCGGCGGGCGTGTTCTGGATGGAAAGCGCCACGAACTCGGCAGCGTTGTCGGCGGCGGCACTCAGGGCGTTGCCCTGCAGCAGCGAGCCGATGAGCACCGCACCGTACAGGTCGCCGGTGCCGGGAAAGCTGCGGCTGATGTGCAGCTTTTTGATGAGGAAGCGGTCTTTTCCGCTGCCTGCACAGCCGATGTATTTGCCCAGTGGCAGGCCGGTGACGACAGCCCCGGGGGCCAGAGCGGTCAGCTCATCAGCCAGAGCCTGTGCAGCTTCATCGGTGAGCAGCTCGGTCTGCGGCTGGCGCTGCAGCAGGATCTGTGCCTCGGTGTAGTTGGGCAGGATCAGATCGGCAGCACCGCACAGTGCACGGATGCGGTCGATCAAAGCAGGCGTTACGGTGGAGTAAGCCTTGCCGTTGTCGCCCATGACCGGGTCAACGATCTTTTTGGCTGCGGGCCAGAGGGCAAAGGCTTTTTCGGCCAGTGCCACCTGATCCTCACCGCCCAGATAGCCGGTATAGATGCAGTCAAACTCCACGCCGAGCGCGTGGTAATGCTCCAGCGCCTGTTCGCCGTAGGCGCAGCCGTCCAGCCGTGCAGGTGTGCCAAGCCCGCCTGTGTGGGTGGAAAGCACCACCGTGGGCAGGGCTACCGGCTGCACGCCCATGACCGACAGCACCGGCAGGATCACTGCAAGGCTGCAGCGGCCCATGCCGGAAAGATCGTGGATGCAAAGGACTTTTTTGGGTTCAACAGGGTGTATCAAATAAGGAACCTCCTTACCAGTATGCGGAATGAGCAGTGCGCTTTTTAGCCGGGCACACCCGCCCATTAAAACATCGTAGAACAGTATACCACAAATTTCTGCATAAAAAAAGCGGATACCAAATAGTTTACAGGAAATAATAACACCGGAGACCGGATCTTTTTCACCGAAAGGAGTTTTACTATGAAACATGAATCCACCAGTTCTTCCGGGATGCTGCTTGGCATGGCCGCGGGGGCGGCACTGGGTGCCGTGGGCGTGATGGCCGCCACCCAGAACCAGCGCCAGCTGCGCCGCACCACCCGCAAGGTGATGAAGGGTGCCGAGAACGCTGTGCTGCAGCTGGACAAAATGGTTGGCGACTTTGTGGAAAAGCACATGGAGTGATAAAAGCAAAGAACGGCGTTCCGGTGGGGAACGCCGTTCTTTGCTTGAAAAAGCTTACTTGTTCCAGATGCACATGCGGGCCGCGGTGTTGATCTCGCCAAGCACGCTCAGATCCATCTGAATGTTGCAGGTAACGGTGAGTGCCTTGTTCACATCGCTGCCGGTCAGCACCGAGGCGGGCATGTTCTTGATGGTGAGCACGCCGGTGCCCTTGGCAACATCGCCGGAGACGGTGCCGGTATAGGTCACATCACCAATGGTCAGGCCGGACAGATAGCCGGTGACACCCATCTTGCTTACCTGCTGGATGGGCAGGGTGAGCGTGTAGGTGCCGTTGGACTGGCGGGTGAGGGTGACATCACGGCTGGCATCGATGCCGGTGTTGGCCATGGATTCCTTATCGGATCTTTCTTTCCAGAATTTAATGCCTACGTTCAGGCTGGAAGCAGCGCTTGCACCAAAGGTGAACATGCACAGCAGCAGCACTGAGAGCAGGGCGGCGCTTACGCGCTTATAAGTGTTCGTCATGAATGATCTGCCTTTCCTGCCACAGAGGCGGCGTTGAACAATTGCGGTAATACCGGTTTGTCAATGCTAAAATAGCATGGCTGTGCAAAATTGTCAATCCGCTTCGTGAAGCTTTCACAGAAATGTTGCACATTGATAAAATATGGTGGGCAAAGATGACGAAGAACCGCCCCTCCGGCAGGAGAAGCGGTTCTTGAAAAATCAGCGCTTAAAGTTCAAAGTCGGGGTCGTCCTTCAGCACATGGATCTCGCTCATAAAGGGGCTCTGCTCCGGGTCGGCGAAGGGAGCTTCCTTGACGTACTTGTTCAGCTGGATGGCCGTGCGTGCGGGGTCGGCAATGGTGCCTGCGCCGCCGATGCAGCCGCCCGGGCAGCCCATGCCTTCCAGCAGGTAGCCGTTGTATTTGCCGGCCTTGGCCAGCATGAGCAGCTTCTTGCATTCGGCAAGGCCCTGTGCGGATGCGATCTTGACATCCATATCCGGGTGCCATTCCTTGATCTTATCGGCAACAGCCTTGGCAACGCCGCCGGACTGTGCAAAGCCGCGGCCTGCTGCGGATGCAGCGTGCAGAGCTTCGGCCTCGTCCACTTCCAGCAGGCTGGTGTCCACATCCTTGGCCTCGATGATACCGGCCAGCTCTTCAAAGGTGAGCACGAAGTCCACATCGGAGCGGACGGTGCGGCGGGAAGCTTCCAGCTTCTTTGCGGCGCAGGGTCCAATGAAGCACATACGGGCCTCGGGGTCCTTCTGCTTCATCATGCGGGCGGTGAACACCATGGGGGTCATGGTCATGGAGATGTTCTTGGCAAGATCCGGGAAAGCGGTCTTTGCCATCATGCTCCATGCCGGGCAGCAGGAAGTTGCCATGAAGCTGAGCTTCTCGGGCACTTCCTCCAGGAAGTCGTGTGCTTCGTCCACGGTGCACAGGTCGGCACCAATGGCAACTTCCACCACATCGTAGAAGCCGACGGCCTTCAGGGCGGCCTTGAGCTTGCCGGTGGAAGCCAGACCCGGGAACTGGTTGATGAAGGCGGGAGCCACCAGCGCGTAGATGCGGTCGCCGCGGTTGAAGCCCTGGATCAGCTGATAGATCTGGCCCTTGTCGGCAATGGCACCGAAGGGGCAGTTGACCAGACACTGGCCGCAGGAAACGCACTTGCTGTAATCGATCTCGGCACGGCCCAGCTCATCGGAGTGGATGGCACCCATGCCGCAGGCTGCAGCGCAGGGACGCTCGGTCTTGACGATGGCGTTGTAGGGGCACACGCCGACGCAGCGGCCGCACTTGATGCACTTGTCCTGATCGATGATGGAACGGCCGCTCTCCCATGTGATGGCCTTCTTGGGGCACACTTCCATACAGGGGTGGGCAAGGCAGCCCTGACACAGGTCGGAGACCTTGACCAGCTTTTCCGGGCAGCGGTTGCAGGCAAACTTGATCACGTTCACCAGCGGGGGATCATAATACTTATCGGCGATGGATGCATCCTCCAGACCGGAGACGACGCTGTTGTGCTCGTCCATGCGGCGGGTGGGCAGGCCCATGGCCAGACGCACGCGCTCCTCAACGATGGCGCGCTCCAGGAAGATGTCCTTGCGCAGCTTGCCTTCCTCGCCGGGGATGATGGTGTAGGGGATCTTGCGCATCAGGTGGTTGGCCTGCTCGCCCTTGACGTTGGCGTAAGCCATGCGTGCCACCTCGGTGAACACCTGACGGCGGATCTGGATGACCGTGGTATTGATTCCTCTGAAACTCATTCCAATTCTCTCCTTGCTTTGCTAAAAACAAACGGGCAGCACCCGGCTGCCGACAGCGTTCTGCCGCGCAGGGCGCGTTACAGGGCACATTGGTAACGCACTGCTGCAAACAGCGCTGTGCCCGGGATGATCCACCTTCATTTTAGCATAAAGCGTGCCGGATGAAAAGGGATAAAACGCAAAATTTGTTAAAAATTTGTTGTATTCGTCCTCGTGTACAGAATCAACAGTTTTAAGCGCGTAAACTTAGCAAAGTGCTGCACGCACACGCTCGCCGTCGTATTCGCCCAAGCGTACATGCACGATCTGCCCGCTTTCGTGGCCGGGGGCGGACACCACCACCGGAATGTACAGCCGGGTGTAGCCGGTGAACAGCGTGCCGGAAAGCGGGGTCTCCAGCAGCACATCGTCCTCGGTGCCCACATAGGCGGCCAGCACTTCGCGGCGCACCTCCTCGGCAATGCCGTTCATCACGCGGCTGCGCTCCTGCTTTTCCCGCTCGTGCACCTGCTCCGGGAAGTCGTAGGCCGGGGTGCCGCTGCGGCGGGAGTAGGGGAACACATGTACCTTGAGGAAGCCGATTTTCTTGAGGAATTCGCAGCTCTCTTCAAAATCGGCCTGCGTCTCGCCGGGAAAGCCGCAGATGCAGTCGGTGGTAAAGCTGACCGGGCGCTCCCCGTAGGCGGCGCGCAGCTGGTCCACCACCTGTGCATACTGCTCGGCAGTGTAAACGCGGCGCATCCGGCGCAGGGTGGCAGTGCAGCCGCTCTGCAGGCTCAGGTGGAACTGCGGGCAGAGCTTTTCCACGGCGGCAAGGCGGGTGATGAACTCCGGCGTGAGCATATCCGGGTCCAGACTGCCCAGACGGATGCGCTGGATGCCCTCCACCTGAGCGCAGTGCTCCACAAGCTCCACAAGGTTGGTGCCGGTATCCAGACCATAGCTGGGCAGGGAGATGGCACTGAGCACCACCTCGCGGTAGCCGGAAGCCGCCAGCTGGCGCAGCTCGGCAAGGATGCTGGCTTCGTCGCGGCTGCGCACCGGGCCGCGGGCGCGGGGAATGACGCAGTAGGCGCACTGACGGTTGCAGCCGTCCTCTACCTTGATAAAGGCACGGGTGTGGGTCTCGAACCGCTCCACGGGCAGCTCTTCAAATTTTTCGCCGCGCTGGTGGGGCGTGATGGCCACAATGCGCTCATGGCCGTCCAGCAGCTTGAGAACGTTATCTAAAATGGCCTTGCGGTCGCCGTTGCCGCACACAAGGTCGGCCTCGGTGAACTGGGCGGCTTCCTCCGGGAAAGCCTGCGGGTAGCAGCCGGTAAGCACCGTGACCGCACCGGGGTTCTCGCGCTTTTTGCGGCGCAGCCACTTGCGGCTTTTCTGGTCGCCAAAGTTGGTCACGGTGCAGCTGTTCACCACAAAAACATCCGCAGGCTCGTTCTCCTGCGCAATGGTAAAGCCGTTGGCGCGGAACATCTGTTCCAGCGCGCCGGTCTCGTTCAGGTTGACCTTACAGCCAAGGGTATAAAAACAAACTCGCATGAGGGGGTATCCTTTCGACAAAAAACGGGGTGGTGTTTGCATTGCTCTTTATTATATATCACAGCGGCGGTGCGGCGCAAGACCGGATGCACAGCAGCAGGCACTTTTTTGCTGGAAAGCGGGCAAAACAAAAAGAGACGGGCAAACGCCCGTCTCTCAAAGAGAACTTTAGAAAAATTATTTAGTGGACTTAACGGTGACTTCCAGATACTTGTACTCTTTACCAGTCTCTGCGTCCTTAGCGGTCTTATACTCGGCCTTTTCCACAGCGAAGCCGGAGAGACCATTAGCGGCCAGATTGGGCATCAGGAAGCTGTTCAGATAAGCGCCGTTTGCATCAGCAGGCCATACGACCAGCTTCTTTTTGTTCAGCTCTGCAACAGCAGCCTGGAACTCCTTGGTAGAATCCTTAGCGGCGACTACCTTGATAGGAGTGGTGGAGAAAGCACCACAGCCGGTGAACATGGAAGCACCTGCAGCAGCAACAACGGTCAGACCAGCCATCTTCAGGAAAGAACGACGAGACAGAATCATAATAGTATCCTCCTAAAAAATAATTCCACAAATGAAGCAATACAGCCTTTTTGGGCCATCTCCAATTTACACTATAAGGTGGGCAAAAGTCAAGCCCTTTTGTAGAAAAAGACAAAATAAAAAATGCAGGCTGCGGTGCGGGCGCAGGATATTCTAAACAAAAAGGCCCCTGCATACTCTCTCAGCAAGAGATATTGCGCAGGGAGGGACCGAAATGGAGCGGAAAAACTTGGCGCTTTTGTGTGCAGGGGTGGTGTGCTTCTGGCTGTTTGCGCTGGCCTTTGGCACGGCGCAGGGCAATGGGCTGCGGCAGCAAAACCCGGCGGTGCAGGCGGCTGCAGACCAGACCCAGCCGGTGCAGCCCGCGGCGGCACAGCCTGCCTTGGAGCTGCCCTGCCGCGCCGCCTGCCTGATCGATCAGCAGACGGGCACTATATTATATGAAAAGAACGCCGACCAGCAGATGCCCATTGCATCCATTACCAAGGTAATGACCCTGCTGCTCACCTTTGAAGCCGTGCACGACGGCCGCATTGCCATGGACACGCTGGTGCCGGTAAGTGAACACGCCTACCACATGGGCGGCAGTCAGATCTGGCTGGAGCCGGGGGAGCAGTTCACGCTGGACGAGATGATCAAAGCCATTTGTGTGTCCTCTGCCAATGATGCCGCTGTGGCTGTGGCAGAGCTGGTGGGCGGCAGCGAGCCGGGATTTGTGCAGATGATGAACGCCCGCGCCGCAGAACTGGGCATGGTGAACACCACCTTCCACAATGCCTGCGGGCTGGACACCGAAGGGCATCTTTCCACCGCCCACGATGTTGCCATCATGAGCCGCGAGATTTTGAACACCTGCCCGGAGGTGCTGCACTATACCGGCATCTGGACGGACACCCTGCGCGGCGGTGCCACCCAGCTGGTGAACACCAACAAGCTGCTCAAGCGTTACAACGGCATCACCGGCCTGAAAACCGGCACCACCAGCGGCGCGGGCGTGTGCATCAGCGCCAGCGCCACCCGCGACGGGCTGGACCTCATCGCCGTGGTGCTGGGGTCGCTCTCCAGCTCGGAGCGGTTCACAGCGGCCACCACCCTGCTGGACTACGGCTTTGCGGCCTACGCCGCCGTGCCGCTGCCCGCCATGGAGGACCGGCCTCTTCTTATAAAAGTAAAGGGCAGTGCAGAGGAAAGCGTACCGCTGGACTACACCGCTCTGCCCGAAACGCTGCTGATGCCCAAGGAAAGCGCCGCCGCTCTCACCGCGCAGCTGGATCTGCCGCAGGAGCTGGAAGCACCGGTGCAGCTGGGCCAGACCGTTGGCACGGTGCGCATCCTGAGCGGGGAGACCCAACTGGGCGAGTACGAGGTGCGCGCCACTGCCGATGCTGAAAAAATGGACTTTGGCACCGCATTCGGCCTGTTGTGGGACGCTTTGACCGGCTGCGAAAGCTGAATGCACGCTTCAGCGTACAAAAGCGCGCTGCGGTAAGCTGCGTGGAACTGTCTGTGTGAACAATTCTGGATGAAGAAACAAAAAAACACTATTAAAATTGTATGAAATCCAAGGATTTTGACCTTGACTTTGCCCGGAGGGAACGGTACACTTATACCAAGATATTTCCTCGCAGGGCAAAGGCCCGGCAAATCGTTTGGAGGTTATAATAAAATGAGCGTCGCACTGAACACAAAACACCTCTCCAGCTTTATCAGCGAAGAGGAATATGCAGCCATCTATCCGCAGGTGGAAGCTGCCCATAACCAGCTGGAAGCAAAGTCCGGCCCGGGCAATGATTTCCTCGGCTGGATGTATCTGCCCCGTGATTATGATAAGGAAGAGTTCGCCCGCATCAAGGAAGCCGCCGCAAAGATCCGCGAGGATTCCGATGTGCTGGTGGTGGCCGGCATTGGCGGCAGCTATCTGGGCGCACGCGCTGTCATCGAGGCCGTCAAGGGCCAGTTCCACAACGAGCTGGAAAATGGCCCCAAGATCTACTTCTGTGGCAACAGCATCAGCCCCACCTACCTGAACAACATCATCAGCCTGTGCAAGGGCAAGCGCTTCTCCATCAACGTCATTTCCAAGTCCGGCACTACCACCGAGACTTCTCTGGCATTCCGCGTACTGCGTGAACTGCTGGAAAAGGAGATGGGCGTGGAAGAAGCCAACAAGCGCATCTACGCCACCACCGACCGTGCCAAGGGCACCCTGAAGCAGCTGGCCGACGCACAGGGCTGGCCCACCTTCGTGGTCCCCGACGACGTGGGCGGCCGCTACTCCGTGCTGAGCGCTGTGGGCCTGCTGCCCATTGCTGCTGCCGGTATCAGCATCGACGACCTGATGAAGGGCGCTGCCGATTCCATGGAGCGCTTCTCCGTTCTGAGCAAGGACAACGACGCTTACAAGTATGCTGCCATCCGCAACATCCTGTACCGCAAGGGCAAGAGCGTTGAAATTCTGGAATGCTACGAGCCGGACTTCGCCCTGATGAACGAGTGGTACAAGCAGCTGTTCGGCGAGAGCGAGGGCAAGGACAACAAGGGCCTGTTCCCCGCAAGCTGCATCTTCTCCACCGATCTGCACTCCATGGGTCAGTTCATTCAGGAAGGCTCCCGCACCATGTTCGAGACCATCGTGGACGTGAAGAAGCCTGCACAGGATCTGTTCATCGACCCGCTGGAAGGCAACTTTGACGGCCTGAACTTCCTGGCAAACCAGAACATGAGCGTTGTCAACCGCAAGGCCATGGAGGGTACCATTTTGGCACACACCGACGGCGGCGTGCCCGAAGTGCTGATCGAGGTGGACGACCTGACCGCTTACAATGTGGGCTACCTGATCTACTTCTTCTGGCGTGCATGTGCCTGCAGCGGTTATCTGCTCAGCGTCAATCCCTTCAACCAGCCGGGCGTTGAGAGCTATAAAAAGAATATGTTTGCTCTGCTGGGCAAGCCGGGCTACGAAGGCCTGACCGCCGAGCTGGAAGCAAAGCTGAAGTAAATAAAAATGATCTCCCGCCGCAAGGCGTGGAAAATACAGGAGGACTGAACTATGATTAAACTGATTGTTGGTACCAAGGGCTCCGGCAAGACCAAGGCTATGATCGACCAGATCAATGATGCGGTCAAGACCTCCAAGGGCAACGTGGTCGTCGTTGAAAAGGGCATGAAGCTCACCTACGACATCGCTCCTGCTGCACGTCTGATCGACCTGGACGAGTACAAGATCTCCGGCGGCGAAATGCTGTACGGCTTTGTTGCCGGCCTGATGGCAAGCAACTACGATATCACCGACCTGTACATTGACGGCATCCTGAAGGTGCTGGATCATGACATCAACCGTCTGGGCGTTGTGCTGGACGAGATGGCAGCCATTGCAGGCGACAGCGTGAAGGTGACTGTTACCGTCAGCGCTGACGAGGCTGCACTGCCCCACGATGTGAAGAAGTACCTGTAATTCCGGAAAATCGGGATCTGAACCACTTTGAACAGGCAGAGAACCGGGAAATTTAAATTTTTTCGGTTTTCTGCCTGTTTTGGTGTTGACAAAGGGCTGCGTTGGCGCTATACTAACAAAGCAGCCTTTTAGAGGTGTACTATGCAATTTGACCTGAGAAAGTTTATCGCCACCGGCAGACAACCCTATCATGCAGAGTTTCAGTGTGATTTATCTGCACATGATTATGCCGGGGCAAGGATCCCGCAGCCGGTCACCGCTGTTTTTGAAGCGGAGACGGACGGCGACGAGATCCGGATGACACTGCGGGCAAACGCATCGGTGCACGGAGAGTGCGCCCGCTGTCTGGACCCGGTCATTCGGGAGGAGACGGTCGATACGGAGTGGACGGTAAAGGAACGGGATCTGGATGACCCGGATTTTGACCTTCCGCTGGACGAAAAAGGACATCTGGATGTAGATGAATGGCTCAATCAGGAGTTTATGTTCCAGATCCCCACGGTGCTGCTTTGCAGTGCCGACTGCGCCGGGCTTTGCCCCGTGTGCGGCAAAAAGAAGGCGGAATGCACCTGCCAGCCGGCAGAGCATGCCGAAGCTCCCGTAGACACAAGGCTCGCAATCCTTAAATCACTGCTGAACTGATAAACCCATCAAGGAGGTGCAAAAATATGGCAGTACCTAAGAGACATCTTTCCAAGGCCCGCCGCGACAAGCGTCGCAGCAATGTTTGGAAGCTGGAGGCCCCCGCACTGGTCAAGTGCAGCAACTGCGGCTCTCTGAAGCTCCCCCACCAGGCATGTGGCAACTGCGGTTACTACAAGGGCGAGGAAGTCATCAAGAAGGCCTAATTTGCGCGTAATTGGTGGCATAATGGTGTTATGTACAGAAGGGGAGGGCGCATGCCTTCCCCTTCTTGTTCTGTCTGAAAGGAGGTGGATGCGGTGGCAATGAAGATCGCACGGGTGGAACCCGGCAGCGAAGCGGAAGTGCTGGGCCTTGGCCCGGGTGACGAGCTTTTGAGCGTGGACGAAAACGAGCTGAACGACAGTCTGGACTACGATTTCTACACCGACAGCAAAAGCTTCCACCTGAAAGCAAGGGTGGCAGACGGCATCCGCGAGTGGGATGTGCAGCGCACGGAGCGCGGTCCCTTTGGCTGCGATTTCCAGACCTATCTGGGCGATCAAAAGCACTCCTGCTCAAACCACTGCATGTTCTGCTTCATCGACCAGCTGCCCCCCGGTATGCGCGAGAGTCTTTACTTCAAGGACGATGACGAGCGGCTTTCCTTTTTGTTCGGCAACTATATCACCATGACGAACATGCAGGACCACGAGATCGACCGCATCATCAAGATGCACATTTCACCCATCAACATTTCAGTGCACACCACGAACCCGCAGCTCCGTGTGCGGATGCTGGCCAACAAGCGCGGCGGCGAGGTGCTCAAGTATCTGCCCCGTCTGGTGGAGGGCGGCATCGCCGTCAACTGTCAGCTGGTGCTGTGCCGCGGCATCAACGACGGCGACGAACTGCGCCGTACCCTCTCCGACCTTTTGGAGCTGACCCCTATGGTGCAGAGCATCGCTGCGGTGCCCTGCGGCGTGACGGACTACCGCGAGAAGCTGTTCAAGCAGACACCGTATGATGCAAAGACCAGCGCCGAAGTCATCGACATCATGGAAGAATTCGGCGATGAGTGCAAGCGCCGCCACGGCAAGCGCATCATTTATCCCAGTGATGAATGGTACCTCAAGGCAGGCAGGCCCATCCCGCCGGAAGAGTTCTACGAGGACTTCGACCAGCTGGAAAACGGCGTGGGCATGATGCGCCTGTATGCCTCGGAATTTCTGGCGGAGCTGGAAAAGCCCCACCGCATCTACGGCACCAAAAAGATGGACGTGGTCACGGGCGAAATGGCTTCGCCGCTCATCCGCCAGATGATGGCTGAGCTGCACCGCCAGTACCCCATGATCGAGGTGACGGTGCACACCATCAAGAACAAATTCTTCGGCGGCAATGTGGGTGTGGCCGGGCTTGTAACGGCGACCGATATCATTGCTCAGTGCGAGGGCAAGCTGACCAGCGGCACGCTGGGCGTGCCCGCCGTGATGCTGCGGGAGGAAAAAGACACCTTTCTGGACGACATCACCACCGACCAGCTGGCCCAGCGCCTTGGCGTGAAGGTGGAGGTGTTGCCGACCTCTGGCGGCGACGAAGCCCGCGCCCTGCTGCGTAGCGGCCTGCACATTGCAAGGAGAAGAAGAGCATAAAACCTTTTGTTATAGAAAGGAGGAACCCCTATGAGCAAACCGATCGTAGCAGTGGTGGGCCGCCCCAACGTGGGCAAATCCACCCTGTTCAACAAGCTGTGCGGTCAGCGCCTTGCCATTGTGGAGGACACGCCGGGCATTACCCGTGACCGCATTTTTGCCAACTGCGAGTGGAACGGCCATGACTTCCTGCTGGTGGACACCGGCGGTATTGAGCCCAAGGCTACCGAGGGCATTCTGGCTCACATGCGGGAGCAGGCCCAGATCGCCATTGACACTGCAGACTGCATCATCATGGTGGTGGACGTGCGCGACGGCCTGACCGCCGCAGACGAGGATGTGGCCCACATGCTGCGCCGCAGCCACAAGCCCATCATTCTGGCCGTGAACAAGTGCGACAAGGTGGGCGATGCCCCCATGGAGATGTACGAGTTCTACAACCTCGGCTTTGACGAGGTGATGCCCATTTCGTCCGTGCACGGCCACGGCACCGGCGACCTGCTGGACGCTGTGTGCGCCCATCTGGACTTCAGCGAGACGGTGGTGGAAGAGGACCGCATCCCGGTTGCCATCATCGGCCGCCCGAATGTGGGCAAGTCCAGCCTGACCAACCGCATTCTGGGCGAGAACCGCATGATCGTGGCAAACGAGGCGGGCACCACCCGTGATGCCATTGACACCCCGGTGGACAACGCTTATGGCAAGTTCATCTTTACCGATACCGCCGGTCTGCGCAAGCGCAGCAACATCACCGACGGTCTGGAGCGTTATATGGTAGTGCGCGCACTGGCCGCTGTGGAGCGCAGCCGTGTGGCGCTGATCCTTGTGGATGCCACCGTCGGTTTTACCGAGCAGGACAGCAAGGTGGCCGGTTATGCCCACGATCAGGGCAAGGCGTGCATCATCGTCGTCAACAAGTGGGACGCGGTGGAAGGCAAGGAGACCAACACCATGGAACTGCAGCGCCGCGATTATGCCGAGTGCTTCAGCTTTATGGGCTATGCTCCTATCATCTTCATCTCGGCTCAGACCGGCTACAACGTGAACAAGCTCATGCAGCTGATCCGCGATGTGGACAGCCAGAACGGTGCCCGCGTGCCCACCGGCGTGCTGAACGAGATGCTGGCCCGCGCCACAGCCCGGATGCAGCCGCCCAGCGACAAGGGCCGCCGCCTGAAGATCTTCTATCTGACTCAGGCATCCACCCGCCCGCCCACGTTCGTGGCCTTTGTGAATTCGAAGCAGCTGTTCCATTTCAGCTACCAGCGGTATCTGATCAACCAGATCCGCGAGAACTTTGGTCTGGAACACACCCCCATCCGTCTGGTGATCCGCGAGCGCGGCTCCGGCGAAGTGGGCGCAAAGGACGTGTAAGCGCCCGCAAAGGAGGCATCCGTTTCTATGATGAAAGCGATCCTGATCGCCGCAGCCACCATCCTGCAGGCGTACCTGCTGGGCAGTGTGGATACCGGCATCCTCGTCAGCAAATTCGTATATCATGACGACGTGCGCAATCATGGCAGCGGTGCGGCCGGCATGACCAACATGCTGCGCACCTTTGGCAAGAAGGCTGCCGCCATGACCGCGACAGGCGATGTGCTCAAGGGCGTGCTGGCCGTGTGCATTGGCCGGTGGCTGTTCCACATGCTGCCCGCCGATGCTGGTGTGTCGCCGTATCTGGGTGTCTATCTGGCTGCTATCTTTGCAGTGCTGGGCCATCTGTACCCGCTGTACTTCGGGTTCAAAGGCGGCAAGGGCGTGCTGGTGGCAGCTGGTGCCATTCTGGCCATCCAGCCGGTGCTGCTGCCGTTTCTGGCCATTATCTTTCTGGTGTGCCTGATCCCCACCGGCATGGTGTCGCTGGGCAGCGTGGCCATGGCAGCACTCTACCCGGTGCTGACCATCATTTACGGTTCCCTGCAGGGCTATGCCGCTGGTGATATGCTGGTGTGCGCCATTGGCTCCGGCTTTATGTCCGGCATGGTGATCTATATGCACCGCGCCAATATCCAGCGCATCCGTGAGGGCAAAGAGTACCGCTTCGGAAAGCACAATAAAAAATAAAAGCATTATAAAATGCCCCGCAGCCTGCTGGTTTTCCGGCAGTGCTGCGGGGCATTTTTGTTTATGTTATTTTGGTTCCGGGGCGGCCTGCTCAAAATCGTACTCGTCAAAAGTCTCTTCTTCGGAAGGAATGGCCTCGGCCACCTCGGCCTTGGCGCGCTCCTTCAGGCGGGAGAGAAACGCATCGGCGGGGATGCCGCTCTGGCGAGGTGAAAGATCCGGTGCCGGATGGCCGTCCGGCAGGTGGGCACCAAAGGCCGGCACAAAGAAGAACTTGCGCACAATAAAGATCAGGGCGATGGCTCCCACGCTGAGCAGGTTTTCCAGTGCGGAGTCGTGGCCCACTACCAGATGACGGGCAATGGCGTAGAGCAGCACTTCCAGACTGCTGCCGGGGCTGTGCTTGGCCAGCATTTTGATGAACTCGATGCCGATCACGATGTCAAGGCTCCGCTCCAGAAAAATGCGGATCTCCACTTCGTTGCCGTCAAACAGCAGGCCGGGCATCCACTTGATGAGCGGCACAGCGCTGAGCAGCAGGCCGATGAGCACAAGGCCGGAGAGCAAAATTTCCAGCAGACTGGACGCCTGAATGATGCGGTTGCGCAGCTGGGTGCGCCAGCGGCTTTCCACATGGGAGGAGGAATTGTCCATATTGAGCCTTCCTTTGCAAAAAAAGTTTCAACATTTATGTGTAATATTGTAACAGAAATGCAGAAAGCTGTCAATTGCTAGAAGATCAGACGGCACTGTTCGCTGCAGTGGCGGGTGCCACCGCTACATAGCCGGATTTTTTGATGCAGTCCTGTCCGGCGGCGGTATCCAGCCAGTCGTAAAGCTGGCGTTCCGGGCTGTCGGCGGCAGCGTCCGCATGGAGAACGGCATAGAACTCGTTGCACAGCGGGTAGCTTTCGCTGGCGATGGTGTCGTTGGAAGGGGTCACGCCGTCCACGGCCAGCAGACGCAGGCCGGGCTGGGAGTACATCTGGTCGATGTAGTAGTAGACCGAGAAGCCGATGGCATTGGCGCTGTTGTTGTAGGCGGCGATGCTGTCCACCAGCTCACCCATGGCAGCGGGAGCCAGCTCGGTGGGCGGGTCCATCAGTTCGCCGCCCTGAATGAGCAGCTTGCGGAACAGGGTCTGGCTGCCGGAGTCTTCGCCCCGCTGGAAGGGCACGATGGCAAGATCCTCGCCGCCCACTTCCTTCCAGTTGGTGATCTTACCGGCATAGATATCCTTCAGCTGCTGCCGGGTCAGGCTCTTGACCGGATTGTTCTCGTTCACGATGAACACCAGTGCGTCCCGGCCAATGGGTTTCTGTTCCAGCTGGGCGTTTGCTTCTTTCAGCTCTTCCTTTACGTAGTCCGGCGCTTCGTAGACCACCAGCATCCTGGCAGTGTACTCCTCATCCGGGTACAGGCCGAAGTTTTCCCACGCATAGGCCGTGGTGCTGACCGAAATGCCGCTCTGGGCTACTTCCAGATCGATGCCGGTGGTATCGGCCATCATCTGGGCCATCAGCGGGATGCAGGCAGTGCTGCCGTCCAGCTTGGGAAAATCTTCCACGGTAAACAGCCCGATGGGTTCAAGCTCGCTCACGGAAGAAGCGGGTGCTTCCGGCGAGGTGGAAGCGCTGCTGGCGGGGGTGTCATCCCCCTTGCAGGCAGTGAGAATGCCTGCGGCAGAGCAGGCGGCAAGGCCAAGCAGAAAGCTGCGGCGGGAAATTTTAGCATTTTTCATAAGGCGTTCCTCGTATAATAAAATAGTAGTATTTATAGACCGCTCTCCAGCGGAATGCTACAATAGTTTCAGGGTGCTGTGGATT